>NZ_CP008743.1:0-327500 GCF_002117145.1 Candidatus Nucleicultrix amoebiphila FS5 | reverse complement strand
CTAATGTTTGGGAAAACATAATAGTTACCCAGTAAAATATCTCTGCTTTGTATGTCGTAATGCTTTGAACAGAAATCGTTCCCAAAGCGCGATGCCATATAAATAGAGATAAGAGCAATAAAGTCAGAAGAAGCAAAGATCCTCCAGGGTATCCGATACCTAGAGATCTATCAGCAAAATCAGCCAAAGTTGTGCCGATTGTGGTCGTAGCGATGATAGTTGTCCAATATGTAAAAGGAGAAAAATGCGTGGCTTTTATTTGTACCCAGACGACCGTAAGAAAAATGATTGCAAAAATAGCAGTACCTGCAAGATATCCAAATCCCATAGACATTGAAACTGCATCACCGCCCGTTTCACCTAATGTCGTTGCAAGAATTTTTATAATCCAAAACCCTAAAGTAACTTCAGGAACCTTACTTAAGGCCTTTTCCAGATCCGTATTCATAACAATGACTCTTCTTACTCAATTTTTTATTTCACCTTAACAAATAAAGATCAACATGTCATTCTACGAAATCCGTTTTCAAGGTTATATAACCTATAGCGTGATGGGCGAGCTGGCCTTTTCCACACCCATCATTGTCAAGATCTCCGGCTACGAACAGCGAAATATCAACTGGTCGTCGACACACCAAGTAGCGCCTTCAGCCGACAGCCTAAATTACATAGATCGAAAGACATTTCTATATGACCTTTTATTCGAATAACATCGCGGATAGGTTGGGCGAGGAGTACAATCCTATCTAATCTGATCGGACGCCCCATCAAGCTCTATGCGAATCCAGAAATCAAAGTATGGGGAAAATTCATCAAGGATTAGTTTGTAGTAATAGTGGCGGAGATCAGTTAACCGTTGACTAACCGCCTCCAAACTGAGTTGTTTAACAAAACCATTAGTAAATTCTTAATGCTTTGCAAGCTAATTATGTATAGAAGTGGGGCTTAAATTAAATGATTGTTAGGATCGAATATGATGAATAAAAGGAGGCTACTCATTGCTATTAGTGTAGCGCTTGTGCTAGTAAGCTTTGCGGGAGGCTTTTTCTTAAAAAATTCGATTTCTTATTTTAGTAAAAGCATTGAAAAATATCCTCAAGATGATAAGTCTAAAAAAGAAAATAATCACGAAGAAAGAAAAGTGATTAAATTAACAAATGAGCAAATAAAACGCTTTGATCTTCAAACAATAACTCTCAAAAAAAATCATTTTCAGCATCGCATCACCTTTCCTGGACAAATTGCATTGAATGAAAACAAGATCACTCACGTGGTTGCATCTGTACCTGGTGTTGTGAAAGAAATATTTAAGGGGCTAGGAGAGGTAGCAAAATCTGGTGAACCTCTAGTCACGTTACAAAGTCGAGATATGGCTGAAGCAAAATCATCTTATATTTCAGCTTATAAAAACTTAGGTTTACAAAAAGATTTACTTGGAAGAGAAGAAAAACTTTGGAAACTAAAAGTTAGAGCTGAAGTCCAGTTTATTCAAACAAGAAACAATTACGAAAATGCTAAAATTAACCTTGAAAAAGCTAAACAAAATCTTTTAGCTCTCAGTATGACGGAGAAACAGATACAAAAACTTCCCACACAAGAATCCCCCCTTAATATATACACAATTGATTCCCCAATTGATGGAAAAATTATTGAACGTCATATCACCCTTGGTGAGGTTATTTCCAGCGATAAACAAATCTTTGTAATTGCAAACTTAGATACGGTTTGGATCAATCTCGCAATTTCTGCAGAAGAGTTACCAAAAATTAAAAAAGATCAAAAGGTAGATGTATTTGCTCATCAAGGAGAGCTTATCAATTCTGGTCTTATTATGTATGTTAGTCCCGTAATTAATGAAGAAAGTCGAACGGGGCGTGCTGTTATTCAAATGAGTAATCCTCAGCATGCATTACATCCAGGAGATTTTATAAAAGCCCAAGTGGTTATAGATGAGAATTCAGCCCTCTTGAGCTTACCCAGTTCAGCCATACAACGTATTGATGGAAAAATTGTAGTATTTATAAAAACCAATGAACATTCCTTTGAAGCAAAATTGATTAACATAAAAGGATCAGAAAAAGGTGAATTTTTAGAAATTATTGATGGATTAAAAGAAGGAGATGAAGTGGTTATCAAAAATTCTTTTCTTCTTAAAGCTGAATTTGGAAAAAGTGAATCTGAAGATTCCCATTGAGAGAGGTAATTTATGCTTGAGAAGATCGTTCAATGGGTAACAAAAAAACGTTTTTTTGTTGTGTTTTTGGTTTTTATTACCTCTATCTTTGGTATCATTAGTCTTAAGTATCTGCCCATTGATGCAGTTCCTGATATTACAAATAACCAAGTTCAAATTAATACTATTGTTTCTGGATTCTCTCCTTTTCAAATTGAAAAGCAAGTTACCTTTCCTATTGAAACCGCTCTTTCTGGAATTCCTGGCCTTCAATCAACCCGGTCATTATCTCGGAATGGTTTTTCTCAAGTTACGGCTATTTTTAATGATGATGTTAATATCTACTTTGCAAGACAACAAGTCAGCGAAAAATTGACCGAAGCAAAAGAAAATCTGCCTGCGAATGTTGCTCCTAAAATGGGGGCTATATCAACAGGCCTTGGCGAAATATACATGTGGACTTTACAATATGAACATCCAAAGACAGCTAAAATCGTAGATGGAAAGCCAGGATTTCAATCAGATGGTAGCTATTTGACACCTGAAGGCTATATTCTGAAGAAAGATTATGAAAAATCTGGCTACTTAAGAACTATTCAAGATTGGATTATTAAACCTCAGCTAAAAACGGTTCCTGGTGTTGCAGGTATAGATTCCATAGGAGGTTATGTAAAACAGTATCACGTTCAGCCAGATCCCTATAAATTGATTGCCTTAGGGCTAAGTTTTACAGATATTCAAGAAATTGTAGAACGAAATAATCTTAGTCTGGGCGCTGGATATATCGAGAAAAATGGAGAGTCTTTAACTGTTCGCGCAGATGGCAGAACAGAAACAATTGAACAAATTCAAAATATTGTTGTTTCATCGAAAAACAGCACTCCGGTTTACTTAAAAGATGTGGCGAGTGTAGAAATTGGTAGAGAGCTGCGGACGGGAAGTGGTAGCGAAAATGGATCAGACGCGGTAGTGGGAACAGCGCTTATGTTGATTGGTTCAAATAGTCGGATTGTTGCCGATGCAGTTGATCAAAAATTTAATGAGATTGTTAAAACATTACCTCCAGGTATTAGTGCACAAACAGTTCTAAATAGAACAAAATTAGTCGAAGCAACTGTTAAAACTGTGGCTAAAAATTTAAGCGAAGGCGCTTTACTTGTTATTGTTATCTTATTTCTCATGCTCAAAAATTTTAGAGCAGCTCTTATTACAGCATCTGTCATACCTATTACTATGCTGATGACGTCCATGGGTATGCTGGGAACACGAACAAGCGCAAATTTAATGAGTTTAGGAGCTTTGGATTTTGGTCTTTTGGTAGATGGATCGGTCATCATTATTGAAAATTTTTTAAGAAGATTAAATGAGAAATCCCATGAATTAAAACGCCCTCTCAATTTAGCCGAAAGGCTAAAAGAGGTTGTCGATGCTACAAAAGAGATGAGTCGTCCTACCCTCTATGGACAAGCCATTTTAGTCTTAGTCTATATCCCACTTTTAACTTTTACAGGTGTTGAGGGGAAAATGTTTCAACCTATGGCCATTACGGTCATCATGGCCCTTATTAGCGCTTTTATTCTATCGATCACTTTTATTCCTGCTATGACTGCTCTTTTTGTAAAAGGGGGGCATGATGAAACGCAAGGTTCATTTATGACACGAGCAACTCAATATTATGAAAAAGCTCTTGATTATGCGCTAGAAAAGCCGAAAAATGTCTTATTATCCACAATTGTCGCATTTGTTTTTTCTGCCATAATCTTTTCACAGTTGGGGCAAGAATTTGTGCCAACGCTCGATGAGAAAGATTTAGCTATGAATGCTATGCGCATACCAAGCACTTCTTTAACGACTTCTCAAGTTATACAATTTGAAATAGAAAGAACAGTGGCCTCCTTTCCAGAAGTTTCATTTGTTTTTTCAAAGACTGGTACTGCTGAAATGGCTGCTGATCCTATGCCTCCTAATATTTCAGATACTTTTATTATTTTTAAATCTCGATCTGAATGGCCCAATCCAGAACTTAAAAAAGCTGAATTAATTGAGAATATTCAGAAAGCAGTTGCGTCTATTCCTGGAAATACCTATGAATTTACTCAGCCCATTCAAATGCGATTTAATGAACTGATAGCAGGTGTTCGTAGTGATGTTGCTGTAAAAATTTATGGAGATGACTTTGATATCATGAATCAAACTGCCAGTCAAATTTCTGGCGTTTTGAAAAAAATTTCTGGAGCTGCTGATGTTAAGGTTGAGCAAACTACAGGATTACCTGTTCTAGATTTTAAACTTAATCGTGACCGTATGGCGCGCCTTGGACTTAATGTGAATGATATTTTAAATGTTATCAGTATTGCTATTGGTGGTCGTGAAGCAGGTGTTGTTTTTGAAGGAGATAGAAAATATGACATCATCGTTAAGCTTTCAGGAGAACTAAGAGAAAATTTTGCACTTCTTGAAAACCTTCCAATTTTTCTTAAAAAACCATTCTCAGAAAAAGATACAATCTCTGGTAATTTAAAAGACAAAGTTGTTTCCATCCCGATGAAAGAAGTAGTGGAACTTGTTATAACAGATGGCCCTAATCAAATCAGCAGAGAGAATGGAAAAAGGCGCGTTGTAGTTCAAGCAAATGTCCGTGGGACTGACATCGCAACTTTTGTAAAAAATGCGGAGTTATCTATTAAGCAGTCTATCCAAATACCGGTCGGATATTGGTTGGAATGGGGAGGACAATTCAAGAATCTTATGGAGGCAAAAGAAAGACTCTATTGGGTAGTACCTGGTTGTTTCTTTATGATTTTTATGCTTTTGTTTGCTGCTCTTAATTCCGTTCAAGGAGCGCTTTTTATTTTTACAGCTGTCCCACTTGCTTTAACTGGCGGGATTTTAAGTTTATGGCTCCGCGGTATCCCATTTTCGATTTCTGCTGCAGTTGGTTTCATTGCTCTTTCTGGAATAGTGGTTTTGAATGGCCTTGTAATGGTTACAACTATTAATGATAAACTTAAAAAAGAAAGTCTGGAAATTGCCATTAAAGATGGCGCATTGACAAGGCTTAGACCTGTGCTCATGACTGCTCTTGTGGCATCTCTCGGGTTTGTACCTATGGCAATTGCAACTGGAACGGGGGCGGAAGTACAAAAACCTCTTGCAACGGTTGTCATTGGAGGGCTTATCACGTCAACTCTGTTGACTATGCTCATTATTCCTGTTCTTTACAAGCTGTTTTCAAAGCATAAAACAATATAATGCTTGCTAAATATTGATCAATAATTATCCTGGTAAAGGGGTATTGAAACATGGATCATTCTCATGATCATAGCATTAATAAAAAATTTATCATTGGAATATTTTTAAATTCGATTTTTATCATCACTGAAATATTTTATGGATTGCAATCTCAATCATTAGCTCTTATAGCGGATGCGGCTCATAATGCTGGGGACGTTTTTGGTTTATTGATAGCTTGGTTTGGGTATTGGCTTACCTATAAAAAAGCTCCTCAAAAATTTACTTATGGTTATAAAAATGCAACAATTATAGCGGCATTTATTAATGCTATCCTATTATTCCTGGCAGTGGGCGGAATTATATGGGAAGCAATTCAACGTTTAGGGATTGATCAGCCTATAGCATCAACTACCGTGATTATAGTGGCATTTATAGGAGTGATTATAAATGGAATGACTGCCTTTTTCTTTTTTCATGATCGTCACACTGATATTAATATTCAAGGCGCCTTTTTGCATATGCTTCTGGATGCATTAGTTTCTTTAGGCGTGATTTTTGCGGGTTTATTTATTCTTTGGAAATCTTGGTTTTGGATAGATCCAATAATAAGTTTGGTCATTGCGGCAATAATATTAATTAGCTCTTGGGGATTGTTTAAGGAGTCTTTAAATCTCATGCTTCTTGCAGTCCCAACTTCTATTGATATGGAAAAGCTAAAATTAAATTTGATGGAGAATGCAGAAGTAATTGCTATACACGATTTACATATTTGGCCAATTAGCACTAGAGAAACTGCCCTATCTGTTCACATAAATGTTGATTTTGATCACTATCATGATAGCCTCACTGAGAAATTATCAGAAATTATTAAAAGAAATCACGATATATCTCATGTAACTATTCAACTTGAGTCCAGCAAGAGAAAATCAAACTGCGAAACAAATTGCTAAAATTTCATGATTAATGATCATGATCTTTTTTCATCATATTTTTATGCGCATCAGCGTTTGGTATAGATATAACACCAAGGGGCCATCCTGTACACTACTTCTGCTTCTTTCCATCTAGGGATGAATAAAAGAGAAGTTGCTATAATCAAACATCCAATAAAAACAAACTTCTGTTTTTGATTAGCTTTATATAGCTTGATAGACAAAATAGTTAGAAGTAGAAAAATAGAAGCGGTTATCACTGCCCAATTTTTGTAATCCGTCATAGCTGCATGAGATGGTTCATCATGCGTGCGGTGTTATACGCATAGAGCCCCGCCGCGGCGACTGCCGTGTATGTTAAGATCATGGGCTTCCCGTATTTTTTATTTTAGCAGCATAAACAATGAAAAGCCTGCTTATCAAGAGGGATGACACAAAAAATATGAACAATATAGTTGATAAGATGATAGCCGGTTCTGAGTCTTTTTCCGACAAGCGTCAAGTCTTTATCAATAAAGCAGTTGATTATCGAGGGTTTTAATTATCTGTTGAATTAGCTGACAGACAAGCGCGCAGCACCCCAATGGAGCAAGAGGAATCTTTAATGAGCCTTTCCAGCTCTTTGTTTAAAGACAAAAGTGCAAACGATTATTGCGATCAATAATAAAATCGAAGCGGTATAGCGGCTCAATTCAAGGCCTCCGTGATCTATTGGTTTATCAAGAAAATCGCCTACAACTGCACCCAAGGGGCGCGTTAGAATGAAGGCTGTCCAAAAAAGCGCCGTACGTGAGATATTAGTTTTAAAATAGATTAAGACAATGATAGCCAAGAGACCGCTAAATATGCCGGCAGCGGCAGTATAGCCAAGCCCAGCTGTATCAGCTGTCCAATCTCCTAATGCTGTGCCTAATGTTTGGGAAAACATAATAGTTACCCAGTAAAATATCTCTGCTTTGTATGTCGTAATGCTTTGAACAGAAATCGTTCCCAAAGCGCGATGCCATATAAATAGAGATAAGAGCAATAAAGTCAGAAGAAGCAAAGATCCTCCAGGGTATCCGATACCTAGAGATCTATCAGCAAAATCAGCCAAAGTTGTGCCGATTGTGGTCGTAGCGATGATAGTTGTCCAATATGTAAAAGGAGAAAAATGCGTGGCTTTTATTTGTACCCAGACGACCGTAAGAAAAATGATTGCAAAAATAGCAGTACCTGCAAGATATCCAAATCCCATAGACATTGAAACTGCATCACCGCCCGTTTCACCTAATGTCGTTGCAAGAATTTTTATAATCCAAAACCCTAAAGTAACTTCAGGAACCTTACTTAAGGCCTTTTCCAGATCCGTATTCATAACAATGACTCTTCTTACTCAATTTTTTATTTCACCTTAACAAATAAAGATCAACATGTCATTCTACGAAATCCGTTTTCAAGGTTATATAACCTATAGCGTGATGGGCGAGCTGGCCTTTTCCACACCCATCATTGTCAAGATCTCCGGCTACGAACAGCGAAATATCAACTGGTCGTCGACACACCAAGTAGCGCCTTCAGCCGACAGCCTAAATTACATAGATCGAAAGACATTTCTATATGACCTTTTATTCGAATAACATCGCGGATAGGTTGGGCGAGGAGTACAATCCTATCTAATCTGATCGGACGCCCCATCAAGCTCTATGCGAATCCAGAAATCAAAGTATGGGGAAAATTCATCAAGGATTAGTTTGTAGTAATAGTGGCGGAGATCAGTTAACCGTTGACTAACCGCCTCCAAACTGAGTTGTTTAACAAAACCATTAGTAAATTCTTAATGCTTTGCAAGCTAATTATGTATAGAAGTGGGGCTTAAATTAAATGATTGTTAGGATCGAATATGATGAATAAAAGGAGGCTACTCATTGCTATTAGTGTAGCGCTTGTGCTAGTAAGCTTTGCGGGAGGCTTTTTCTTAAAAAATTCGATTTCTTATTTTAGTAAAAGCATTGAAAAATATCCTCAAGATGATAAGTCTAAAAAAGAAAATAATCACGAAGAAAGAAAAGTGATTAAATTAACAAATGAGCAAATAAAACGCTTTGATCTTCAAACAATAACTCTCAAAAAAAATCATTTTCAGCATCGCATCACCTTTCCTGGACAAATTGCATTGAATGAAAACAAGATCACTCACGTGGTTGCATCTGTACCTGGTGTTGTGAAAGAAATATTTAAGGGGCTAGGAGAGGTAGCAAAATCTGGTGAACCTCTAGTCACGTTACAAAGTCGAGATATGGCTGAAGCAAAATCATCTTATATTTCAGCTTATAAAAACTTAGGTTTACAAAAAGATTTACTTGGAAGAGAAGAAAAACTTTGGAAACTAAAAGTTAGAGCTGAAGTCCAGTTTATTCAAACAAGAAACAATTACGAAAATGCTAAAATTAACCTTGAAAAAGCTAAACAAAATCTTTTAGCTCTCAGTATGACGGAGAAACAGATACAAAAACTTCCCACACAAGAATCCCCCCTTAATATATACACAATTGATTCCCCAATTGATGGAAAAATTATTGAACGTCATATCACCCTTGGTGAGGTTATTTCCAGCGATAAACAAATCTTTGTAATTGCAAACTTAGATACGGTTTGGATCAATCTCGCAATTTCTGCAGAAGAGTTACCAAAAATTAAAAAAGATCAAAAGGTAGATGTATTTGCTCATCAAGGAGAGCTTATCAATTCTGGTCTTATTATGTATGTTAGTCCCGTAATTAATGAAGAAAGTCGAACGGGGCGTGCTGTTATTCAAATGAGTAATCCTCAGCATGCATTACATCCAGGAGATTTTATAAAAGCCCAAGTGGTTATAGATGAGAATTCAGCCCTCTTGAGCTTACCCAGTTCAGCCATACAACGTATTGATGGAAAAATTGTAGTATTTATAAAAACCAATGAACATTCCTTTGAAGCAAAATTGATTAACATAAAAGGATCAGAAAAAGGTGAATTTTTAGAAATTATTGATGGATTAAAAGAAGGAGATGAAGTGGTTATCAAAAATTCTTTTCTTCTTAAAGCTGAATTTGGAAAAAGTGAATCTGAAGATTCCCATTGAGAGAGGTAATTTATGCTTGAGAAGATCGTTCAATGGGTAACAAAAAAACGTTTTTTTGTTGTGTTTTTGGTTTTTATTACCTCTATCTTTGGTATCATTAGTCTTAAGTATCTGCCCATTGATGCAGTTCCTGATATTACAAATAACCAAGTTCAAATTAATACTATTGTTTCTGGATTCTCTCCTTTTCAAATTGAAAAGCAAGTTACCTTTCCTATTGAAACCGCTCTTTCTGGAATTCCTGGCCTTCAATCAACCCGGTCATTATCTCGGAATGGTTTTTCTCAAGTTACGGCTATTTTTAATGATGATGTTAATATCTACTTTGCAAGACAACAAGTCAGCGAAAAATTGACCGAAGCAAAAGAAAATCTGCCTGCGAATGTTGCTCCTAAAATGGGGGCTATATCAACAGGCCTTGGCGAAATATACATGTGGACTTTACAATATGAACATCCAAAGACAGCTAAAATCGTAGATGGAAAGCCAGGATTTCAATCAGATGGTAGCTATTTGACACCTGAAGGCTATATTCTGAAGAAAGATTATGAAAAATCTGGCTACTTAAGAACTATTCAAGATTGGATTATTAAACCTCAGCTAAAAACGGTTCCTGGTGTTGCAGGTATAGATTCCATAGGAGGTTATGTAAAACAGTATCACGTTCAGCCAGATCCCTATAAATTGATTGCCTTAGGGCTAAGTTTTACAGATATTCAAGAAATTGTAGAACGAAATAATCTTAGTCTGGGCGCTGGATATATCGAGAAAAATGGAGAGTCTTTAACTGTTCGCGCAGATGGCAGAACAGAAACAATTGAACAAATTCAAAATATTGTTGTTTCATCGAAAAACAGCACTCCGGTTTACTTAAAAGATGTGGCGAGTGTAGAAATTGGTAGAGAGCTGCGGACGGGAAGTGGTAGCGAAAATGGATCAGACGCGGTAGTGGGAACAGCGCTTATGTTGATTGGTTCAAATAGTCGGATTGTTGCCGATGCAGTTGATCAAAAATTTAATGAGATTGTTAAAACATTACCTCCAGGTATTAGTGCACAAACAGTTCTAAATAGAACAAAATTAGTCGAAGCAACTGTTAAAACTGTGGCTAAAAATTTAAGCGAAGGCGCTTTACTTGTTATTGTTATCTTATTTCTCATGCTCAAAAATTTTAGAGCAGCTCTTATTACAGCATCTGTCATACCTATTACTATGCTGATGACGTCCATGGGTATGCTGGGAACACGAACAAGCGCAAATTTAATGAGTTTAGGAGCTTTGGATTTTGGTCTTTTGGTAGATGGATCGGTCATCATTATTGAAAATTTTTTAAGAAGATTAAATGAGAAATCCCATGAATTAAAACGCCCTCTCAATTTAGCCGAAAGGCTAAAAGAGGTTGTCGATGCTACAAAAGAGATGAGTCGTCCTACCCTCTATGGACAAGCCATTTTAGTCTTAGTCTATATCCCACTTTTAACTTTTACAGGTGTTGAGGGGAAAATGTTTCAACCTATGGCCATTACGGTCATCATGGCCCTTATTAGCGCTTTTATTCTATCGATCACTTTTATTCCTGCTATGACTGCTCTTTTTGTAAAAGGGGGGCATGATGAAACGCAAGGTTCATTTATGACACGAGCAACTCAATATTATGAAAAAGCTCTTGATTATGCGCTAGAAAAGCCGAAAAATGTCTTATTATCCACAATTGTCGCATTTGTTTTTTCTGCCATAATCTTTTCACAGTTGGGGCAAGAATTTGTGCCAACGCTCGATGAGAAAGATTTAGCTATGAATGCTATGCGCATACCAAGCACTTCTTTAACGACTTCTCAAGTTATACAATTTGAAATAGAAAGAACAGTGGCCTCCTTTCCAGAAGTTTCATTTGTTTTTTCAAAGACTGGTACTGCTGAAATGGCTGCTGATCCTATGCCTCCTAATATTTCAGATACTTTTATTATTTTTAAATCTCGATCTGAATGGCCCAATCCAGAACTTAAAAAAGCTGAATTAATTGAGAATATTCAGAAAGCAGTTGCGTCTATTCCTGGAAATACCTATGAATTTACTCAGCCCATTCAAATGCGATTTAATGAACTGATAGCAGGTGTTCGTAGTGATGTTGCTGTAAAAATTTATGGAGATGACTTTGATATCATGAATCAAACTGCCAGTCAAATTTCTGGCGTTTTGAAAAAAATTTCTGGAGCTGCTGATGTTAAGGTTGAGCAAACTACAGGATTACCTGTTCTAGATTTTAAACTTAATCGTGACCGTATGGCGCGCCTTGGACTTAATGTGAATGATATTTTAAATGTTATCAGTATTGCTATTGGTGGTCGTGAAGCAGGTGTTGTTTTTGAAGGAGATAGAAAATATGACATCATCGTTAAGCTTTCAGGAGAACTAAGAGAAAATTTTGCACTTCTTGAAAACCTTCCAATTTTTCTTAAAAAACCATTCTCAGAAAAAGATACAATCTCTGGTAATTTAAAAGACAAAGTTGTTTCCATCCCGATGAAAGAAGTAGTGGAACTTGTTATAACAGATGGCCCTAATCAAATCAGCAGAGAGAATGGAAAAAGGCGCGTTGTAGTTCAAGCAAATGTCCGTGGGACTGACATCGCAACTTTTGTAAAAAATGCGGAGTTATCTATTAAGCAGTCTATCCAAATACCGGTCGGATATTGGTTGGAATGGGGAGGACAATTCAAGAATCTTATGGAGGCAAAAGAAAGACTCTATTGGGTAGTACCTGGTTGTTTCTTTATGATTTTTATGCTTTTGTTTGCTGCTCTTAATTCCGTTCAAGGAGCGCTTTTTATTTTTACAGCTGTCCCACTTGCTTTAACTGGCGGGATTTTAAGTTTATGGCTCCGCGGTATCCCATTTTCGATTTCTGCTGCAGTTGGTTTCATTGCTCTTTCTGGAATAGTGGTTTTGAATGGCCTTGTAATGGTTACAACTATTAATGATAAACTTAAAAAAGAAAGTCTGGAAATTGCCATTAAAGATGGCGCATTGACAAGGCTTAGACCTGTGCTCATGACTGCTCTTGTGGCATCTCTCGGGTTTGTACCTATGGCAATTGCAACTGGAACGGGGGCGGAAGTACAAAAACCTCTTGCAACGGTTGTCATTGGAGGGCTTATCACGTCAACTCTGTTGACTATGCTCATTATTCCTGTTCTTTACAAGCTGTTTTCAAAGCATAAAACAATATAATGCTTGCTAAATATTGATCAATAATTATCCTGGTAAAGGGGTATTGAAACATGGATCATTCTCATGATCATAGCATTAATAAAAAATTTATCATTGGAATATTTTTAAATTCGATTTTTATCATCACTGAAATATTTTATGGATTGCAATCTCAATCATTAGCTCTTATAGCGGATGCGGCTCATAATGCTGGGGACGTTTTTGGTTTATTGATAGCTTGGTTTGGGTATTGGCTTACCTATAAAAAAGCTCCTCAAAAATTTACTTATGGTTATAAAAATGCAACAATTATAGCGGCATTTATTAATGCTATCCTATTATTCCTGGCAGTGGGCGGAATTATATGGGAAGCAATTCAACGTTTAGGGATTGATCAGCCTATAGCATCAACTACCGTGATTATAGTGGCATTTATAGGAGTGATTATAAATGGAATGACTGCCTTTTTCTTTTTTCATGATCGTCACACTGATATTAATATTCAAGGCGCCTTTTTGCATATGCTTCTGGATGCATTAGTTTCTTTAGGCGTGATTTTTGCGGGTTTATTTATTCTTTGGAAATCTTGGTTTTGGATAGATCCAATAATAAGTTTGGTCATTGCGGCAATAATATTAATTAGCTCTTGGGGATTGTTTAAGGAGTCTTTAAATCTCATGCTTCTTGCAGTCCCAACTTCTATTGATATGGAAAAGCTAAAATTAAATTTGATGGAGAATGCAGAAGTAATTGCTATACACGATTTACATATTTGGCCAATTAGCACTAGAGAAACTGCCCTATCTGTTCACATAAATGTTGATTTTGATCACTATCATGATAGCCTCACTGAGAAATTATCAGAAATTATTAAAAGAAATCACGATATATCTCATGTAACTATTCAACTTGAGTCCAGCAAGAGAAAATCAAACTGCGAAACAAATTGCTAAAATTTCATGATTAATGATCATGATCTTTTTTCATCATATTTTTATGCGCATCAGCGTTTGGTATAGATATAACACCAAGGGGCCATCCTGTACACTACTTCTGCTTCTTTCCATCTAGGGATGAATAAAAGAGAAGTTGCTATAATCAAACATCCAATAAAAACAAACTTCTGTTTTTGATTAGCTTTATATAGCTTGATAGACAAAATAGTTAGAAGTAGAAAAATAGAAGCGGTTATCACTGCCCAATTTTTGTAATCCGTCATAGCTGCATGAGATGGTTCATCATGCGTGCGGTGTTATACGCATAGAGCCCCGCCGCGGCGACTGCCGTGTATGTTAAGATCATGGGCTTCCCGTATTTTTTATTTTAGCAGCATAAACAATGAAAAGTCTGCTTATCAAGAAGGATGAAACAAAATGTAAATTGGATTTAGATGACGATGAAGAAGTCACTGTTTGGTATAAGAAGGGAACCCAGAGACTGACCTTGACTCTTAAAGGTTCTAGCCAAATTAAATATATGGAAATGACAGAAGACACTATAAGACAGAATTAATTTTAGAAACTTGATTTAAATATATTAAGTGAGGTGCCAAGCGTGCACCTCACTTATTCCTATACGCTGTCCCATTATTTTAAAAGCACCCAAATTTCTGTCAGAAGTTCTGTTTCAGCAACCTCATGATCAAAATTGTAGTAACAAAATATGCAAGGTAGATCACCAAGTTCTTCTTTAGATTCGGGCAACCAATCGCGATAGAGGTTGTAAATCGTATCACCAATAGTGTCACGAGACCCCTTGTGGGTGGTGACCGCATATCGCCCGGCAGGCAGAACCCTTTCTATAACCTGATCATTCAATTTAAAATCTTTAGGAACAGCCAAGGCTAAATCAAAACGGAAGTCTTCCGGCTTCACTTCTCTCGGATCATGGTAACCAAAACCAAAAGCCTCTCCTGGCTTTGGTTTCAAATCAATTGGTTGTGATTTTGCCCATCTCATGAGTTTATCCAATGTATCAGATAATCTCATGGGATCTCCATGATGTTCCATAACAGCAAGCTTTCTAGAGGGTAGTTCTTTAATCGTAATTGTCATAATTTTCTCGCCTTTAATATTCAGTGGATGCGGCGGATTTTCCCATTTATTCCAATTAGCTTTGCTTCTAAATTCGCTAGGACTTTGCCCGCAAATTTGTTTAAAAGCTCGACTAAATGATTCATGGGATTCAAACCCTGCATCCAAAGCAATGTTAATAATTGTATCCTCTTTATGCACAATCAGTTGATGAGCAGCGCGTTTAAGCCTCAGCCACTTGATATAGCCTCTCAGAGGTAAGCCTGTGTAAACCGTAAACAGTCTGTGAAAATGGTATTTTGAAAAACAAGCGATACGGCAAAGCTCATCCAGTTCGAGATCCTGATCAAGATGCGCGCCTATAAAATTTACTACTCTATCGATTCGTTCTTTATAATTCATAATACCCATATTCAAAAAACGTTTCAGTTGTACGCATTTACATGAATAAAAATACGATGATTATATCTTGTATGCTTGACCGCCGTTGCTAATTAAAAAAGGGAGTATTAATTAAAAGATAGACGAGAATTTTTCTCTGATTATTTCAAAATGGGTGGGTTCCTGCAGAAACCGCGAAAGACGCAAGGAAAGATCAACCATATCTTTGCTTCTTGAGACAATTCTCGTTCTTCTTGCCATGCGCCCTAAGTGATGCCTGGTATTCGCGTTATCACTTTCAATACGAGTCGTTCCTGACTTTCCAATGATATGCCTCTCTTGAGGAAGAATCTGGGAGTAAACCTCCCAATCATCGGTGTAAAAGTTTCCTTTGACGTGCTTTACTTTTTCATAAAGTCTTTGGAAGGTTTTAGCATTACGATGGCCTGTAACCCAGGCAAGGGTTTTCCCTTCATGACGATCCAAGGCTTTCCAAATCCAGAGTTTGTTTTTTTTGAAGTGACATAATGCCACATCTCATCAAAGTCAATATCATAGGTCCCTTCTGGCACTTGAGGGGGCGGAAGGTCCTCACAAAAATTACGAATCCAGTGGTAAACAGCTGTTCTCGAAACCTTAAAAAGTTTTGCTATGAATCCATAACTTGATTTTCCCATTCCATACAACAGGACAGCTAAAGCCTGAGCTTCAACAGGCGTTTTCTGTCTCCGATCACCTTCGATAAACGACAGACCTCATTCTTTGCATTTATATCTTTGATGTTTTCTTGCCTTCCCATTTCTTACAAGTTTAAAGCTTCCACAATCCTTACATCTAACTTGCATTTCTGCCTCCTATCTTTGTTTGAAGGCTGTATATCATGTCTCTCTTTTAATTAACACTCCCACAAAAAAATACTATTCAATTATGCTGCCATATATAAAAATTTAAATAGCTCGCAAATAGAATCCACGCTAAATAAGGAATCATAAGGAGCGATACCGCTCTGATCTTTGAATAGGATGAATAAATAATCATGCTAACGACGATATCCATAGCCCCCAAAACGACAAGGGAAAAACCGCGCGCGTGATAGTGGAAAAACAAGGGCGTCCAACTCCAGTTTAAAATTAACTGAAGCGCATATAAGGACTTGATGAGACGTAAACCTGGAAATGACGATGCGCGCCAAATGATCCATCCGCAAACACCGATTGTCGCGTACAAAATAGTCCACGCAATCGGAAATACATAGTTTGGGGGTGTAATGGCTGAACGATTTAAGGTGCTATACCAAGTGCTAATCTCAGGTTTCGTTAAAGACCCAATGATCGATCCAATCACGATAAGTGATACGATCCATACAGCTAAAGAGAGATAATTTTTATTTCCTGCATTCATCAACGATAGACTCATCTTGGTTAAACAGTTTCTTAAAGTGGTCAAAATCTTTGAGAGTTCTAATATAGCTAAATCTTGCGGCTTTTAGTATTTCTTTTAAGTGATCTTGTGTAAAAATCCTAGCTTTTAGCTCTTCAGTTTTTGGATGAATAGTCCTACCTTCTTCTATAAGTTTATATACGTATGGATGTACAAATTCGCTTCATATTGTACCGAAGTGACTTAGGATGATTTTTTACCATTAAGTTTAGGTTATAATAAAACGTCTCTCTTCACTATAACTTAACCAACTCCAAAGAGATGTAATTAGAGAATATAAAATTGGCTCTCTGTACATAAGATGAAATTCATCATGTACTCTCTGTTTCTTTTTTTAAACCAAAGAACAAGTTTTTTTATGTTGGATTGACAATCATCTAAATAATCGACATCATGAGCAAATTATTATGGATAAACACATGGCTTTTCCTACTCAAGAAAATATAATTTTAGAAAATGAAAAAGAAATAGGCTGTAAATTTCCTTCATCATATCGAAACAAAATGATGAATGAAAATGGCGGAGAAATTGAGTTTTCTGATGATCATTGGCAGCTATTTCCATTTTTTGATAAAACAGATAAAAAAACTATTAGCAGGACGTGCAATAGCATTTTCAAAGAAACAAAATTAGCCCGCGAATGGAGAGGGTTTCCAGACAACGCAATTGCTATAGCAACTAATGGCTGCGGTGATTTTTTAGTTTTTATCAAAGAAAATACTCATTTGAAAAATGAAGTGTATATATGGCTCCACGAAACAACCGAGCTAAAGAAAGTCGCCGTTGATTTTTCAGAAATTTTCTAAAGATATTTTTTTGTCAAAAACTAATTAAACGAGATAATAATAAGAGTTAGTTTAATCTGTTTTCTACCTCGGTCTTCTTTCTTTAAAACCCAGGTAAATCAAAAGGTTTAGAATATTTATACCTTTGACCAGAGTGTTCGCATGTATCGGAGATAAAGGGGGGCAATAATAGAGATTTTGAGGAGTGAAACAACTAAAATAGAGAAAGTGAAGTACGTATCTCAATCGCTATCGCTTGCCCTGCAAGAACCTGGTGATCCAGGTGTTTACTGAACTTCTTTGTCATCTGTGATTTCTTGTGATGACGGTTTTTGATGACGCATATAAAACGCAGCCTCAAAAAATCTGGCGGAGGGGGAGGGATTCGAACCCTCGGTACGCTTACACGCACAACGGTTTTCGAGACCGCCCCGTTCGACCGCTCCGGCACCCCTCCTTGGTTTAGCAGCTATAACAAAAAAGAGCGCTGGACAAAAGCATCTTAATTTTGAAAAAAGTGATTTTTAATTCAGGAACTTTCGTCGCATTTCCTTGACGATGGGAAATGAATAGGTTAAAAAAACCCATTCTTAGGTGGCGGGTGTAGCTCAGTTGGTTAGAGCGCCAGTTTGTGGCACTGGAGGTCGTGGGTTCAATTCCCATCACTCGCCCCAGTTTTCCTTCTTATCCAGCGCTCTAGTGTCCAGTTAAGCCTGCTGACTTTTGGTCAGAGCAATGAGCTGTTCAAGCGCATCTCCTGATACGCCCCCTTCAATAAGAACACCATCAATAATAGATGTTGGCGTGGCATTGATCCCCATCACTTCAGCTAAACGGCTATTTTCGTGTAAAAGCTGTGCAACTTTCGGTGAATTCATATCTTTCAATAATTGATCAGGATTAAGGCCCACTGACTTTGCTAATCCTGGGATGCTTTGTTCATTCGCTGCAGGACCCATTTTGTGAATCAATTGAATAAATTTTTCATATTTATCAGGGTCTTGAAAAAAAGCAGCTTGCGCAGCGCGTTCAATGAACACAGAAGGTTCTCCAAAAAGAGGAATAGAGCGTACAAGAATACGAACGTCAGGATGTTTCGCTAAGACTGCTTCAGCAGTCGCGTAAAAAGTTTTACAGTGTCCACAGAGATGATCAACAAACATAACGCCAATGACTTTGCCTGCTGAAGCCCCAACAAAGGGTACATTAGCAGCTGCAAAAAGCTTTTCACGATTCGCATTAATCTTTTTTTGCACGTCCTGTGATGTGCCAGTATCTACTTCAGTATGCGTGCTCTTAGCTTGTTCAGACCATGCAGCCTTAAGAGACGTAACATTGTTTGTCATTAATAATGCTGTGCTGAGTGCAAAAATTTTGAGTGATTGGTACATAATTCTCCCCATTAAATAATTATCTCGGAAAAAACAATACAAGGATGATGCGCGGACGTCGATATAAAAAGTGCTTAATCATCCTCAGAAGAAGGAGAATCCTTTTTCACGGCATCGAGTCCTTTGAGGATATCATTGGCTTGAAGCTTATCGACGTCATTTTTTAGCATTGTGAGTGCGCGTTTAGCTTGCTTTTCAGCAATCTCGTATTTTCGTTCACAAAGTGCTTTTTCGGCCAGATAAAGAGCGCTTTTTCCCATATCTCCTTCGCGACCGTAAACCACGGATAAAGAATACCAGAGATTTGGATTAAAACGTTCACGATCCATGATGCCGAGCAGCTGTTCCTTGGCCTTGGTTAAGGATGCAGGGTTCTCAGATTCTATAAGTGCTTGTGCGTAAAATAAACGAATGATAGGAGAGTTACGGTGATCCCGTTCGACAGCTTGATGAAAACAGTCAATGGCTTGTGGAAGCTTTCCACTTTCATAAAGGATCTGTCCTTTTTGCTCATAAAAGTAAGCATTATTTGGAAAATCCTTAATCAATCCATCCATCAAAGTTAACGCTTGCTCCATATTGCTGTTTCTGAAAGCTGCAATGGCGCGCGCATAGCGCGCTTCTGGTGACGTATCTTTGCTTGGATATTTAATAATAACCTGAGCAGGTTTTAGGAAAGCAATAAGCTTAGCCTTGATAAGTTGAAATTCAGTTTCAAATTTATGGGGAATTGCTTTGGTCTGAGGAACTTTAGCAATTGCTTGTTTAAAAGCTTCAAGACGCTCTGTTGTCAAAGGATGGCTAAGCATATAGGGGTCTTGCATCTCAGGTGATAAAAGTTCTTGTTGATGTAATTTTTTCATAAAGTCAAACAAACCTTGAGGGGACCAATCAAGCTTATTTAAAAATTTAATGGCTGCTTGGTCGGCTGAACCTTCTTGTCCTCGGCTATATTTCATAAGGTTTTTTAGTCCAAAAGCCATGCCAGTGCCTACTATCGCACTTGCATCATTTCGATAAGCATCAATAGAATCATACATCACAGAACCACCTTTGTTCGTGACGTCTGACCCTATACCTGTTCCACTTTGTGGTCGACCAACATAAGCCGCAGCTGCAGCTAAAGCCATAGCGCCAAGGCCTAAAAGTTGTGATTTTGCCATTGCAGACTCAGACCGGGCAATATGTCCATCCGCGATGTGGCCTGTTTCGTGAGCAAGAACTCCGATGATCTCAGAGGCATTGTTAGCACCCGTTAAAAAACCAGTATTTAACAGAAAAGTATAATTTGTTGTAGCAGCCGCATTGATTGTATCGTCCACGATCACAAACAATTGAAGATCTTTTGGGTTTAATCCCGCAGCTTCAAAGATAGGCTTGGTGAAATCCCTCAAGACTTGTTCAATTTCTGCATCACGAATGATTGTACCTTCTTTAAAGACAGTCAAAGCTACTGCGGAATTTTGAATTCCAAACCAGAGAGCACAGAAAAGAAGAATATGTTTAATTGTTTTCATCTGTTTTTTTAATCAATCTTTTAAGCCAGCTTTTACGACCCTTACCTTTTCCCTTCGTCGTGCTCTCAGGGCCTTCATGAGAAGCAGTATCACTCACAGGAATATTTTCTTTCGATTTCTGTGTAGGTGCTTGCGTATGTTCATGGGTAGGAGAGGGGGAAGCTCCCTCTGATTGTGAAGCTCCTTGAGCCTTCTCATCTCCTTGTTGTGGATTATGAGGACGGTTCTTATGACGGTGCCTAAAATGACGATGGCGGTGACGATGTCGATGTCCACCGCTACCTCCTCCTGATCCTGTCGTCGCACCCTCTGATTGGCTGGATTCATCTTGCTTCTTCATAGGCATTTCATCGGTGTGAACTTCGTTTTGAACAGGAGGCTTGATGTTTCCATTTGGTTCAGAAGGTTGATGTGCGTCTTCACCATGATGCGGTTGATTAAAATTTTGAGTATGATGCTGATGTTTTGAACGACGACGATGACGATTACGTCCTCCACCTTTCTTTTGTTGGTGAGGATGTTGGGGAGTAGGAGTCTCTTCTTGAACTTCCTTTTGTTCCCGGGGTTCTTCTGAGACTTGTGGTTTTTTTGTCTCGACTTCTTCAAGACGTGTGATCGTATAATTAGGTGTTATAATTTTAGGATCACTTTCAATAACAACAGTGAATCCATGGCGCTTTTCCATTGAAGATAACTGTAAACGCTTATTGTTCAGGATATAAAAAGCAACAGCTTCTGGAACCTTCAATAAGACTTTTTTAGCTTTCTTTGCAAAACCTTCTTCTTCAAGGATACGAATGATCATGATCGCTACAGATTCAGTTGACCGAATAAAGCCTGTTGCTTGGCAGTGCGGGCAGGGTACAGAAGCTGTTTCCAAAATGCTTGGCTTGAGACGTTGACGTGATAATTCTAAAAGTCCAAAGGGGCTTATTTTACCAATTTGTACACGGGCACGGTCATTACGGAAAATCTCACGTACACGTCTCTCTACATTGGCAGTATTCTTATTATTGTCCATATCAATAAAGTCAATAACAATCAGTCCTGCCAGATCTCTTAAACGCACCTGACGATAGATCTCTTCAGCGGCTTCCAAGTTTGTCTTATAAGCTGTTTCTTCAATATGGCGCTCTTTTGTCGCTCGACCAGAGTTAATATCAATGGAAACTAACGCTTCTGTGGGATGAATAACGATTGAACCGCCCGAGGGTAAGCGAACCATGGGGCTATGCATTTCATCAATTTGCTTTTCAATCTTTGCATGATAGAAAAGAGGCACGCCATCGCTACTATAAAGTTTCACCCGCTTCACATGACTGGGCATAAGGCTTTTCATAAAGGCTTTTGCGACTCTATGACCTTCTTCGCCTTCTACCAAAACTTCTGCAATATCCTTAGTATATAGATCTCGAATAGCACGCTTCGTAATATCGTCCTCTTGATAAATTAAAGAGGGGGCAATGGATTCAAGCGTACTTTTACGAATAGAATTCCATTGACGCATTAAATACTCGGCGTCACGCTTAATCTCAACTTTGGTTCTTTCCATTCCGGCTGTACGAATGATAAGCCCCATTCCTTCTGGTGTTTCTAAGGAATCTAGAATACTGCGTAAACGCTTACGATCTGTGATATTCGATATTTTTCTTGAAATACCACCACTTCTAGGAGAGTTGGGCATAAGAACACAATAACGACCTGCCATGGAAATATAAGTAGTGAGCGCAGCCCCTTTACCGCCACGTTCTTCCTTTGTGACCTGTACTAAAAGAATCTGATTTTTCTTAATAACTTCTTGGATTTTATAGAGACGATGGAGAGAAGGACGGTAGTGTTCCTCTTCTTGATCATCCGCATCACTGACATCTAATTCGCCGCCAATTGTTGAAACTTCTGTTTCCCCGTCAGTTGTTGCTTCTTTCTTCTCTTCTTCTAAAGCTATTTTGGCATTTTCTTGTTCACGAAGTTGTTCAACTTCTTCGTTGAGTTTTTTTTCTAAAGCTTGGCGATCAGAGATGGGAATGCGGAAATAATCAGGATGAATTTCATTGAAAGCTAAAAATCCGTGCCGTTCAGCACCATAATCAATGAAAGCAGCTTGTAACGATGGTTCAACTCTAGCTACTTTAGCCAGATATATATTACCTTTTAGCGTTTTCTTTGTAGCAGATTCAAAATCATAATCGATAAGTCGCTTATTCTCATCGATAATTGCAACGCGCGTTTCCTCGGGGTGGGCCGCATCGATCAACATCTTTTTTGCCATAGTCTACAACTCCTTGTGCCTTTATGCACATAATAATGGGAAGAGCTGCAGCACCAAGGTCCTGATTGGATCTAAGCCCAATTAAGGGGAAAAATGCTGGAGAGGTTATTTTATCTAAATTCTCAGCTTGAATTCTTATCATTATATTCAAAACCTACAAGTTTTAACCAAAGTTAGTGGCGCAAGCCAGCTCTTCAAAATTCATATACGCTTCGCTAGAAGGGGAAACCTGTTAATATTGTATGTCTCCCATTAAACTAGCATTCAATACAACTATAGGATAACGATTGTTTATTTTAAGAACAACTCTTTTCTTTTTTGAGTTAAAAATCATAAAAAGTAACCAATTTGGTCATATTCTGAACTAAGATACAGTATAATACTCTTGAAACAAAATTGAGGTTTTGGCATAAGCAAGATATACTCTTCTTTGAGTTTATATCCGTGATGGGTAGATCTCCCAGTTGAAACGTACGAAGGATACCAGCTTTTGCGTCGATTTTTTGTTTCTTTATTAAGCTTTGTTCTTATGCTGGGCTTCTTAGGTATCTTTGCTGCATTTGGCCTCTTTTATTTTTTCGGTGCAGGCCTCCCCAATTATCAAGAACTGGCTAACTATAAACCCCAAGTTGTTACAAGATTATACGCTAATGACGGACGCTTATTTGCTGAATATGCTGCACAAAAGCGTGTGTATTTGCCTATTCAATCCATTCCTCAAAAAGTAATTAATGCTTTTCTTTCAGCTGAAGATAAGAATTTTTATAGTCATTTCGGTCTAGATATTCCCGGAATTATTCGGGCGAGCATCACGAACGTACAACGTCTAGGACAGCTTAAAAGACCTATTGGTGCTTCAACCATTACGCAACAAGTTGCAAAAAATTTTCTTCTTTCAGATATTTCCAATAACATTTCTCTCGAACGTAAAATTAAAGAAGCAATTTTAGCTTTTCGTATCGAAAAGGCTTACACAAAGGACTACATCTTAGAACTTTACCTAAATGAGATTTACCTGGGAGGGGGGTGTTATGGCGTAGCGGCTGCGGCGCTCAATTATTTTAATAAAAGCCTTGATGAATTAACTGTGGCTGAGCTTGCATTTATTGCAGCTTTGCCAAAAGCTCCAACACGTTATAATCCTCAAAAATATACTGAACGTGCTAAAGCGCGTCGTGATTGGGTGATTAGCCGTATGTACGAAGACGGCCATATTACTCATGAACAGGCAGTAGAGGCTATTCAAACACCTCTCACCGTTATTCAACGCACAGGAGCTGAATTGGTTCAGGCAAATTATTTTGCGGAAGAAGTGCGCCGTGACTTGATTAAAAAATTTGGTGAGTCGGTACTATATAAAGAAGGTCTCGTAGTGCGCACAACCCTTGATCCTCGATTGCAGAATATTGCTCGTGAAGCTTTAAAAATGGGACTTCTTACCTATGATCGTCGTCATGGTTGGCGGGGGCCAGTTATCCATTTAGATGTCCAAATCAAGGATTATAAAAAGGATAAAGATCTCTGGATTCAACACCTAAAAAGTCTCGTAAAGCCCTCTGGTGCCGGTAATTGGCAGATGGTTTTAGTCTTAGCTGTAGATCAAAAACACGCTGTTGTAGGGACTGAAGAAGGAAACATTGGGACTATTGAACTAGCGGATTTAAAGTGGGCAAGAAGATGGATTTCAGATCGTGCCTTAGGTCCACAAGTGACTTCTGTGCATGAAGTTATGAAGGTTGGTGATGTTGTCCTTGTTGATAAAAAAAATGCGGAGGCAAATGCAAGAAGCTTTTATCTTCGTCAAATTCCTCAGGTTTCTGGAGCTATCGTTGCTATGGATCCTCATACGGGACGCGTGTTGGCAATGCATGGTGGATACAGCTTTGAAATGAGCCAATTCAATCGTGCTACGCAAGCTCAACGTCAAGCAGGTTCTGCTTTTAAGCCATTTGTTTATTTGGCAGGTCTTGAACAAGGATTGACGCCTTCAACGACCCTTCACGATGATCCGTTTGAACTCAACATAGGTTATGGCCAAGGTATTTGGCGACCTCAAAATTTTCATAAAGACTTTGTGGGGGTACTTAGTTTTAGACGCGCGTTAGAAGTTTCGCGTAACGTCCCGACCATTAGGATGGTTTATGAAAAAGTTGGGATTCAAGCAGTGGCAGATGTCGCGCAGAGATTTGGAATCTTAGATCATATGCCTGCTCAATTAGCTATGGTTCTAGGAGCGGGAGAGACCACTCTCATGAAGATGATGGCGGGTTTTTCTGCATTTGCTAATGGCGGTAAAAGAGTTGAGCCGACGATGATTGAACGTATTCAAGATCGACAGGGGCGTACTCTCATGTTTAATACCTTTAAAACATGTGTAGGCTGTGACGCAGCGCGTACGAATCCTTCAATGCCACCTCTTTTAAAAACGCGTACGATGCAACTTGCAGATGAACGTATGATTTATCAATTAAATTCTATTTTAGAAGGAGCTGTTCAGCGTGGTACAGGTCATAAGTTGCGTGGTTTGGGACATACGATTGCTGCGAAAACTGGAACGACCAACGATTGTCATGATGCCTGGACCATTGCTTATACACCTGATTTGGTCGTAGGCGTCTATGTAGGTTTTGATGTGACGCGAAGCCTGGGTAAAGATGAAGGGGGTACGCGCGCTGCTAGCCCTATCATTGCTGATTTCTTAAAAGATGCTTTAAAAGGGGTGCCAGATGTTCCTTTTAGAACACCCTCAGGAATCAAATTTGTTCGTGTTGATTCTCAAAGTGGTAAGCAAACAGAAACTGGACATCAAGGGACTATTTTAGAAGCATTTTTGTCGGAAACAGAAATTCAAGATGACGATGAAGAGAGTCATGAAGATAAAAAATTATCCTATGAAGAAGAGAATCAAAGTGATGCTTGGTTAACGCCATCGCCTACTGAACCTCTTGTTGCAACAGAGGGAGTTTATTAAAGTTTCTCGAATTTTAGCAAGAGCTCCTTAGACATTGCGCTAATTATACTGGCTTTTTTCATTATTTTATGTAACAAAATCACTAGTTTTAAATTGCATGAGGACTAGATGCGTACTGAATTATTGCATGTTAAAGAGGACATCGAACAAGTGATTAGCCTCTTAAGGAGGCATCTTTGACTGGGATACAACGACGCGTAAGCTTGATGAATTAAACAAGCAAGCTGAAGATCCAAATCTTTGGCAAGATCCAGAAGCCGCCCAAAAGATTATGAAAGAGCGTGAACGCCTCACAACATCTTTGGCGCGTGTGCAAAAGTTGGATGGAGACTTAAAAAGTTTCGTGGAACTCCTTGAATTAGGAGAGGCTGAAGGAGACACTGACATCGTTAAAGAAGCGGAAGAGGGGCTTCTTAAATTACAATCTATAGCAGCAAGGGCACGATTGGAAAGCTTATTGTCTGGCGAAGCCGATAATAACGATTGCTTTATAGAAATCAATGCTGGTGCAGGTGGTACGGAAGCTCAAGATTGGGCGTCCATGTTGGCGCGGCTTTATAGCCGATGGGCAGAAGCCCATGGTTATAAAACTGAGTGGATCGAAGAATCCCCTGGCGAAGAAGCCGGTCTAAAGTCATGTACGTTTAAAGTTATTGGTCATCAAGCTTATGGCTGGCTTAAGACTGAAAGTGGTGTTCATCGTTTGGTACGTATTTCTCCTTTCGATTCAAATGCGCGACGTCATACCAGCTTTGCTTCTGTCTGGGTATATCCTGTGATTGATGACAGTATTGACATAGTTATTGAAGAAAAAGATCTCAGGATTGATACCTATCGTGCATCTGGTGCAGGTGGTCAACATGTCAATAAAACTGAAAGTGCAATTCGCATTACTCATATTCCAACAAATATTGTGGTGCAGTGCCAAAATGACAGATCACAGCATCGCAATAAAGCTCAAGCAATGTCCATGTTAAAAGCACGTCTTTATGAAGCAGAACTTAAAAAGCGCGAAGAAGCCACCCAGGCTCAAAATGCTGTGAAGACAGAAATTGGTTGGGGGCATCAAATTCGATCGTATGTTTTGCAACCGTATCAAATGGTAAAAGATTTGCGTACTCACGTAGAAAAGGGCAATGCGCAGGGAGTTTTAGATGGAGACATTGATGACTTTCTTGAAAGTGCTCTTGTCATGCGTGTAACCAACAAAAGAATGGAAAGCTAATGCAGCAGATTTATGATCTTTTGGATATTAAAGATTTAACTCAATTAGAACCTCATCTTGATGATCAGAAGCCTTTTGGTTATTTAGAGAAAGAGCGCGGCTTTATGGCCTATTTGAACCAGCCCAAAGATTACAAATTTTTAGCAATCTTAGAGATTAAACCCGGACAACCCAGAGGTCGTCATTATCACAAAGAAAAAATAGAGATATTTTACATCATTTCTGGTCTGACGCACGGTCAGTATTGGCTGCCTACAATGAAACAAGACGAAGGTATCAAACATGTGCATAAGCCTGGTGATTTCATAACAATTCAACCTGGATTATGTCATGAGTTTTCTGCTCAAGAGCCCACACTAGCTTTAGAGATGACCTATCAGCCTTTTACTTTAAAGGATACGTTTTATCCTCAATGAGTATGATGACGCCTCAAGAGTTACGAATATTAAAAACTTCCAAAAATCGTCTTTTAGGGCTTGATGTTGGAACGAAGACGATTGGCTTGGCTTTATCGGATATAAGTTGGAAAGTAGCTACAGCGCGTGAGACCATTGAGCGTAAAAAATTTAAAAAAGATGCAGAAACTCTTTTTCAATTGATCGATACAAATGACGTTGTGGCTTGTGTGATTGGATTTCCTATCAATATGGATGGGAGTGAAGGTCCTCGTTGTCAATCAATTCGTCAATTCGCACAGAATCTTTTAGCTATAAGAGATTTTCCTATTGTTTTGTGGGATGAGCGTATGTCGACTATGGCGGTGACAAGAATGATGATTGAAGCTGATCTATCACGCAAGCGTCGTGATGAACTCGTGGATAAACTCGCAGCCAGTTATATTTTGCAAGGTGCTTTAGATTTTTTGGGAGTGTTAATTAAAAGATAGACGAGAATTTTTCTCTGATTATTTCAAAATGGGTGGGTTCCTGCAGAAACCGCCAAAGACGCAAGGAAAGATCAACCATATCTTTGCTTCTTGAGACAATTCTCGTTCTTCTTGCCATGCGCCCTAAGTGATGCCTGGTATTCGCGTTATCACTTTCAATACGAGTCGTTCCTGACTTTCCAATGATATGCCTCTCTTGAGGAAGAATCTGGGAGTAAACCTCCCAATCATCGGTGTAAAAGTTTCCTTTGACGTGCTTTACTTTTTCATAAAGTCTTTGGAAGGTTTTAGCATTACGATGGCCTGTAACCCAGGCAAGGGTTTTCCCTTCATGACGATCCAAGGCTTTCCAAATCCAGAGTTTGTTTTTTTTGAAGTGACATAATGCCACATCTCATCAAAGTCAATATCATAGGTCCCTTCTGGCACTTGAGGGGGCGGAAGGTCCTCACAAAAATTACGAATCCAGTGGTAAACAGCTGTTCTCGAAACCTTAAAAAGTTTTGCTATGAATCCATAACTTGATTTTCCCATTCCATACAACAGGACAGCTAAAGCCTGAGCTTCAACAGGCGTTTTCTGTCTCCGATCACCTTCGATAAACGACAGACCTCATTCTTTGCATTTATATCTTTGATGTTTTCTTGCCTTCCCATTTCTTACAAGTTTAAAGCTTCCACAATCCTTACATCTAACTTGCATTTCTGCCTCCTACCTTTGTTTGAAGGCTGTATATCATGTCTCTCTTTTAATTAACACTCCCGATTTTTTATCTTCAGTCCTATAAATCAATTGATGGGCCTAAGACAGTGTGATCTATAATACTCTTAAATAAAAGGGAGGTGATGATGACACTTCAAAAAACAAAAAAAAATTATGATCATTATGCTCTGATTCTACAAGGTGGAGGATCTCTTGGTGCGTATCATATTGGTGTTTATGAAGCGCTGAACAAAGCTGCTATTAAACTCGATACTATTGCAGGAATCTCAATTGGGGCTTTTACGGCAGCGATCATTGCAGGTAATGAACCAGAGAATAGGCTTGAGCGTCTTCACGCTTTTTGGGAAAGTATTTCCTGGCCCGATTTTCCTAAAACACCTGGAATTGATCAGATGCGTACGTTGCATCATAAAATCACGTCTCTTCAAGGCGTACTCTTCGGACAACCCAATTTCTTTGTACCAAGGTTTCCAGGGCCTCAATTGCATCCTAGAGGAAGTATTGCGGCAACAAGTTACTACGATACAAGTAGACTTAAATCGACTCTTAAAAAATATATAGATTTTGATCGGATTAATGCAAAAGAAATGCGTCTTATCCTTGGTGCTACGCGTGTTAAAGATGGCGAACATGTCTTTTTTGATAACGCTAATATGCGTATTACACCGGAACACGTGATGGCGAGCGGTGCAATGCCCCCAGGATTTCCAGGAGTGCGTCTTGAGGGTGACCTATATTGGGATGGGGGGTGTGTTGCTAATACACCTCTTGAGCAACTTTTTCGCAGTAAAAAAGATGAGAATACGCTTGTTTTTATGGTAGATCTTTTTACGCCTTTCGGTGATGAACCTCAGGATATGGAAGACGTTACTATTCGATCAAAAGATATACTTTATACGAGCCGTACTTCTCATCACATTGACCATGTGATAGATCGGCATAATCTATCAGTTGCATTGCAAGAAGCGCTGAACTCTATGCCTGAAACACAAAAAAAGATTGAATTACAAAAAAGCTTAAGAAAAATTGGCAATGAGTATGGGCATTTTGATATTGTTCATATTATTTATGATTCAACGAAACATAAAATTTCTTCAAGGGATTGTGAATTTTCTAAGTCGTCTTTAAAAAGTCGTTCGAAGTATGGATTTGAGGACACTGAGAAAATTTTAACACAAGCGCCTTGGTTAAAAGATCGCTCGATCAATCAGGCTGCACGCGTTCATAAATTCATTGGCGGAAAAGTAGCATCTTAGTCAAATTTTTGAACAAGAAACGCGTACGCTAATATCGGCAGGTGATGAGCTTAATTCTTGTTAAATTTTAAAGAAATTTTAATATTAATATCGCAAAATTGTCGTATGAAAATGAATTTTCTACAACATAATAAATACTATCAGTATGTATTGATGGTTAGCCTTTATGTGGCTGTGGCCATTTTTTTATGCGCTCCTTTAAAAGCCCAAGATGAAGTGATTAAGACAGGTTGGTTTCCATTTGAACCCTATATGTACGTAAAGGAAACTCAAGGTTTTTCTCAATTGACAGGACTCGATATTAAAATGATTGAGGCTTTGTCTCAGCATTTAGGCGTAAAACCAGATTTTTCAGTGGTGCAATGGAAGCAATTCTTATCCGATATAAAAAGCGGACAAAGGCTCATAGCGCCTTTTGCTACGAAAACAAAAGAGCGTTCCGAATGGGCCTATTTTTCAATTCCTTATCGTTTTGAAGAAAATGCCTTATTTGTTAAGTATGGCTCTTCTTTAGAGTTTAAGAATGTCCAGAGTTTTGTTGATATGGCGAAAAAAACAGGGTTTCGTCTGGGGATTATGGACGGTTTCGTTTATGCATCTGATGCCATTAATGATTTTATTAATGATCCACAATATCAGCATCAAATCATGCGCGCGAAATTCGAAAATGATAACCTGAATAACCTGCTTAAAGATAAAATAGATGGATTCCTAACGGATAGACTCGTAGGGGCAACACTTATTTGGCGTTCAGGTCATAGCAAAGATGTGGAAGAGCGTTATTTAGGAGTCAGCACACCGATCCATTTTCTAATTAGCAAAAAATTAGGATCCCCTGAATTTTTAGAAAAAGTAAATAAAGCCATCCAAGAAATGAAGGCTTCCGGTGAGCATCGAAAAATAATGCGTGAGTATATTCTGCCCGTACTTTTAATGCAAACCATTGATCGTCCCTGGTTTTTATGGATTGAGGTATTGGCTATTATTGCTTTCGTGATTGCGGGGATGATGATTGCTGATAAAGAAAATTTTTCAGTGCTCGCAACTTTTGGGCTAGCCATCGTACCGTCTTTTGGAGGCGGTCTCATACGTGATATAATTGTTGGACGTACTCCTGTGGGGATTCTTGTAACACCGCGTTATGTCTATATCGTAATTATAGCATTTTTAACTGTGCTATTTTTTATTAATGTCTACGACTTTCTTCGTCACAAGATGAAATTGTTTGTGATTGATAAATATGTACCTTCAAAGGCCGAAATTACGCGTTTGATTCAACTGTTAGATGCCATGGGTACATCTGCCTTTACTGTGATTGGTGTGTTGGTAGCCGTTCTTGGTAAAGCTGATCCTCTTTGGATTTGGGGACCGTTATTTGCAGTAATGACGGGTGTTGGGGGCAGTACTATGCGTAATGCTCTTGCTGGGTATCGTGCGTTAGGGAATGAGCTGACCTATGCAGAAATTCCACTCTTGTGTGGGTTGGGACTATCTCTCTATTTAGATAACCAGGTAGAGCACGTTGATCCAACACAGATACTCCTTGTTGTGTTGTTAACAATTTTTATTGGATTTTTGATGCATGTGTTTGTTTACCATTGGAACATTCCTTCTATTAAAATCCATTTGTTTAAGAAAATTCCTCCTTCTTAAAATACGGTTATGATAAATCCTTCCATGGATTACTTTTATCTTGTGTACATTCTTGAAATCTTTATAGAATTAACATAGACGATATCGATGAACGATATATGCTGAAAAAAAGTTTTTTTTATAAAAACTTGCTGGAAAAAATACAAATACGTGAACAAAAGTATGAGGTAAAATGAATAAACGTTTGGATCTTCTCAGTACTCCCCATCAAGAACAACGCTCACGTATTTATGATCTGGGAAAACAGTTGGGTACTATAGAATACTCAAACACTGAGAATTTTTTAGATTTTAAGCAGAAACTAGAGAATTTTATTAAAGAGCTAAAACAGCATTCATTGAATGAAGGTGTTTTTATAATGCCACTGATTAAACCTTTTGACAAAGAAACAGTGGAACTTTTTGAAATAGAGCACTCTCTTTCCGAAAGACGATTTCATGAATTATTATCATTGGCAGATAAAATTGAAAATGCAGATAATCCTGAACAAAAGAAAGAGCTAGGGCTACAATTATATCGACTCTTTAATCTTATGGTAGGTGAATATTTAGTCCATATTTTTCAAGAAGAAAACACAATATTAGATACCCTTTGGAAAAATTATAGTGATCTTGATTTAACAAGTATTCTGGTGGCGTTTAAGTGCTGGGCTCCTCATGAACGAGCCATGGCACCCCTCTTTGTAAAATCTACTTTGGCTAATTTGAGTGCGCAGCAAATAGATTATATGTTGCAGTTTATCCAAAGCCATTTACCCAATGATATCTATACTTTGGTAGCTCACTGCGTTCAACAACAGCGTGGGGAACAAAACCTTACCCGCAATCTTACGCGTCGCGGGTAGAGTCTTTTACGACCGATTTTTCAAAGATATCAACACCTAGTCTTTGATCTCTAGAATGGTTCGCAAATCTTTCAATGTTGGCAGATCTTCGGGAGTTAGATGAGTCGTTCTTTTCTTAATATAACTCTTAAGCCACTCTGTTTCCTGTTTATGGAGGTGCTTTAGTTGCAAAGCTTTCAAAAGATATATAAGTGCATTTACATCCATTCCTTTGTTGAAATAGGAATCAGCAAAAAGAGCATATTTAAAAAACGCCAGAACGTGTTTGCGGCAAATTTGCATTTCATTAATTAACGTCTGAGGGGGGCTTTTCTTTATTAAATGGTCTATCAGTTCTGCTTCTTCACCTTGCTCTTGGGTCAGCTTTAAAACGTCCATATGTTGGTGATCAATTTCATTCAAAAGCAATTTCCAAAGTGTTTCAAGATGCCCAGGATGCTTCTTACTTTTTAATTTCTTAATCTTTGCACTTAAAGCAGCAATATCTTCAATTGGTAAAAACTTATAAGAGCGATCATATTCTTTAATAGGAGAAAGGGTGAGAGGCGTTACAACAGATTTTTTTGGCGTCGATAGGGGCGTGCAAGATTCAGTTTTTTCTTTTTCATCCAAAACTATTGTAACTTTTTCTTTATTCCGGTATTTGCTGTCGATACGATGATACATATTGTCAGCTCTAAGCTCGTGATGAATGATAAATGACTTTTCCAAACCTTCAGAATCAATATATTTGTAATCTTCCTCTTTTTTTCCCGTACGTGCCGCGGCTAGATGGTGAACATGCTCCAACCAAAAATGCAAATGACACTCATGTTCGTCACGTATCATTACTTTTGAGTCTAGTGAATTTTTAGTTGGATCTTCTAGATAGTGAACACGATACTTTCCTGGTTGATCTTCAATCTTCTGAAAATCATAATCTTCATAAAAGCCTGTAGAACTTTGAACAGAATGAGAGACGGAGAAAATAATAAAAAAATAAATCCAGTGGCGCATTAAAGCCTCCTTGACTGTATGAATAATAAATTAGTTAATAGGTATTTTTTCCAAAATCATCAGTACGACGTGCAGAAAGTTTTTCTGCAAGAGGAATAACTCTCATCATCTTCTTTACATTATTCGTCTGATTCTTGATTACTATGGCCAACATTCTCATGATTGTTAGCAGCTTCGTGAGGTTGGCTTTCTAATTGAGCACGTGTCCAAATTTGTGTCTTTCCTAAAGCGGGAAACAGAACATATCCGCGAACGCGTAGTTTGTTGGGGTTCTCTTCTAAAAGATTAATTTTACAAGAATAAGTCGACCCTTCTTTGGGGCTATAGATTGTTCCATCTACCCATTCATTACTGTCTTCTGATTGTACGAAGTCCTGCAATATTTCAAGTCCCATAAGAGGACGGGATTGGAGTGATTCATCAGGATTTTCTTTGTCTACCTTAGGCTTTCCTGCTTTGTCTAAAGGTTCCTTTAGCCAAACTATTTTGCCACAAAGTGCTGCAGGGTTATTAGCACAACTGCCAATATTAACCTTAGCGCGTCCGTCCTCAGTGAGCCAAATGTCCTTTATAACAGCTTGCTTTTTGCTATCTGCATGGGATTGTCCGTTAGGGTCGATAGCATAAACTTGTGATTTTAATGCAACGATTGTTACTAAAAGTGTGAAAAGTCTAAGGAAACGCATGCCATTCTCCTAAAAATTTATAATATCTGTAGATAAGGATGCCCTAAAAACCGTTAACGGTCAAAGCATTTATAAGGGGAGTGTAAATATATTGATTGCATTTTCCTTAAATATATCTTTAATTAGGGTCTTTATTGAATAAATTTTTAGGTAACCAAAACAAGGAGCAGGGTATGAAAAAACTAAATTGGCGTTTGGCGTCGATGTTCTCAATAGTGGGGGCACTTTCCGCAAACCAAGCTGTACAAGCTGCTGGATTCGCCCTCAGCGAAACAAGCGGAAGTTTTGTGGGAACAGCATTTGCTGGTGCTGGTTCAGCTAAAGGCGATTTATCCACTATGTATCGTAACCCAGCGACGATGATGAGCATTGAAAAGCGTCATGCTGCTGCAGCACAAGTCAGCTTAATTATGCCCAATATAAAATTTACCAATGCGAGTTCCTACTTCTTTAATGGTGCACTTATTTCCGGCACAAATAGTGGTAATGCTGGATCCGCGACACCCATTCCTTCAGCATACTTAATGTATAATGCAGGTCACAATTTGAGACTTGGTGTTGGTGTTACAAGTCCTTGGGGTCTTAAGACTGAATATGATTTGAATTCTGTTATGCGTTATCGCGCAGTACGTTCACAAATTGAGACTGTGAACGTAAATCCAAACGTAGCTTGGCGCTTTCACAGACAATGGACTGTTGGTGCAGGTTTGCAAATCCAGTATATGAAGGCTAAGCTTTCAAGGGTCGCAGATGTGGGTGGTATAATCAACCAAGCTGCGCTCGGTTTCACGCCAGGCTCTAGAGATACTCTTGTTGATGTTTATGGAAACGACTGGGGATATGGTGGTGTTATCGGGTTTATTTATGAACCTGTAGAAAGCACACGTCTCGGCTTAACTTACCGTTCACACATTGCCCATCGTTTAGAGGGTAAAGCGACGGTTTATAACAAGCCTGCGAGCCCTATAGCTCTCATTCAAGCTGGATTGGATCGTCTGCCTACTTCTGGCGATGCCGTCAGTTCATCTCTCACAACGCCTGAAACAATCAATTTCAGCTTTACGCACGAAATCGATCCAAAGTGGACAGTGATGGGAGATGCGGTGTGGACCAATTGGGCCCGTATTGAAGACTTAAAAATCAATACTACAAACCGTTTTGGCGTTTCATTGCCCACATCTATTGAAAAGCAAAGCTGGCAAAATACCATTATGGTGTCTTTGGGAACAACCTATAAGCCACATCAAGATTGGAAGTTGAAGTTAGGTTTGGCTTATGACCAATCTCCTGTTCACACTGAGTTCAGAAGCCCACGTTTGCCTGATGCTGATCGTTATTGGACAGCTATTGGTGCAACCTATAGTCCAAACCATTGGGTTGATTTGGATTTGAGCTACGCTCACTTGTTCGTAAAAGATGGTACAAGCAGCTTGGCATCAACTAAACTTGCTGGTGGAACAACAACTGATAACTTAATGGGTAACTACAAGTCCCGTTTGGATATCGTTTCCCTCCAAGCACGCGTTAAGTTCTAAAGATTTAAGGGCTGCCCCAGAGCAGCCCTTTTTTTTATAAAAAAAATGATAGGTTTTCAGGGATGGCAAAGAAGAGTGTTGCGAAAAAAACGATAAAAAAAGTCACAAAAGTTAAAGCTCGCATTAAAAAGCCTCCTAAAAAAACGAAGATAAAAGCTGTAAAAAAAACGACTGAGTATCCCTGGTTTAAAAGTTATCCAAAGACCATCAACTGGGATATGAAATTTAAAGAAGCGCCTATCCATACTATTCTAGATGAAACCGCTGCAATTTTTGGAGATCGTCCTGCCATTGATTTCTTAGGTAAGAAATACACTTATAAAGAAGTCATTGAAATTGTGAATCGATTGACGGAGGGATTACAAAATCTTGGTGTAAAGAAAAACACCAAAGTTGGGCTCTTTTTGCCCAATGCGCCCTATTATATTTTCTTTTATTATGCAGTTTTGAAAGCGGGCGGTATCGTCGTTAATTTTAGTCCCCTTTATGCTGATCGTGAAATCGTCAATCAAATTGAGGATTCAGAGACTGAAATTATGGTAACGTTGGATTTGGAAATGCTCTATTCCAAGCTCTATCCAATGCTTGCTAAAACGTGCCTTAAAAAATTAATAGTTTGTCCTCTCAAAGATTGTTTACCATTTCCTAAAAACATTCTCTTTCCTATCTTAAAATTTAAAGATGTCGCAAAAATAAAATGGGATAAGCATCATGTGTGTTTTAGGGATTTAGTAAAGAACAATGGTCAACCTAAACCAATAATGATTGATCCTTCAGAAGATATTGCACTTCTTCAATATACCGGTGGTACAACAGGGATCCCTAAAGGGGCAATGTTGACCCATAAAAATGTTTATGTGAATGCTCAACAAGCTTGGAGTTGGTTCGAAGCAGTGCAACCGGGACAAGAGCGCATTTTGGCAGCATTGCCGTTATTTCACGTATTTGCCATGACGGCAGTGATGAATTTTGGCATTATTACTGGCTCTGAAATTGTCATGATGTTTCCGCGTTTCCATGTTGATGAAGCGATGAAGTTGATTGATAAACATAAGATTACGTTTTTCCCGGCTGTGCCGACGATTTACACTATGATCAACCATCATCCAAATGTGAAAAAATTTAATCTTTCAACTTTGAAAGCATGTCTTTCAGGTGGCGCGGGATTACCCGTTGAAGTAAAACGTCAGTTTGAACATCTGACAGGGTGTAAGCTGATAGAAGCCTACGGTCTAAGCGAAACTTCACCAGCAGTAACCTCTAATCCTATGACAGGATTTAATAAAGCTGGATCAATCGGTATTCCCTTTCCAGGAACAATTGTTAAGATTTTTGATCTTAAGAACAAGAAGAAGGAAGTGCCTCTTGGTACTAAAGGAGAAATCTGCGTTATTGGACCACAGGTTATGAAGGGATATTGGCATCGCAAAACAGAGACAAACGACGTGTTGATAGGCAATATTTTTCATACGGGTGACGTTGGCTATATGGATAAAGATGGTTACGTTTTCTTAGTTGATCGTATTAAAGATTTGATCATCACGAGTGGCTATAATGTTTATCCGCGTCATGTAGAAGAAGCAATTTATCTCCATAAGGCGGTTGAAGAAGTAACGGTTATTGGGGTGAAAGATGTTAAACGTGGAGAGATCGCTAAGGCATTTATTAAATTAAAGTCAGGGATGACTTTAACGCAATCTGATCTTATTTCTTTTCTGAAAGATAAGCTTTCCCCTATTGAAATGCCGAAAGAAATTGAGTTTAGAGCAACACTTCCAAAGACGATCATCGGCAAGCTTTCAAAAAAAGAACTTGTAGAAGAAGAGTTGCAAAAAGCTCAGAAGAAAAATAAAAGATAATATAAAGAAAAATAATTTTTGGGAGCAATCATGTCTTTATCAAAGAATGTTGTCATATGTGGTTATGCGCGATCACCTTTTGATTTCGCCAATAAGGGTGCTCTGATTAAGGTGCGTCCCGATGATCTGGCTGCACAAGTTATTAAAGCCCTTCTAGAACGAACAAAGGTTAGAAAAGAAGATATTGAAGATGTTTTGATGGGCTGCGCTTTTCCGGAAGGAGAGCAGGGATTAAACGTAGCGCGTCTCATATCCTTTATTGCTGACGTTCCTCTTACTGCAGGAGGAGCAACAATCAATCGTTTTTGTGGCTCTTCTATGCAGTCGATCCATACGGCAGCAGGTGCTATCAACTGTAATGCTGGTGAAGTGTTTGTTTGTGCTGGCATTGAGTCTATGACCCGTGTGCCCATGGGGGGATATAATCCAATGCCAAATCCTGATCTGTATGAAAAAATGCCAGAAGCATATATGTCCATGGGGGATACAGCTGAGAATGTCGCCAAGAAATACAATATAAGTAGAGCAGATCAAGAAAAACTTGCTGTTGAAAGTCATAGAAAAGCCGCAGAAGCACAATCTTCAGGTAGGCTAAGCGATGAAATCATCCCTATTAAATTTAGAGATCAACTCATTGAGAAAGATGGGTGTATACGACCAGAGACAACGGCCGAAGTGTTGGCTTCTTTAAAACCAGCGTTTGAAGAGGGAGGGTCTGTGACTGCAGGTACATCTTCGCCTTTGACTGATGGGGCAGCAGCAGTCTTAGTGTGTTCTGAAGATTATGCGAAAAAGAATAATTTGCCGATGTTGGCGCGCATTAAAAGTTTTGCAGTGGCAGGGTGTGCCCCTGAGATTATGGGCATCGGACCGGTAGCTGCTTCTAAAAAAGCTTTGGAGAGAGCAGGGCTTACTATCAATGACATAGATATTATTGAATTGAATGAAGCTTTTGCTTCACAAGCTCTGGCTTGTGTTCATGATCTTGGTATTGATATGAAAAAAATTAATATCGATGGTGGAGCTATTGCTCTTGGACATCCCTTAGGTGCTACGGGTGCACGCATTACTGGCAAAGCCGCTTCTTTGTTGAAACGAGAAGGTAAAAAATATGCACTCGCCACACAATGCATTGGTGGCGGTCAAGGCATTGCTACAATTTTGGAGGCTATTTAAATATGCAAGAGATTAAGCGCGCCGCAGTTATTGGCGCAGGTGTCATGGGATCAGGTATAGCTGCACACTTTGCTAACGCAGGAATACCAGTAATACTTTTAGATATTCCGCAAAGCGGGTTTGGTAAAAAAAATGCGCTTGCTGAAGGTGCCATTGAAAAAATGCTCAAGGCTGATCCAGCGCCTTTTATGCTTAAAAAGAATGCTGATTTGATCACACCCGGCAACACAGAAGGCGATCTTGAAAAGCTTAAGGATGTTGATTGGATTGTTGAAGCTGTTGTTGAAAAACTTGAAATTAAACAAGACCTTTATGCAAAACTTGAGAAAATCAAAAAAAAGGACGCCGTTGTTTCTTCTAATACATCGACAATACCTTTGGCAAAGCTCCTTGAAGGACGCACAAAAGAGTTTCAATCAACTTTTATGATCACCCATTTTTTTAACCCGCCTCGTTATATGCGCCTACTTGAAGTGGTAAAAGGCCCTGAAACGCGAGAGGATGTCTATCAAGCGATTACACACTTTGCTGATTTTAACTTGGGCAAAGGTGTTGTAGAAACTCATGATACTCCAGGGTTTATAGCGAATCGAATTGGTGTATATTGGTTGCAAACAGCTCTTGTTGAATCTTTAAAAACTGATCTTAGTGTAGAAGAAGTTGATGCTCTCTTTGGAAAACCTATGGGTATTCCAAAGATGGGAGTTTTTGGTTTGCTTGATTTAGTTGGGTTAGATCTAATCCCGCTCATAGGTGGCATTATGAAAGCCAGCTTGCCAAAAGATGATCCCTATTGCCTAGGGTATGAAGAACCTGAACTTTTGAAGAAAATGATTAGTGAAGGTTATACAGGTCGTAAAGGCAAGGGAGGCTTTTATCGACTCGCTGAAAGCAACGGTAAAAAAGTAAAAGAATCGATCAACCTAAAAACAGGGGAATACAGCGCCTCCAAAAAAGCGTTTCTGGCGAGCTTAAACACTGGTAAGAATGACTTAAAAAAGCTGCTCAGTTTTGGAGATAAGGGAGGTGATTTTGCTTGGAAAGTACTTTCTAAAGTTTTGACTTACGCAGCTTCTTTAGTTCCTGAAATTGCTGATGACATAGTGGCCATAGATACAGCTATGCGTCTTGGATATAATTGGAAAATGGGGCCTTTCGAAATTCTTGATAAGATCGGTCCAAGTTGGTTTAGAGAAAAACTCCAAAGCGAGAGAATTTCAATCCCATCTTTACTCGAAAAAGTTGGAGAGGGGACTTTTTACAAAATTCAGGATAATAAAGTTCACTATTTAACGACGAAGGGGATATATCAACCCATTGCCCGTAAAGCTGGTGAGTTATTTTTATCTGATATTAAATTGGCAAGTAAACCAGTAGCTAAGAATTCTTCAGCCAGTCTTTGGGATATTGGAGATGGCGTAGCTTGCCTTGAATTCCATACAAAAATGAATGCTCTTGATCCAGAGATCATGAAGATGATCCAAAAATCAATTGAGATCGTGCAAAAGGATTATAAGGCTCTTGTCGTTTACAACGAAGCCTCTCACTTTTCAGCGGGGGCAAATATTGGATTAGCCTTATTTGTTGCTAACCTTGCCTTATGGAACTTGCTTGAGGATATTGTCAAAGAAGGACAGTCAACCTATCAATCTCTTAAAAAAGCACCCTTTCCTGTTGTCGGAGCACCTTCTGGAATGGCACTAGGAGGAGGGTGCGAGATTTTGCTTCATTGCGATGCAATTCAGGCGCATGCTGAGTCATATATAGGTCTTGTCGAAGTTGGTGTCGGTCTTATCCCTGCGTGGGGCGGCTGCAAGGAGATGCTTTCTCGTTGGGTTAACAATTCAAAGCGTCCTGGTGGTTCAATGGTAGCAGTAGGTAAAGTCTTTGAGTTAATTGGCACGGCACACGTCAATAAGTCTGCTTTTGAAGCGAAGGAAAATTTATATCTGAGGTCCAACGATGAAATCACGATGAATCGTGATCGTTTATTGTTTGATGCAAAACAAAAAGCTCTTAAACTTGTGCCAAATTACAAAGCACCTGAAGATGAATCATTCTCTCTGCCTGGTAGCGTTGCACGTGTAGCTATGTCCATGGCTGTGAAGGGGTTTGTCAAGATTGGCAAAGCCTCACCATACGATGAAGTTGTTGCTAAAAAATTGGCCAATATCTTAAGTGGTGGCGATACAGACATTACGGATGATCAAACCAGTGAACACATTTTAAAATTAGAGCGAGAAGCTTTTATGGAACTTTTAAAAAACCCAAAAACCTTAGCGCGTATGGAACATATTCTCGAAACAGGAAAACCATTAAGGAACTAAATAATGCCAAGTTATAAAGCCCCAATTCGCGATATAAGCTTTGTGCTCAAGGAACTTTACGGACTTGAGGTTTTACAAAAACTTAAGGGTGGAAGCGAAATCACAGATGATTTGATTGATGCGATTTTAACTGAGGTTGGTCGCTTTTGTGAAAATGTTCTTTTTCCTCTTAACCAGACTGGAGACAAAGAAGGATGTCGCTATGAAAATGGAGAGGTGAGAACCCCTAAAGGTTTTAAGGAAGCTTATAATTCAATTGTTGAAAGTGGTTGGGCAAGTCTTTCGTGTGAAACTGAATGGGGTGGTCAAGGTCTTCCCCATACTCTAAATACAGTTGCTGAAGAGATGATCTGCGCTGCTAATATTGCTTTCGGGTTGTATCCGGGGTTGACGAGGGGTGCCTATGCGCTTTTATCACGTCATGGTAGCGAAGAGCTGAAGAAAAAATTTCTCCCTAATATGGTGAAGGGGAAATGGAGCGGCACTATGTGTCTTACCGAAGCACATTGTGGAACTGACCTAGGTATGTTGAGAACAAAGGCAGTGCCCGATGGGGCTGGGGCTTATAAGATATCGGGTACTAAGATTTTTATTTCTTCTGGCGAACATGATTTAACAGAAAACATTCTCCATTTTGTTATCGCGCGTGCTGAAGGTGCTCCTGCTGGTATTAAAGGAATTAGCTTGTTTTTAGTTCCAAAGTTCATCGTAAAGGGTGATGGATCTCTTGGAGAAAGAAACAACGTTCAGTGTGCATCCATTGAGCATAAAATGGGTATAAAAGGTTCTGCGACAGCCGTGATGAACTTTGATGGTGCAGAAGGGTATCTAGTTGGAGAGCTGAATGAAGGGGTGAACAAAATGTTCACCATGATGAACCTTGAACGTTTATCCGTGGGGAATCAAGGCCAAGGTGTTGCAGATATTGCTTATCAAAATGCTCTTAGTTACGCAAAAGAACGTTTGCAAGGTCGCGCTCTGACAGGCGTAAAATTCCCTGATAAGGCTGCCGATCCTATCATCGTGCATCCCGATGTTCGCCGTATGTTGTTGACCATGAAAACTTATATTGAGAGTAACCGTATGTTGGCGCTCTGGGTAGCAATGGAAGTCGATAAGTCTGAACGTTCTGAAGATCCTGAAGTGCGACAAATTGCTGATGATTTAGTGCATTTAATGACACCTATTGTAAAAGCATTTCTGACTGATGTGGGCTTTGACATGACAAACATCGCTCTTCAAGTGTTTGGGGGACATGGTTATATCCAAGAACATGGGATGGAGCAGTTTGTTCGAGATTCACGTATTACACAAATTTATGAGGGGACCAACGGCATTCAAGCTCTTGATCTCATGGGAAGAAAGATGCCAGCGCATTTTGGTCGCTATTTAAGAGCGTTCTTTCATCCAGTCCAACAATTTATAGAAGGACATCAAAATACACCCGAGTTAGCTGAATTTATGCCTTTATTGGCAAAGGCCTTTGGTCGTTTGCAACAGGTGACTGCAACGATAGCGCAAAAAGGGATGTCTAATCCTAATGAAATTGGCGCTGCAGCAACGGATTATTTGCACCTCTTTGCTCATGTTGCGGTTGCATATCTTTGGGCGAGAGCTGTGCTTGTTGCAATGCCAAAAGTGAACTCAACGGAGTCTGCCTTCTATCAAGGAAAAATTGATACGGCACGGTTTTTTTATCAAAAACTCTTGCCAAAGACATCTAGTCTGTTTGCCTCCATCATGGCTGGTTCTGAAACCTTGATGAAATTTAAAGATGAGAGCTTCGGTCCTTTTTAACATAAAAAGGAATGGGCTTACCACACGCGGAGAAACTTATATACAAACAAGGAGCTGAGAATGAATCTTTTATTACGCTTCTTAAGAGTCGTCCTGCACGGTTTTTTTAGGTCTAAAATTGGTATATTTGATGATTCTGAAGTACATTTCCATGTCTGGCCCAATGATCTTGATCTCAATATGCATATGACTAATTCGCGGTATTTAAGCGTTACGGATTTAGCGCGCATTGATCGAATTGTTAGGCAAGGAATTTTTACGCATCTCGTCAAAAGAAAATTAGCAACTGTTCTTGGTGCCTCCTATATACGTTTTCGTCAAAGTTTGAATATGTTTCAACGCTATACAATCAAAACGAGGCTTATCGGTATTGATGAAAAGTGGTTTTATATAGAGCATCGCTTTACCAGCAAAGGCAAACTTATAGCTTTTAGCATTGTGAAAGGGTTGTTTATAGAAAATGGAAAATCAATTCCAACTTTAGAAGCAATAAAACACTTCTATCCTGATCATGAGATGCCAAAAAAGCTTCCCAAACTACCCAAATATGTCGCTCAATGGATTGAGATGGAAGATACTGTTAGGTACACAATAAATAAAGAATATAAAAATGACTGAACCCGTAATTCTTGTTGATAAGAAAGATAACATTGCTCTTGTAACATTAAACCGGCCTTTAGCCCTCAATACAATGAATGTGCAAATGGCTACAGGACTTAGGCAGACCTTTGCTGATTTGGAATATGATGAGGGTGTCCGCTGCGTTGTTATAAAGGGGGCTGGCGAGCATTTTTGTGCGGGTGGAGACGTTCAATTCTTTGCAAGCTTGATTAAAGATTCTTCTGAAGAACGTAAGGGAATTATTCATTCACTCATAGCAGATATCCATGATGCTATAATCTCTATTCGGCGCATGCCTAAGCCTGTGCTCACATCAGTAAGAGGTGCCGCGGCTGGCTTTGGCGTGAGTTTAATGTTGGCTGCAGATTTGGCAGTGGCTTCTAAAAATGCTTATTTTAAGTTGGCCTATACCGATATAGGGCTTTCACCGGATGGGGGGGCAACTTTTGCACTACCCAGGATTTTGGGACAGAGAAGAGCGATGCAGCTTATATTAATGAATGATTCGCTGAATAGTGAAGCAGCATGTAACATTGGTATGATTAACTGGGTCGTTGAAGACGACGTCTTAGAAGAAAAAACTTTAGAAATCGCAAAAAAGCTTGCCAAGGGTCCCACAGAAGCTTTCACGCATGTGAAGGAAGCTCTCAACAATACATTTCATAATACGCTTGCACAGCAGCTCGATCTCGAGAAAAATCTTTTCTTATCTTGCTTAGAGACCCAGGACTTTGCAGAAGGCGTTATGAGCTTTCTAGAAAAACGTAACCCTAATTTTAAAGGTGAATAATGTCTGATCTTAAAGGAAAAACGCTATTTATTACCGGTGGTAGCCGAGGGATCGGTCGAGAGATAGCTCTCAAAGCCGCGCGAGACGGTGCCAATATTGCATTTATTGCAAAAACTGCAGAAGCGCATCCAAAATTGCAAGGCACCATATACTCAGTGGCGAAAGAAATTGAAGAAGCAGGGGGAAAAGCACTGCCTATACAAGGAGATATTCGCTTTGAAGATCAGATTGTCAGTGCAGTTGAAAAAACTGTTCAGACCTTCGGAGGGATAGATATTTTGGTAAATAACGCCAGTGCTATCAATTTAACTGGGACTCTTGCCACTGAGATGAAGCGCTATGACCTCATGTTTGATATTAACGTTCGAGGGACTTTTGCGACTACCCAAGCGTGTATTCCCTATCTTAAAAAAGCAGCCAATCCCCATGTGTTAATGCTTTCCCCCCCATTAAACATGAATGCTAAGTGGTTTAAGCCTCATTGTGCTTATACAATGTCTAAGTATGGAATGAGCATGTGCGTATTGGGGATGGCCGAAGAATTTAAAACTGATAAAATTGCTGTCAATGCGCTTTGGCCACGTACGTGTATCGCTACCGCAGCCATTCAAATGTTGGGGGGAGAGAGCTTTCTGAAAGCTTCAAGGTCGCCAAAAATAGTGGCAGACGCTGCTCATATAATTCTTACTAAAAATAGTCATGAGTGTACGGGGAATTTTTTTATAGATGATGCCTTGCTGAAGAGTGAAGGGGTTACAGATTTTGATCAGTACGCTATGACTCCTGGAACTCAATTGATACCAGACTTCTTTTTGGATTAAGAAAAATGCGTTTGCTTTTATTTTTAAATATCCTAAGTCTTGGTACTATTGGCTTCCCACTCTTGGAATTGGTACATCCATAAGTTATGGGATAAGCGGTTATTTAGGGTGGGGGAGTATGCTTGCAACGCTAGCTTCTTCTTTCTTGGCGGCGAATGTTCCTGCTATTAATGAAATGATTTGGTATGATTTTAGACCAAAAGGTACCCAGTCTCATTTTACAAAGATAGCCGATTGGTTTAATGATATAGTTCAAGTTGTTACATCCCAAAAAAAATAATTTATTAAATAATTAAATACACGTATCTATTTTTTCATTGATTATTTCCAAATGGTCATGTATTTTCCCTAAACTTATTCAATCTATATTTTATGGTGATAGTCCGATGAAATTTAATAGTTTTACTTCCCCCCTCATACTCTCTCTTTCTGTGGTCTTACTTTGTTCAACAACATTGAGTGCTTCTAAGAGCGATTCTGAAGACGCACTTGAGGAAATTTTACATACAGGCAGTCTTAGATACCATTCCGATGGCGAAACTTATGTAAGTGCTAAACAACGTCGGAAAAAGCTCAATAAGAAATCGTTCGATCAACTTCTTAAAGAAATGTCTGAGGTGCAAATAACACCGCCGAGTACAATTGAACTAGGAAAAGATGGTAATAATGAAGGTCTATTACCCTCGAAAAAAAAGAAGAAAAAAACGTCGGCAAAAAAATCTCGTAAACACTTCAATGCTTCGGCCCATAAAGCCATGGATAAAGATGAGAAAACTCATTCATCTGGAGATCTCAGTCAATTGTTACCAATTGATGAAGGTCTTAATCAAGTGATGGAGGATCTATTATCAAAAACAGCGACGCATCAATCGTCTGAGAGCGATCAAACGACGGAAAATTTGCTAGAAAAATTAAATAATCTCAGCATTACTCAGCTAACTCCTACAGGTTCTCTTGTCGTGCAAAAACCACAAGAAGAAAGCACTCAACCAACACTCAGGAAAAAACCTAAGCGCTCTCATCTATTGGGAAAAAAAGTAGCTTTTAAAGGATCTATAGAAGTAAAGTCTACAGAAGACGCAAAAAAAGCCGCTCAAGTTGGTGGTTGGATTGATCCAGATACGCACCCTGTGCATGCTCAAGTTGTCTTGTACAGAAAAGATTCTGCTCCTATTAGTGTTGGAGAAGATAAACAAAACCCAGAAAAAGTGACAACCTTAAGAAAAATCTATAAGGACAAAGGAAGAGCAAAGCATGAAACTGGGCTTGGCGCTATAGCGTCATCAGCAACGAGTACGGCACAACCTCTTGTAAGAAAAAAACGTCGTTCTTCTCACCATTCTGTTCAGCCTGCCTTACCACGTCTAAAGAAGAAAGATTTAGGGAGTGACCCGTATAAGACCCGTATGGTCTACCTGACTGATTCGAAACGATATTACTACATCGATGGGGTCAGAGAAATTGCTGCGCATAAGGATAGTCAGACTTCAGAAAAAACCTATAAACTTGAGGATACGCGTGAGCTCCTTAAAAACCAATTACAATATCCGGATGTTACTATTGTTGGTCAAAAAATAAATTCCCCTATGCAAGTTCTCAATGAGGAATTATTTCAAAGACAATTTGTAGTGTTTCATCAGGAGCCTCAATCAGAAACTCTTGAATACTTACTTAATGCTGGAAATCGACAATTTAAGCTCATAATGCGTGAGCCTTATTTTGATGAGTTTTATCCTCATATTTCAGCAAACATTGATTTACAAAATCTTGTAAACACCGCTCTTAAGGAATCAGAGAAGGAAAAAATTAAGCGTGATGAGTGGGGTAACTATATTCTTGAAGGGATCACGACACTCGATTCAAAGGAAGAATTTAACTATAGGATAGTGGTCAATCTTGCTTTAATTCATAGAAGTCTTGAGAAAAAATCACAGAAGCTGACAGATCAGGTTCTTCCTGAAAATTTAATGGGAACAATATTTTCTCAACAATGCACCTTTAAACCTCAAGGTAATGGGAATAACCCCCATCATTTTTCTTTTAGAATATTTTCCAAGGAAGTGGATGTCTCTGTTGAAGACAAAAAGCAGCCGCTTGCTTTTGGAACTGTTTTTTTAGATAGAAGAATAGGGTAAGCGATCTAATTCTAGGTTGCTTATTTTGCAGAATGGTGGGTGGGGATATCCGAAAGGGGCTCCTCACCCGGCATATTGAGTAACTTGACAACGTGTGACCGGTATTCTCGCCGATACATCACCAGCACGATGGCGGTGGTTGCAATCATAAAGAGCCAAGGGTTAATAAACCAAGCAAGGGTAGCTATGCCAAAATAATAGGTCCGGAGACCTCGATTTAAATGCTTGGCAGCCTGCGTGGCGATCATTGCACATCTTCTGGCTGAAGGAATAAAACGGTCATCGGCTTCGTTTGCAAGAGGAATTGAACCCATCAAAATTGAAGCATAGTTAAGTTGCCTTAAAGCCCAAGTATGCTTGAAGAACGCGTATACAAACAGACTTATTAAAATCATTACTTTTAAATACCAAAGATTTTTAGGGGCCTCGATAGAAAAAGGGAGGTGTTTAATAATATCAAGGGCTGTATCTGAAGCGCCCAAAACAGCTAAAAGACCAGCAATAATTAGGATAGATGTTGAAGCAAAAAAGGAAATACTTTGCTGTAACCCATTGATGATATTAATGTCCAACATTCTATTGTCACGTCTTAAAGTCGTTGTCATCCATTGAACGCGGTATAAATGCATACGCGCTGGCAAGCTACGTGAGCTTTTTACTATATTATCTGTGACAAAGTTATAGCCAATCCAACAAAATAAGAACCAAATCAAAGCAATCAATTCCGAAGGGTATTGAATCAAAAAATTGTAAACAGCAGCCAATTCCTTGAAAACAATGGTCAGTTCTTCTGTCATGGGTTTATAATTTTCAAGTGGTTAAAACCTAAAGGGTTGGCGAAATAATTAAAATGGATTATACAAGATTCACAAATTAAACTAAATAGCAAGTTTTGCTGTTGTTAAAAATTATGATTAGGAGAAGGAATGGCGAAAGAAGACTTACTTGAATTTCCAGGAGTTGTAACGGAAGTTCTTCCCAACGCAATGTTTCGCGTAAAGCTTGAAAATGACCATATTATTTTGGCTCATACTGCAGGTCGCATGCGCAAAAATAGAATTCGTGTCTTGGCTGGCGATAAAGTAATTGTTGAAATGACCCCTTATGATTTAACGAAGGGCCGCATTATTTTCCGCGAGAAATAAATCTCATGGGGATGTCCCCGTCTATGAAAAATGTTAAGTGTCCAATCTGTAAGAAACCTTCAGTTGAAAAGTACCGACCTTTTTGCTCTGAACGCTGTAAAATGATTGATTTGGGCAAATGGTTAGGGGAGGCTTATAGTATTCCTATTGCTTCTGAGGACACTAAAAAAGAGCCTCAAAAATTAGAGGACGAAAACGATTAGCTGAAAAATCATCACAATGTTCATATTTTTTTTCACATGCTATGGACAAAGTTTAAAGAATTGATTATAGACCATATATCTTACGGCTGGGTAGCTCAGTTGGTAGAGCAGAGGACTGAAAATCCTCGTGTCGGGGGTTCAATTCCCTCCCCAGCCACCACCTTCTTTTTTCATTAAAAAATTAATAAAATAAGCCCCTTGCCAACAAGGCGAAGGCTTCCTAATATGCAGGCCAAAGATTTGACTAGAAAAAGGGGTATGGCTGATGGACATTCTGCAAACACTTTACGTTAATTTAATTCCGTTTATCCTTATTTTATCACTATTAGTTTTTGTCCATGAATTGGGCCATTACTTAGTTGCTAAGTGGAATGGCGTGAAAGTTGAAGTCTTTTCCATTGGGTTTGGACGTGAAATTCTGGGGTGGACAGACCGCTCAGGAACACGCTGGAAAATATCTTGGTTGCCCCTTGGTGGCTATGTGCGCATGTTTAGCGATCTTAATGCAGCAAGCCAGCCTGATACGAAAACAATCAAAGAAATGAGCGATGAAGAAAAGAAAATGTCCTTATTTCATAAAACAGTCTGGCAACGTATTGCTGTTTCAGCGGCGGGTCCCCTTGCGAATTATCTTTTTGCTATTTTAATTTTTGGGATTATTTATATTGTTTCAGGTCAAAGGATGCCCTCTACAGAAGCCAAAATTGGATTCATTATGCCTTCATCCCCTGCGGCTGAAGCAGGACTAAAGGTTGGCGATAAAGTTTTATCTGTGAACGATAAGAATGTGACAACCTTTTCTGAGTTGCACGATATTATTGTTAAGAGCCCTGATGTCCAACTCCATCTTAAAATTGATCGTCTTGGCGAGAACTTGACGATTTCTGTTAAACCAACGGTTGTTGAGATAAAAGATCAAAAGATTGGACGCTTGGGGATTCAGCAGGGATTTGATCAAGTGAAACGACCTTTTTATTCAGCTTTCGGTTATGCACTGCATGATGTGATTCATGTGTCTTATGCTACGCTTGAATCTGTGGGGCGCATCATAGTACGTAAGCAATCAGCAGATGGATTAAGTGGACCTATTGGAATTGCAACAACTATAGGTGAAGTTGCTCAAAAGAATTGGATAGATTTAATCTGGTTAACAGCATTCCTGTCACTCAATCTGGGCTTAATTAATCTTTTTCCAGTCCCTATGTTAGATGGTGGACATTTGTTGTTTTACTTTATAGAAGCCGTTCGCGGTAAACCGTTAAGTGAAAAAGCGCAAGAAATTGGATTTCGCATAGGTTTTGCCTTGCTCATGGGACTTGTATTGCTTACAACTTGGAATGATCTTTCCAGATTCAAATTCTTTATGTATATCAAAAACTTATTCAATTAATTTTCGGAGGTTCTGTTGCGTATTTTTAAGGCGGGGGCATTCTACATTGCGTTAACCATGTTTGCGAGTATGCATCCTTGCACAAGCGTTATTGCTCAAGAATTTTCAGGTTCTATAATTAATCAAATTGAAATCGAAGGTAATAAGCGTATTCACAAGGAAACGATTGTTGCACGCCAAAATCTTCGCATAGGAAATTCTTATACGAAGAGAATGCTCGATGATTCTTTGAAGAGTCTTTATGCAACTGAATGGTTTGAGCATGTTACCTTAGAAGTTGATAATGGCATCTTAAAAATTTCTGTTGTGGAAAATCCTACAGTGAACCAAGTGGGCATTGAAGGTAACAATGAAATTTCCGATGAAATTATAAAAAGCGAACTAAAGTTAAAGCCCCTAGAAGTTTTTACCAGCACGCGTGTGAAGAATGATACAAAGCGTGTTCAAGACTTATATCGTCTTAAAGGTTATTTCTCAGCTCTTGTGACGCCAAAGGTTGTTAAAAAAGATCAAAATCGCGTTGACGTTGTGTTTGAAGTGCAAGAAGGTGAGGCGACTAAAGTCAGCAAGATATTCTTTATTGGTAATAAGAAATTTAATGAAGGAAAACTAGAATCCGTTATTCAAACGAAGGAGTCTCGTTGGTATCGTTTCTTTACATCCGATGCGTATTATGACCCTGATCGTCTTGGTTACGACCGTGAACTACTGCGAAAGTTTTATCTCGAACATGGGTATGCAGATTTTCGTGTGAAATCTGCGGTCGCTGAATTAACTCCCGACCAAAAGGAGTTCTTTATTACATTCACAATCGAAGAAGGTGAGCGTTATACTTTTGGAGATATTGAGGTTGCTTCTGAAATTGAGGATGTGAAGGCCGATTCTTTGAAAAAACTGCTGACCATGAGTTCAGGTGATTGGTACAACTCAAAACTTGTTGAGAAAAACATCACACTTCTCACAGATTCTTTAGGAAACAGCGGGTATGCTTTTGTTGATATCAACCCAAAAATTGAAAAAGATGAAGAAAATCACATTGTAAAACTTACCTTCCAGATTGAAGAAGGACCGAGAGTGTATATCAATAAGATTATTATTATTGGTAACACCAGGACAGATGAAGATGTTATCAGGCGTGAATTTCGTTTTTATGAGGGGGATGCTTTTAACACGAGCAAGCTGAAGGACTCAGAAAAGCGTCTTAAAAACCTTGGCCATTTCAAAGATCTAAAGATCAAAAAAGAACCAACCCTTGAGCCAGATAAGATTGATATTATTGTGGACGTTGAAGAAGAACGTACAGGTGAGCTTTCCGTAGGAGGCGGTTTCTCAACGATTGACGGACCATTGTTTGAGACGCGCTTTAACGAAAGAAATTTTAGAGGGCGCGGACAAGATCTTTCTGTCAGTTTTACATTGGCAAGACGATCAAATAGCTTTGATATTGGGTTTACTGAACCTTACTTCTTAAATCGCGAATTGGCAGCTGGCATTGATTTGTATCGTACTGAACAAAAGCAACAGCAGAATGAATCCTATCGTCAGAGAATTTATGGAACGACCCTGCGTCTTGGCTATCGTTTGACCGAAGATATTATCCAAAAAGTTTATTATAGCTTACGTCGAGATGAGGTATTCGGTATTTCTCAAAACGCATCGCGTTATATTAAGGAACAAGCCGGTATTAATACTGTTTCTGCGATGGGCCACGACGTCGTGTATGATCAACGAGATAGCGCTCTTGATCCGACAGAAGGATACTTTTTAGGTTTTGGTAACGACTTAGCGGGTGTTGGTGGAACTGTGCGTTATTTTAAAACGCGTGTGTTTGGCGGTTATTTTTATCCAGTACACGATGACTGGGTGCTCGCTTTCGTGGGGCGTGGCGGTATGATGAATCGTTTAGGCAAGAATGTTCGTATCGTTGATAGATTTGCTTTAGGTGGCGATTCTTTGAGAGGTTTCGAGATACAAGGTGTAGGACCGCGCGATCTTACTACCAATGACTCGATGAATGGATTGCGCTATTTTACTGGAACCGCGGAACTTACGTTTCCTGTAGGTTTGCCCAATGAGTTTAGCGTTAAGGGGGCGGTGTTCACGGATGTTGGTAGCTTGTGGTATACAGGTGAGAGTAATGTGAACGTTGTGGATAAAGCATCTCTCAGAGCTGCAGTAGGTGCGGGTATTCGCTGGAAAACACCATTTTTGGGTACCATTCGTGTGGACTTTGCAAAGGCAGTCAAAAAAGAGAAGTATGATAGAACCCAATTTATCTTGTTTGGCTTTAGTACAAGATTTTAATAAAAGGTTGTATGAAGACGATGACGATAAAAACTATTTTACGCGCTTTTTTAGTGATTCTGTTTGGTACTCAAATTATCCATGCCGAAAAGGATAATAGCGCCAAACCTTTGAAAATTGCTATTTTAGATTTTAATCGTGTTTTGCAAGAATCAAACGCGGCTATTGAAGTGCGTAAAGAGATTGATGGGTATAGGGCTCAATTTCAAGATGAGATTCAAAAAATTGAAGATCAATTGAGAGATCTAGAAAAAACCCTTCAAACGGAAGCACAAAAAAAATTGAGTCAAGAGATTGAGTCGAAGCGTAGCGATTTTGAGAAGAGGGTCTCTGAGGTTCAAGAAAAGACCACTGAACGCAGCAGTCAGTTAGGTAAAGCCTTAGATGATGCTTTTAATACGATTCAGGAAAAAATAAAAGAAATTCTCATTGAAATTTCAGAACGCGATCATCTGACAATGGTGTTTCCAAAATCCGTCGTTATCTTACATGAACCGGACGTCGAAATAACACAGGAAGTTCTTACAAAGTTGAATACAGTTCTACCAAAAGTAAAAGTTGTTATTCCAGGTATTTCCAAGTAAAGTACGGATAAGATGATAGATCATAATTTTTTTGAATACAAAGGCCCTTTACCTTTAAGTGCAATTTTAAGCTTAACAGACATAAAGGAAGTCAGATATGGCCAAGGAGTGACGAAAGACACTTCTGTGGGCGGTATTGCACGACTGGATGAAGCGCAAGCAACCCATTTAGCTATGTTACATAATAAGAAATACATTTCCCAATTGCAATCGACACACGCTGGATTTTGCTTTGTAGAACCAGACATGGTTCAGCATTGTCCGGAAACAACGACGGCTCTCATAACAAGGTCTCCTTATCGTTGTTTTGGGATTGTGGCAGACGCGTTTTATCCTCACCATGAAAGCCGCTTTTCTATCCAAGAAACTGCTATTCACCCGACAGCGAAAATTGGTGAAAATTGTGTTATTGAATATGGTGCTGTAATTCAGGCCAATGCTGAAATTGGATCTGGAACTAAGATTGGAGCCAATGCAGTTATTGGACCAAGAGTAAAGATAGGCAAAAACTGTCTTATTTCCGCAGGTGTGCGCATATGTTTTTCAATTATTGGTGATCATGTCGTGATTTATCAGGGAACTTGTATAGGACAGTCAGGATTCGGATTTTTTATGGACGAGAAGGGGCATGTCAAAGTTCCTCAGTTGGGTCGTGTCATTATTGAAGATCATGTTGAGATTGGAGCCAATACAACCATTGATCGTGGCAGCATGGATGATACGGTAATTGGTAAAGGCTCTAGGATTGATAATTTGGTGCAAATTGCACACAACGTAAGACTTGGCCAAGGATGCGTTATTGTAGCGCAGGTGGGTATTTCTGGAAGTACGCGTATGGGGAATTATGTAATTGCCGCAGGTCAGGCAGGTATTACAGGGCATTTAAATATTGGTTCTCGTGCAAAAATCGCTGCTCAAAGTGGCGTAATGCGCGATATCCTTGAAGGAGAAGCTGTTGCTGGAAGTCCGGCTGTTCCTGTGAAACAGTGGCATCGGCAAACGATTTCTCTTGCGCATATGGTAAGTGCAACTAAAAAGCGTGGATCACAATGACTATGACTGCAACAAATTTGAATTATGAAAGTTTAGACATAGAACAAATTAAAAAGTTGATCCCTCATCGTTATCCCATGCTTATGGTAGACCGTATTGAAAAAATTCAATCAGATGAAAGTGCCGTTGGTATTAAGGGAGTAACAGTGAATGAGCCTTTTTTTCAAGGCCATTTTCCTAATTATCCTGTAATGCCAGGTGTATTGATTGTTGAAGCTATGGCGCAAACTGCGGGGGTGATTGTAAGTAAATTTTTGAAATCTGAAGACAAAGAAAAATTAGTTTACTTTATGTCTATTGATGAAGCACGTTTTCGTAAGCCTGTTCTTCCAGGGCATGTGTTAGAACTGCATGTTACAAAAATACAAAACAGACGTAATGTTTGGAAATATAAGGGGGAGGCCAAGGTTGATGGTGTTTTGCACGCAGAAGCCATCTTTACAGCAATGATTTCAGTAAGTGAGGCAAAATGACGGCAAATATCCACCCTTCGGCCATAGTGGAAAAATCAGTTCAACTGGGGACCAATGTCGAGATTGGTCCATTTTGTCATGTAAGTGGAAATGTGACGCTGGATGATGAAGTAAAACTGCACTCTCATGTTGTGATTACGGGCAATACGACAATTGGTAAAGGAACAGTGATTTATCCATTTGCTTCCCTAGGACATCGCCCTCAAGACCTTAAATACCAGGGAGAGCCATCAACGCTGACGATTGGTGAGAAAAATATGATTCGTGAGTATGTCACAATGCAGCCTGGTACTGAGGGTGGTGGTATGAAGACGCTTGTGGGCAACAATGGACTTTATATGGCCAGCTGTCACGTAGCCCACGATTGTATCATTGGTAATAACGTGATTATGGCAAACAACGCTACTTTAGCAGGTCATGTGGTTGTTGAAGATTTTGCAATTATTGGCGGTCTTGCAGCTGTACTCCAGTTTGTGCGTATTGGACGTTATGCGATTGTTGGCGGTATGAGCGGTGTCAGTCATGATGTTCCTCCTTATGCCTCAGTTCGTGGAGAGCATGCATTTTTATCTGGTCTCAATCTTGTTGGTTTACGTCGTAGAGGAGCAACGCGCGATGAAATTCAGGCATTACAAGATGCCTATCAAAAAATCTATAGTCCACTGGGAACTTTGGAAGAACGCATCAAAAAACTGGTCGCTGAATCGACAAATGACAAAGTTTCTGAAGTCGTTCAATTTATAATGAAAGATACAAAACGTAAACTGTGTGCACCCAAAAATGGTCTTGATGAACTCGCAGCCTCCTAAATTAGCTATTTTATGTGGACGCGGAGCACTTCCAGAACGACTCGCTCATTTCTGTGTCAACGAGGGACGTGACTATTTAATTTTAGCGTTTGAGGGGCAGGCAGATAAAGAATTTATATCAAAGCATCCCCATGCATGGTCGTCTGTTGGACAAATACAACAATGTTTGGAAATTTTAAAGGACCATCAAGTTGGAGAACTTGTCTTTGCTGGTAAATTTAACAGACCTTCGTGGGCTGAAATTAAGCCAGATCGATTGGGCGCTCAATGGATGGCAAAACTTGTCGGTAAAGTTTTTGGCGATGATTCTTTATTAAGAGGTTTAATAAAACTTATTGAAGAAAACTCTCAAATTAAAGTCCTGAGTCCAGAATCTATTATTGGTCATGACTTGCTTGCGCCAAGAGGCGTATTGGGCAAAGTAAACCCTGATGAGAGTTATTTTCAAGATATTATCCATGGTAGAAAAGTTGCTCAAACTTTGGGCATCGTGGATGTCGGTCAGTCTGTGATCGTGCAACAGGGCTTAGTGATAGCTGTTGAAGCTATAGAAGGCACAGATAATCTCATCGAGAGATCTATTCCTTTGCTTAAAAAGGGGCCAAAGGGGATTCTCGTTAAAATGGTCAAACCCCAACAGGATACACGCGTTGATCGTCCTACCATAGGATTGAAAACTGTTGAACAATCCTTAAAGGCAGGTCTGGGTGGTATTGTTATGGAAGCAGAGGGAGTAATCTTGATGCAGGCTAATGATTCCATCAAACTAGCTGATCGTGAAGGACTTTTTCTTTTAGGGGTTACGGATGATGAAGAAATCTCTTAAAGTTTATATAGTTGCAGGAGAGCCATCGGGCGATATCTTAGGGGGCCATCTTATGGCGGCTTTAAATAAGCTGACATCTGTTCGATTTTTTGGTGTTGGCGGCACGCACATGAAGGAAGCAGGACTTAACAGTCTTTTTCCAATGGCTGATCTTTCCATCATGGGAATTTTTGAAGTTATTCCCCACATACCAAGGATTTTAAAACGTTTAAATCAAACATATCAGGATGCGATTGATAAAAAGCCTGACGTGGTGGTAACGATCGATAGCCCAGGATTTTGTTTAAGATTAGCAAGAAAACTTAAGAAATCGGGTATTCCTGTCATTCACTATAGCTTGCCTACAGTTTGGGCGTGGCGACGGGGAAGAGCAAAAAAATGTCGGCATGTTCTTACGCATGCGTTAGCTCTTTTACCGATGGAACCGCCTTATTTTGAAGTTGAAGGGTTACCGACGACTTTTGTGGGGCATCCGCTTGTTGAGGCTCATATAGAAGAAGCAGACGGAAGCTTGTTTCGTAAGCGTCATAAAATCCCCCCTTCTGCAACGGTTCTTTGTCTTTTACCAGGGAGCAGAGAAGGTGAGATTACGAAATTGCTGCCAACGTTTTCTGAAACCATTAAGAAGCTGAAAAAACAGATTCCTAATCTTTTTGTTGTTGTTCAAACTTTTGAAAAATATATCCCCCTGATTGAAAAGCATAGAAAAACCTGGGAATGCCCTTCTGTGATCTCGGTTAATTCGGCAGAAAAATATCAAGGTATGAAAGCATCAAATTTTGCGTTGGCAGCCTCTGGGACAGTAGCTATTGAACTGGCTTTAGCTCAAATACCAATGGTCATTGGTTATAAGATCAACCCTCTGACGTATTGGATTGTGAGAAGTATGGTTTACGTAAGACATGTATGTCTTGTTAACATCTTGTTGAATCGTTCAATTGTACCAGAATGTTTACAAGATGCTTGCAGTGCTTGCAAACTCTCTGAAAAGCTTCTTGGGATCTTAAAGAACCCCCAACAACAACTAGAAGCCTTTGTGAAATTTAAACAAATGCTGAGATATCGAGACGAGATACCTAGTGTGCGGGCAGCAAAGACTATTTTGAAAGTTTTAGAGATCAAGCCCGATGATAAGGATGTCCACTCAAAATCTGCTGAACGCGATAAATCTGCTCTAAAAGCATAAGCCGCACCATTTGATGGGGCCAGGTTAAACGTCCAAAGCTAAGGTGCAGATCCGCATTTGAAAGAATCTCTTGTGCAAGACCATCAGCGCCGCCAATAATAAACACAAAGTGGCTATGACCTTTTACTTGTTGATCTTCAAAATGTTTTGCGAGTTCAGGACTCGTCATATGCTTACCTTTTTCATCTAAGGCAACAATGTAAGCGTTTGAAGGAAGAGCTTTTTGAATCAAGAGTGCTTCATGTGTCTTTTGACCATGCACTTTTTTTTTGAACTCAATTTCTATAAACTGAACCGTATAGTTTATTCTTGTAAGATACTCTTTTATCAAGGGGATAAAGGGGGATGTTTTGAAGGAGCCAACACTTAAAATACTTATTTTCATTAACTCTTTAGGCCTTTTCTATTCTGGATTCCTTTGCCGTAATAAAACGATTTGTAAGTCTTCTTGATAGTTGGTTCACGAATAATCCAATGATCGTAAGAGCGCTGGCGAGAATGGATGTTGTCGTTAAAGTCTCGCCAAAAGCAAAGTATGATGAAATCATGGCAAACACTGGGATAAGCAACATAAAAGGAGTTATTTTGGCAGGCTCATAATTCTTAAGTAATATCCCCCAAAGAGGTGTTGCGACAATCGTTGAGAAATAAGCTGTATAAAGAAGGCTAATTCCTGCATTAACCGTAAGTTTTGAAAAACCTTCAAAAACAGCCTGTGGACCTTCAAAGAACCAAGAAAGGCCATACATGGGGAGAATAGGAAATATGCAACTCCAAATAATAATCTGAAACATATTCAAATTGCGTTGCCCCCTAAGAATCATCGTAGAGCAGGCAATGGAAAGACCTGCAAATAATACGCAGAGAAACCCTCCAATAAAAATAGCCCCATCAATTTGAGAGCCTATGAGGGAAAAACCAAGGACCGCGATGCAGATTCCTAATAGTTCTATCATCTGTGGTTTGTATTGATAAAAAAAGATAGAAATAAGTAGGGTGAAAATAATGTGAGATTGAAGAAGAAGAGCCGTAAGTCCGGGGGTTAACCCAAGATAAATTGCGCTATAGCTCATGCCGAATTGACCAATCCATTGAAATAGGCTGATCTTAAAGAGCAACCCCCATGAACATTTTGGTCGTGGAACAAAGAAAATAAGAGGAATCAACGTTAAGATAAAACGAATCGTCAAAGAGGCAAAGGGGGGAAAAGACTCGTAGCTATATTTAATAGCGATAAAATTGCAGCCCCAAAGGAAGCATACGGCGAGTGCCATCAAAATATGTGTAAAAGCCACGTTTAAAGCCTCTTAGTTTCATTCTTGTTTCACATATAATGTAGTTTCGTCAAAAAGCAACCTTTGATCCAAAGATTGAAAATAATTAAAATAAGTTTTTGGCCCTGGGCTAGACTGCCGCGGCCAAGGGGCCTCGCAGGGGCCTCTCTTGTCATCACGAGCGAAGCGACGTGATCCAGTTAAATAAGCAATATGGACTGCCGCGGCCAAGGGGCCTCGCAGGGACGTGGTTTGGTTACCAATAAACACGCTGAATCGCCCCGCGGTTCTGAAAGAATCGGCGCGATGACGGCCTATAGAAGTGCGTCATCACGAGCGCAGCGACGTGATCCAGTTAAATAAGCAAGATGGACTGCCGCGGCCAAGGGGCCTCGCAGAGACGTGGTTTGGTTACCAATAAGCACGCTGGAGCGTCGCGGTTCTGAAAGACCAGCGCGATGACGTTTTCTGACGATGTTTTTTATTGTTCTTGGGTGATGACTCTTTCACTCCCCCATCGCCTGGGTGGCTCAGGACGCTGAGGGAGGAAAGAGCATGATACCGTTTTTCACCGGGGAAAAATTCTTTTAACACTCTAAAAATCTTCTTAAAAGGTCCTGGGCCGGCGGGCAACTAACCCTGTTCCTTCTAAAAGATCGTTTACTGTGTGGTCTTAAGATCTTAATGACCTCTTTAACTTCTTTCACGTATCCTTACGCCCATCCCTCTTGTTGGGGGAGAGAGGCAAGCGTAAATGTTATTCTGCAGAACAAACATAAGTCATATATATTATTAAATTACTCATATGTCAAGAAAAAAGATGTAAATATAGTATAAATTATTTTCATAAAATTATAACTATATAATAAAATAAATTTTTTTACTTAAAACTAAAGAGTCGGATGCAAATGTCTTTAAGGAGAAATGCTCAGAAGCAGTCTAAAAAACAAGCGTATTTATTTCTGCTGAGTTTTGGGTTAAGTTTTCAAACGGAGGCAAAATATGGACAAAAAACTAGAAGAATCCATTGGGCTTTATTTAGATGTTTTTGAAGCCTATTATCAAGAAATGATGCTCTCGCCTAGCTTTATGACAGCGACGGAAGAGTTTATGAAGCATGCCATAGATGTATGGCAAGAGGCTCTTGAGCAAGGGAAAGCTTTTAATCTATGAAGCGTCTTATGTCCTCATCCCCCAAAGATTTTGAGCAGGTTGCCATTGCCCTTTGAAAAAAAAAACAAGCAGAACGCCAGGTTTCGTTTAAATCCTTTCCATCATATAACGGCCATGCATTTGTGGGCAGGTGCTTTACAGACGATGATGGTTTCTTTACTTGAAAAAAATGTTGAGCCAATTTTCTTTTCTAAACAGCTTTTAAATGCCATTCAGCACATTAAAAAGTATCCAGATCAAGCAAAAGTTATAGAGAATCTGCAACGACAGGCTTTTGAAAGATATGGTACCTTTATGCAAGGAGCTATGGAGTATTATGAATCGCCCCGAAATAACGCGTTTGTTGAGGCTCCCACACTGTTGCAAGTAGGATCTGTGCGTGTAAAGGATTATGGCCAAAAATATAATCTAAAAGCTGGCACAGAGAAGGGGGTCATTTTATTTATCCCCTCTTTGATTAATAGATCACATGTTTTTGATATTCCTGAAAAAAACAGCTTGATGGCTTACCTTTCTAAGAATGGATATCGATGTTTGTTGGTTGAATGGGGAAATTATTCTGAAGAGCAAAAAGATTTCAGCCTCAGAGAGTATGTTCTGAATTATTTAAAACCTCTTATGAGCTTATCCAGACAACACTTTCCTGACTTGCCTTTTTATCTAACAGGGTATTGCATGGGGGGCATTTTAGGGCTGGGAGCGTTGATGGAAAGTAAGATAGACATTGATGGGATTATTCTCATGGCAACGCCGTGGGACTTTTCACAGCGATCATTTAAGAACAGGTCGTTTTTAAAATTGTGTGCAAGAATGGTTGAAATCGAAATTCAACACTCAGGTAAAGTGAGCGGATTTTTTCTCAATATGCTCTTCCACTGTCTTAATCCACTTGCGGGTATTCAAAAATTTCGCCGTTTTCAAAATTTGGAGCCTGCAGAGAAAAAGAAGTTTGTTGAACTCGAAGATTGGGTAAATGATTGTGTCGATCTAGCACCGAAGGTAGCAAAAGAATGTTTTGTGAATTGGTACTTAAATAATGAATTAGCTGAAACTTCTACACTTTCTTCTCTCAAAATTGATTTAGAGTCTTTAGACTTTCCTGTTTTAACGGTGATTCCAAAAAATGATCGCATTATTCCTGAAGCATCAGCCCTAAGTCTGGCAAAACAGTTACGGCAAGTTACAGTTTTGCAACCTCTTCTTGGCCATGTGGGAATGATTACAGGACGTAAGGCTAAAAAAAATGTTTGGCAACCGTTGCTAAGTTGGTTAAATACAAATCAAAAAATAACACAGTGGAGGAAATATGGCTAAAAGGATTGCGCTCGTAACTGGGGGCACACGTGGAATTGGAGCAGCGATTTCTAAAGAGCTGAAAAATTCAGGATGTACTGTTGCTGCGATCTATCATGGTAATGATGATGCTGCAAAAAAATTCAAAGTTGAAACAGGTATTAATATTTATAAATGGGATGTGAGCGATTACAAAGCGTGTTCAGCGGGCATTGCTCAAGTGCAAAGAGACTTGGGAAGCATTGATATCCTGGTGAATAACGCTGGAATTACTAAAGACGCCATGTTTCATAAGATGACCGAAGAACAGTGGCACGTTGTGATGGAGACGAATCTTAGTTCATGTTTTAACATGACGCGTTTGCTGATCGAGCCTATGAGGGAGAGGCAATTTGGACGCATTATTAACATTAGCTCAATCAATGCGCAAAAGGGACAAATAGGTCAGGTAAATTATTCAGCGGCCAAGGCTGGTATGATTGGATTTACAAAAGCTTTAGCGTTAGAAAATGCAAAAAAAGGTGTGACAGTCAATGCTATTGCTCCAGGCTATATCGAAACGGATATGGTGCGGGCTGTGGCTCCTGATGTCTTAGATAAAATCGTTGCGCAAATCCCTGTGGGACGCTTGGGTCATCCAGAAGAAATTGCTAGGGCCGTCGTGTTTTTGGCTTCTGATGACTCTAGCTTTATTACAGGTTCAACGTTTTCACTGAATGGTGCTCAGTACCTGAGTTAGAGGCTCTATTTATTAACAAGCTCTACAACTTTTGGTTTGATCTCCGATTCAAAAGTGTCCTCATAGAACCCCCCATGGGTGGACACAATATTGCCTTGGCGATCGAGTAAAAGTGCATAGGGCATGGTTGAAGGATTAAACTGTGATACAACCTGTGCATCAGGATCTGAAAGAATAGGATAGCTGACGCCTGTCGCCTTTAAAAACTCCTTGGCTTTATTCAGATCTGTATCGGTGTTAATCGCAAGAATAACAAATCCTTTTGATTTTAATTCTTTATAGAGTTGATCATAAAGGGGGAATGAGACGCGACATGGCCCACACCATGAAGCCCAAATATCAATGAGCACAACTTTTCCACGATAATCACTTAAACTAATGTGTCCCGATTGATTTAAGAGAGGAAGTGTAAAATTGGGGGTAGCGGATGCTGGGAGGCTATAAAATAAAAATACCCCAACAAAGACATATCTTATTGTTTGCAAGGTTAAACATTTAGTGATCATGATTCTCTCCTTTGTAAGATCTGTCGGTCGACTTCTGTTTAGGAGTGAAGTACTTGTTTTTATAACTGTTTACATTCTACTTAAAAAAAGTTAATAATTCATAAAAAGTTATTTTATAAAAATTAAAAACAGGGCTAACTTGAATGCGTATAACAAAAAAAATCTTTCCCTTAATTGGATTTATATCCCTCTCTATTGCTTCTTTACCTGTTAAGGCTATTTCTTATCCCCAAGGGACGTTTAGTATAAAGCCATTGACTATGAACTTTGCAAATATGACCTTCAATCTTCGTAAGCAAGACAGTATTATCAATGGAACAAGTCGTAACGCCTATAAAGGCTTTCGAGGCCTGGGGTTTAATGAATCGGTTCGTCAAGGAATAGGATATAGCATTGAGCTTGGTCTTACAGCCTTAGACGATTTTGAAGTTTTTACTGTCTTGGGCGTCTCATACGAAACGGGAATCAGTAACGTTGAAGTGAATCCTGCCGTGCCAGCTGCAGCCAGCCAAAGGTTTCTTAGTTTTAAATCCCGGACGAATTTTAATGCAGCTTTAGGAGCACGCTATTATTTTGATTGGAAAAAAAACTGGGTGCCTTTCATTTCAGGATCGCTTGGTGTTGATTTCCAATCACCCGTAAAAGCAACGGCACTCAATACAGTTGCAGGCCCTATCATCGGTGATTTTACAATACAAGGCAGTAAAGCTCTTTTAAAAGGCGCAGTTTTAGTCGGTGTCGATTATCGCTTTGATAAGCGATGGGCCATCACTTTTTCTACGGGCGCTCAATATTTACAGAGAACGAGAAGTGAAACGACCACGAATCTGTCGGGCATTAATGTGCGCTATAAGGACGGCAGAAATGAATGGTCAATGCCTGTTTTAGTAGCCCTTAAAATTTCATTTTAATTAAAAAAAGGTTGTTTATCTGGCTCGAAATAGTCAGACGAAGAATAATTGCAGACAGGGATAAGAAATGAAAAAAAATGAAAAAAAAATGAGTGCCCTTTCTTCATTGACGGCCATTGCCATGACCCTTCCGGGAATTGCGTTTGCACAAGAAAATGCTGTTTTACGGCCGGAAACAGCCCTTAAGTATACGCACTATGACGAAACAAAAAATCGTTATCAAATAGATGTTTACAATGGCTTCTTAAGCGTTCCCATCACAGAGAAGCTTGCTCTTAATCTTAATTTTAATCGTGAGACCATGTCTGGAGCATCAACGTCTCTTATGGCGCCAGGCGATTTCTTTGGTCATGGAGGTTCTCCTAATCAGCTCATCGAAATCAAAACTGGGGCTACTATTCAAGATCAACGCAGTGAAGCGAAAGCTAAATTGCTTTATAAGGGAGAAGGCTTTGATTATGGTGTGGGCACTTCTTATTCCGTTGAGAATGATTATCGTTCAACGACTCTTTTTGGTGATACGACACTCTATTTTAATAAAAAAAATACGGCGGTAACGTTGGCTGCGAGTCTATCGGGGGATAACGTTGATCCATCCTCAAAACCACCCACTATCTCTAGATTGGCGGCTACACGCGTGTATTGGAACATGGGGCATAAAAACACCCAGAAATATCATCTTGGTGTGCGTCAGGATCTAACAAAGCAATCTTTTATCCAACAAAACTTTGAATATGCTGTGGATACGGGCTTTTTATCGGATCCTTACAAAGCAATTTATATTTTTGGAGATGCGCGAACCGCCATAAGACCTGGAGCGATTTTTCTAGGTGCTTTTTCGCTTGATTATGATCGTCGTCCGAATTTTCGGGAAGCCTATTCGGCGGTCACCCGTTACGTTCATTATCTTGAGAGTTTTGGATCGTCTGCTCACTTTGATTACCGTTTCTCAGCCAATAGTTGGAAGATAAAGTCCCATACCTTTACGTTGGCCTATTATCAGCCTTGGGAGACATGGGAATTTAACCCATCCGTGCGCTTCTATACACAAAGTGAAGCAGATTTTTATGGAATGGCCTTTACGAATGCTCCTGGTGCCCCTGTCCCAGCGAGGCCTCTTCTACAAAATGGAAACGGTTCCTCTGATTATCGCTTAGCCAGTTTTGGTTCCATCAATGGAGAGTTTAGGGTTTCTAAGAATTTCACACCCGATATCAAAGCCAGTATCCTGGTAGGATATAACCATCGTAGCTATCGTTATGGATTTAACAGTAAGGATGTACAAAAAAATACGGGAAATCTATTTGCAACACGCTATGCATCCATAAGTATAAAAGTCCTTTTTTAAGGGAGAGAAAATTGATGAGACAGTTACAATCTTTAAAAAGAAACAGAAGAAGCCAAAAAATAAACATGAGTTTTGTAATCCTTGGTCTGTTAAGTGTTATTTTCTTGCAAGCCTGTACAAATATCGAACCCTGGGAACGGAATTACATGGCGGAATCCCATATGCTGTTAGATCCTTACCCCTTAGATTCAATATTATCAGATCATATCTATTTTAGTCGCGAAGGCACGTCGGGGGGGTATGGGCTGGGAGGAGGAGGGTGTGGATGTAATTAGAAGGTGTATTCCTCAACGATGAATTTGACCCTTTACAAATATTCCTTTGGTTGCATGGGGTGCCCTTGCGCACTCTCGCTTTATTCTAGCACTCCACAAATAGCTGAAAAAGTGGTAACGGCGGCTAGATATGAGTTAGATAGACTTGACCAGTATTACACCGACTATGCTGACACGAGTTTTACGGCAGAAATTAATCGCAGTGCCGGCCGTAAAGAGGGCATTGTTGTTGATGATGAAACAGCCATTCTTTTGGATTATGCCGATGAATGCTATCGAATCAGTGATGGCTTATTCGATATCACCGCGGGTGTGTTAAAAGATGTATGGAATTTTAAGATTAAAAATCCTAAGCTTCCCGAAGAATCGCGCATCAACGATTTATTGAAACGAACGGGGTGGGATAAAGTCATTTGGAAGAAGCCCCGTCTTACTTTGCCTATCAAAGGAATGAAATTGGATTTTGGAGGCGTTGTCAAAGAATACGCCGCAGACTTTATTGCTAATATTTGTCGCTCCCACGGGATCTACTATGGTCTTGTCGACTTAGGTGGAGATTTAGGCGTCATTGGTCCCCATCCCGATGGAAGACCGTGGGGAATCGGTGTTCAACATCCAAGGAAGCCTGGTGAAGAGATTGCCATCATCCAGCTAGAAGGGGGAGGCCTTGCCAGTAGCGGGGATTATGAGCGCTGTTTGGAAATTGAGGGAACACGCTATTCCCATATCCTGAATCCTAAAACAGGGTGGCCTATGGAAGGCTTAAGCGCGGTAAGTGTGGTTGCTGATTTGTGCATTATTGCTGGAAGCGCTTCTACCATCGCTATGTTAAAGGGAAAAGAAGAAGGGATTCAATGGCTGGAATCAACCGGATTACGTTATTTTTGTGCTGATCTTGATGGGCAGCCGCTTTCAAAACTCCAGTAAGAGAATTTATACACGCAAAAATATTTAATAAAAAAACGCAGAAAAATGATGAAAAATAAAAAAAAACAAACGAGTCTTTCTTCGCTTACCGCCATTGCCATGACCCTTCCAGGGATTGCATCTGCGCAAGAAAATTCTGTTTTACGGCCGGAAACAGCCCTTAAGTATACGCACTATGACGAAACAAAAAATCGTTATCAAATAGATGTCTATAATGGCTTCTTAAGCGTTCCAATCACAGAAAAGCTTGCTATTAATCTTAATTTTAATCGTGAGACCATGTCTGGGGCTTCACCGAGAATGAACGCTTCTGAAGCTTTTTTGAACCCTAACGCCTCCACTCATAAACTTGTGGAAGTAAAATCAGGCGCTACGATTGAAGATCAACGTCATGAGGTGAAGGCGAAATTAATTTATAAGGGGGATGCTGATTATGGTTTAGGAAGTGCCTATTCCATTGAAAAAGATTATCGTTCAACAACTCTTTTTGGCGATACGACACTCTATTTTAATAAAAAAAATACGGCGGTAACGTTGGCTGTGAGTCTGTCAGGAGATAACGTTGATCCTTCAGCAAAACCCCCCACACTTTCATTATCATTACCCTCTCGTGTGTATTGGAACATGGGGCATAAAAACACACAGAAATATCATCTTGGTGTGCGTCAAGACCTAACAAAGCAATCTTTTATCCAACAAAACTTTGAATATACCGTGGATACAGGCTTTTTATCGGATCCTTATAAACTTATTTTTACGTATGGTGATGCAAGAACGTCCATAAGGCCAGGAACACTTTTCGTTGGACCTAGCCTTACATTTCCTGTGGGATTTAGTATTGATTATGATCGTCGTCCGAATTTTCGGGAAGCCTATTCCGCAGTCACCCGTTACGTTCATTATCTTGAGAGTTTTGGATCGTCCGCTCACTTTGATTACCGTTTCTCAGCCAACAGTTGGAAGATAAAGTCCCATACCTTTACGTTGGCCTACTATCAACCTTGGGAGACATGGGAATTTAACCCATCCGTGCGCTTCTATACACAAAGTGAAGCAGATTTTTATGGGATGGCCTTTACGAATGCTCCTGGTGCCCCATTCCCAGCGAGGCCTCTTCTACAAAATGGAAACGGTTCCTCTGATTATCGCTTAGCCAGTTTTGGTTCCATCAATGGAGAGTTTAGGGTTTCTAAGAATTTCACACCCGATATCAAAGCCAGTATACTGGTGGGATATAACCATCGTAGCTATCGTTATGGATTTAACAGTAAGGATGTACAAAAAAATACGGGAAATCTATTTGCAACACGCTATGCGTCCATCAGCATAAAAGTTCTTTTTTAAGGGAGAAGAGATTGGCGACACACTTGCGATTTGTTAAGAAGGAAAGAAATAGGCACTTTTCATATCTTCTCATTGCACTTCTAATATGTCTATTTCCGCAGGAATCCAAAGGAGAAGTTGCCCAAAACAAAGAAACAACAAGATTCTCACAAGCTCAATTGATTACAGGAAAGAATAGTATTGGTTCTGAAAGTGATATTTTTGTAGGCTTGGAAATTGTAACCAAACCAGGCTGGAAAACATATTGGCGCTCACCAGGGATCACAGGCTATCCCCCCAAACTTAACTGGGATCAGTCGAAGAATTTTGAGTCCTTTCGTATCTATTGGCCTAAACCACATAGATTTTATGTGAGAGGAATTGAAGCAGTTGGTTATCTTGAAAAAGTACTCTTGCCCATTAAAATTACTTTAAAAAATCCTAAAGAAGCTTTCCATCTTGGACTTCGCGTAAATTACTTGGTTTGTGATATTGGAAACTGTGTTCAGGAAAAGGCTAGTTTTAATCTTGATATTCCAAAAGGTGATGGCTCGATAAGTTCTGAAAATTCTCTTATTGAAACGGCCTTGAAAGAAGTGCCCCATCTTGATACGGGGAAAGGGATGACCTTTGAGAGAGCTATACTTCATGCAAAAAGCAATGAACAGATTCTCGAGGTGATTGCTCATAAAGCGGATGGTTTTAAGCATCCAGAACTTTTTATCGAATCGAATAATAAGATTTTCTTTGATTTGCCTCAAATTGCGTTATCAAAGACCGCGACAATTGCTCAATTTCATATTCCTGTTTATGAAAATGAATCGAAGAAAAAACCTCCTTTTGAAAACCTTGCGGATAAGATGATTATTTTAACCTTGGTGGACGGCAACCAAGCTGTGGAAACTCAAAAAATAGTTGAGCCTGAAGGTAAACCATTCATAGGATATCTTTTGATTCTTTTGAGTGCATTTATAGGGGGGTTAATCCTTAATTTTATGCCCTGCGTTTTACCTGTTCTTTCTTTAAAAGTGTTAGGAATTGTGAAATCTGTTGGCAAACCAAAAGCGACTATTAGAAAAGAATTTTTTGCAACAGTGTTAGGAATATTAAGTTCTTTTGTTATTCTTGCTTTGATTGCGATCCTTCTTAAGGAACTTGGTCATGCAGTCGGCTGGGGTCTGCAATTTCAGCAACCCATTTTTCTGCTCGCAATGATTTTTATACTAACACTGATAGCATGTAATTTGTGGGGATTTTATGAGATTACGACGCCAGCCTTCATGAGTCGTTTTTTATCGGGAATTGGCTTATCAAGTACTGGTTTAGAAAGTCACTTTTTCACTGGTTTATTAGTGACAGTTTTAGCAACACCATGTACGGCACCATTTTTGGCTACTGCTCTTGGTTTTGCTTTATCGCGAGGCTCCCTTGAAATATTAATTATTTTTATGTTCATGGGATTAGGACTTTCAAGTTTATACATCATCTTTATGGCTTTTCCTCAGTTGATTCAGAGGTTACCAAAACCAGGAAGTTGGATGGTATGGTTAAAAAATATATTTGGTGGCTTCCTAATTTTAACCGCTGGATGGCTTTTTATATCTTTAACGTATCTAAAGGGATATGTTATTTCCGCATTGACTGCCGTATTGATGTTGGTAGTAGTGCTGATTCTGTCTCAATTATCAAAAATCAGACATTCTAAAAAATTATATGTTTGGATGTTTGTTGGGGCTGTTGGTTTTACGATAACTGTTTTACCTTACATAATTGGTGCACAAAATCCTCACAAGCATTTAGAGGCTCCTTGGCAGCCTTTTGAACCTGAAAAAATCGCGCGTCTAGTGAACGAAGACAAAATAGTTTTAGTCGACGTTACTGCTGATTGGTGTTTAACCTGTAAGACTAATGAAACATTTGCCTTCAAAAGAGAAAAAGTTAGGAAATGGCTATCCAATGAAAAAGTCGTTGCTATGCAAGCTGATTGGACAGCACCGAATGAAGCTATAGAGGCCTATATGAAGCAGTTTAATGTCTATGGCATTCCTCTTACTATTGTTTATGGCAAGAACTTTCCAGATGGTATAAAGCTTCCACAAATTTTAACGCCTGAAATAATAAAGAAGTTTTTAAATAAAGCATCTGATAGACCGATCATTGCGCTTCAAGATGTTCAGAGTGCTAATTAGAAGCTTTTAAAAGGGTTCTCATACGTTCTAGATCTTCAGGAGTGTCAACCCCCCAGGGAGCTTGGTCAATCAGAATCGCATCAATTCTCATGCCTGCTTCAAGAGCTCTTAATTGCTCTAAACGCTCTTGGATTTCTAAAGGGGAGGGAGCAAGCTTGATAAATCTCTCAAGAGCCGTTCGTCGATAAGTATAGATACCCACATGATGGTAATGGGGACCTGGTCCGGACGGAATAGGATGACGGCTAAAATAAAGAGCGCGTTCACTTCGATGGTCGATATTTCTTGCTAGTACAACTTTTACAACATTAGGATTATCACGTTCTTCAGTACTTTTTATTTCGGTCGCCATCGTGACAATATCAACGGTTGAGTCTTCAAGAGGAGGCAACGTTTCTTTGAGAAGCTTGGGCGGGAAATTGGGCAGATCACCTTGTAAATTAATGATGGTATTAAATTGATGATCAGAATCGAAGCTTTTTAAGGCTGCATAAATACGATCGGATCCAGAAGGTAAGTCTGGATCGGTCATGACAGCGGTCCCTCCTAAGTTTTGAATAATACTTTTGACAGGCTCGCTATCACATGCAACAACAACGGGGCCAAGCTGTGCGGACACTGCCTGTTCCCAAACATGCTGGATCATGGGTTTACCACAAATATCCTGCAAAGGTTTTTCTGGTAAACGTGTCGACTTTAAACGTACGGGAATGATAATGATTGGTTTCATATTTCCTATTTAAAGAAAAAAGGATCTTCTGTCACCTGATTTGATTAACTTTATAAAAGAGCTATTTGTCGAAGGCTTGAAGAAATTTAATTTGTTGAATGCAGAGCAAAATACGCTCGAGTATATCCTGTGGTCCACCCCCCATATTCTCTTCTTCTGCAATTTCCATGAGTTTAGCATCATTGGCCCAAAGTCTGAGAATGGCAAGTTTTTGTTCATAGTCGAGCTCTGTATCTTTGACGACAGCTTCAGGTGTGCCAAATACTTTGGCTGGATCTATAAGGGCACGCTCATATTTTAAATTGTAAATCATCACAATTTCCCCCTTAATACTTATATTAATATTTATTAATAAAATAAGTATTAATGGAGTTATTATTTACGGTTAATAAAAGTTATAAAAATAAATCTATCGTTTTGATGTTGAAAGGGGTTTTTTAGCATAAACCATGAGAGAGGCTAGGGGAGCGGAATATCCAAAGAAGGATTCGTCTCGGAGTATAATTTTCACGTGTCTTAATCCTGCGCGGCGAAGTACATTTCTGTAATGTTTTTTTGAAGCTAAAAGCTGCTCTGTTACAAAAAACAAGGAAATAAATAGTAAGTTTAACAGAAAGTTTTTCACCGTATGGGAATCTCAAAATCTTATTGAAAACTATGGATCATATAGGGTGGGTTTTTAAAAAAATCTAGGATTAATGCTGAGCATTGAAAAAATTATTTAATTTCCTTGCATATGCTATTTTAAGTTGCTAAAAAGCCTGAAAATTTTTAATCAGGGGGATTCAAACAATGCAATTAAAGAATTTACTTATAACTTTAAGTTTACTCAGCATGCTTAATGTATCATCTAATTATCTACACGCCAGTTGTCAAGTGTTGGAGACTAATGAAGAAAGTCTTCCGCAATCTAAAAAACTTTACATCAAAGGAAAGCAGTTGGCGGCTCTTTCTGATGTGCTTAAAGAAAAATTGGCGCAACAGAGCTTCAAAGGGATTGTGGCTGTTACGAGAGGTGGCTTGGTTCCAGCAGGCTATTTAGCACATCGTTTGGGGATTCGTACGATTGAGACTCTGGGGCTTTCGAGCTATGATGATCAGAGCAAGCAACAGAAGGTTCTTAAAGTAGAAAAGCCCTTGGATTTACAGGATGGAGGAGAAGGTTGGTTGATCGTTGACGATATATCTGATACGGGCAAGACCTTTGAGTATATTCAAAACCTTTTTCCAAAAGCCCATCGTTTGGCCTATATCGTAAAACCGCAGGGTGAAAAATTTGTTAATGTTTATGCCATGGATGTAGCTCAAGACACTTGGGTTGTGTTTCCTTGGGAAATTGACTGAGCAACCCTAGGCAGAGTAAATGCCTAAGAAGATTATTTCTTCTTGGGCTTTGCCTTACGACGGAGCAAGTTTTTCCTTAATGCTGCAGCTTCGCGTTTGAGGCGAATACTTTTCCTGTCGGGAAGAGTTTCCTTACCTGATTCTTTTGTCTCAGTTTTCGTATCTGTGTTTGAATTTTCTTTCATTTGATTCCTTGAATATACCTCTTGAATCGTATATGAACTAATACGAAAAAAACTTCAAGGCCGCCGTGGCTCAGTGGTAGAGCACACCCTTGGTAAGGGTGAGGTCGAGGGTTCGATTCTCTCCGGCGGCACCATTTTTACTTGCTCTTTTGCTTTTTTCCATAGACCATAGAGTTCTTCAGGAGTGAGATCATGCAATGATTTCTGAGATTCGCTTTGATGTATTTTCATTAAGATCTCAAATCTGGCTTTAAATTTTGTATGGGCGTAGATGATGGCTTTTTCAGGATCAATTGAGAGAAAACGACAAATTTCTAAGGCCCCTAAAAGCAAATCTCCTACTTCTTCCAGGAGTCTTTCGTCCCCTTCGTTATGAAGCAACGCTTCTTTTATTTCTCTTACTTCATCAATCACATTCGCCGACAAAGGGTCAAAAGATGGCCAACGAAACCCTTGTTCATCAACATTTTTGAGTGTTTTTAAAGCCGATTGCCATGGGTCATTCATAATATTTACCTGCGTTCAAAGGTTATCTAGTGAGGGCTTTAACCTTTGAAGACACTTGCTCTGGCGTTTGCGCATAACGAGGAAACATCACTGTAAAGGTTGAGCCCTTATTATACTCAGTATCAACTTCAATCTTTCCACGCAAGAGCTCTGCAAAACGTTTCGTAATACTGAGTCCTAGACCTGTTCCACCGAAGCGTCTGGTGGTGGATGAGTCTGCTTGGGAAAAGGGTTTAAATAGTTTTTTCAATTGTCCTGGGCTGACCCCAACGCCTGTATCTTTTATTGCAAAGCATACAAACTCTTCATTTCTGAGGCTTTTGGTATAAACTTTTAATGTAATTTTTCCTTTCTTTGTAAACTTACAAGCATTGCTAAGAAGGTTCAGCAAACACTGCCGAATGCGTGTAAAATCTGAGTGCATTTTTCCAATAGTGTTTGGGCACTCTAAAATTAGTTTATTGCTATTGTTTTTTGCAGCAGGTTTAACTATTTCAATAACAGTTTTAGCTAATTTATTGATATCAATCTCTTCTGTATAAATTTCTAATTTTCCCGCTTCTAACTTTGAGAAATCCAAAACACTATTAATGAGTGTTAAAAGGTGCTGGCCTGATAATCGTATTTTATGAAGATCTTTATAATTACTGGACCGAGGATTCATATCTTCCATGAGCAGTTCACTATACCCGATGATCGCATTTAATGGTGTTCTGAGTTCATGGCTCATGGTTGCAACAAACTCATTTTTTGCTGTGTTTGCTCGTTTTGCTGTTTCAAGTGCTTTTGCTAGTTCACGCTCTCTTAAAACGCTTTCTGTCACATCTTGAGCAAAACAATAGTTACCTTTAAAATAACCTTCGTCAGAGAAGATTGGAATCATAACAAAGTGCTTATAAAAAGTACTACCATCTTTGCGTAAGGCTCTAATTGTTGATTCATAACGCTTATCGTGGCTTTTTTTATAAGTAGATTCGAAATTTTTAGCCTCATCCGGGTGAATGCCATTCACACAAATCATGCCCTCCATCTCTTCTTCAGTGTAACCGTACATATCAGCGTAGGCCTTATTAACATTAGAGTAAGAGTGCTTTTGATTAATAATAGCTATTCCTTCCACTGCATTTTCAAGAGCAAGTCTTAAATTTCTTGTGTTTTCACGATGTTCTCTACTTTCAGTGATATCAAAGACAATGCCAATGACGTGAGTGCGCAGACCTTGATGGCTTATAATGCGACCAGTTTCTGACACCCAGCGTATCTTTCCATTGGCACATTGGATTTTATGCTCTATTGAAAACGAATGACCTGGGATCGGTTTATGTCCAATAGCCTCAAGCATATATTGATGGTCTTTCTTATCTATAGCCATAGAACTTATAAGATTTTTTCCTATAAAGTGTTTTGCATTGTATCCGGTGATTTCGTGGATGGCATCGCTCATAAATTCAATGACCCAGTTACCATTTTCATAAAAGGATCGATAAACGGCTCCAGGAATATTAGCGACAATACTATTATTTTTAATTTGCGTGAGATGCAGATCATAACGGATCTTTTCAGCTAAATTTTCTGCATTCAAGCGTTCTTTATTCACTGACCACAGTAACCAGGCTAAAAGAAAACTAAGGATCACACCTAGGGCAAAGGCAATATAAATGACAATAGGTTGATGAAAGAGAGCAGAGTCAGCGTCGGCTATAACTTTTATTTGAAGGACATGATTACCGATAAAAATCGGAACAGTCTTTTCGATTTTCGATTCTGTTTGTGTCCCTCTGTTAGAATAAATCAACCTAGTGTTATCTTTCATATCGTAAATTTCTACGATAAAATCTGGAGGCATAATTTTTTCGAAAAAATCTTTAGTTTTTACGGATAATAAAACCCAGCCTCTAAATTTATCTTGTGCAATATTCTTAGAAAGATTTTTTGGATAAGAAACTGAGGAAATGAAGTGAATATTTGGATTTTTAGCATCTTCTCCAGGGTAGTGATCTATACCTATCAGCTGATAGATGTCTCTTTTTTCTTGTGTTAAAAGTTCATTTTTTAAAACTGTATTACTGCATGCATTATAGCCTAGTAGATCTTTATTTGTACCATAAGCAACAATGCAATAATCTGATACGGGTGTTTTAGGAAAGAAATCGAAGATCTTTTGAGGATAGTATTTCTTTGCCCAATCATTAAAAATTTTTTTATAAGACACGAGATGTTCAGGATTGACGTATTTAATATATGATACATCATAAAGCCCTAGATATTCTTTGTTTGAAAATATTTTAGAAACGTAATCCATCCATTCATCTAAGGTCACCATCTCTTGGGCTGTGAAGAAATTTGCTGTTGATTGTGTTAAAAGCCCAAAAGTATGATAGCGATTTCGGATGCCATTTTGGATTTTAGTCACTTCTTTTTCAAAAACTGCGTTTTGATATTGTACTTGTTGGGTAAAGTTTAATAAGCAAAGAAAGGCAGTGAGAGCGATGCCACAAAAGAAAGCGTAATATACAGATCTAGATGGACGCACAAAGGTTTTATCTTCTCTACTATTAAATAAAGAATTGATAGATTCTTTTATAAAAGATGGGCGTGATTTGTTCAAAAGAACCTCTAAAATATTGCATCAAAGCCTCATTTTTAATAAAAAACCTTACTATAAAGTTAGCAAGAAGATTTTTGACGAATTCCTGAAATCTGATGTTGCACAAAAGACTCATTCAATACTTTCGTTAAAAAAATGTTATCCGCAAAACCTGGGGATATTTCTTGGGATAGGAGATGAAATCCATGAGTGACTATGGTTTTGACGGTCATGCCTAAATTTTAATCATCTAGATTTTTCGGAGATTTCCAGGTAATCTCTTTTTAAAACGAGCTTACATTAAGATGATTCATGTTTATCGATAGCCATTGCCATTTAAATTTTGAAGACTTTAGTACAGATCTTGAACCGACAATTACCCGTGCCCGTGCCGAGGGAATAGATACTTTTTTGACCATTTGCACCAAATTAGAAGAAGCGGGCGATATTTTAGCTGTTGCTGAAAAATATCCCTATGTTTTTGCATCCGTTGGAGTGCATCCTCATGATTCAGGACCAACATTAGAAAAATTTGGTGCAGAAGGCATACGAGAAACTTTGATGCGTTTTTGTGAAGAAAAGAAAATAGTAGCTTTAGGCGAAACAGGTCTTGATTATTATTATGACAATAGTGATAGAGAGTCTCAAAAAGATTGTTTTCGTCTCCATCTTCAAGTGGCATTAGAGAAAAACCTGCCTCTCAGTATTCACACCAGAGATGCTGAGGAAGATACCATTAAGATATTAAAGGAATTTCCTGGCGTGCGTGGCGTGATTCATTGTTTTACAGGTACGCCCTGGTTAGCAGAAGAAGCTCTTAACCTTGGTTTCTATATTTCAGTTTCTGGGATCGTTACTTTTAAAAAGGCCGAGTCTATTCAGGAAACCATTCGTAAAGTCCCCATTCATAAACTTTTATTAGAAACAGATGCGCCTTTTTTGGCACCGACTCCTTTGAGGGGCAAAAGAAATGAACCTGCCTTTATGAAACATACCGCTGAATTTGTGGCTCATTTAAAAAATATGTCCTTGGAAGAATTGGGCAAGAGAACCACGGAAAATTTTTATATGCTTTTTAATAAAGCAGTTAGATCTGGAGATCCTAGGAATGCAGTCTAAGGCAATTATACTTGGATGTGGAGGCTCAGGAGGTGTTCCGTCCCTAGGGCCCAATGGTGGATATTGGGGAGCTTGTGATCCTAAAAACCCCAGAAACATACGATCAAGAACTTCCTCATATATAGAAATGTCTGGAGTTCGCATTCTCATTGATACATCAACGGACTTGCGTCAACAGTTTTTAAAAAACAATTTGACAGATTTTGACGCTGTTTTGTATACGCACGCACATGCAGATCATACCCATGGTATTGATGAATTACGTGCCTTGTTTTTTGTTCGTAATGAAAAATCAATTCCAGTTTATGGGACAGCTGAATGCATGAAAGATATTGAGCGTCGATTTAACTACCTTATCACTCCAACGTCGGATGTTTACCCTAAGGTCTTGATTCCAAATGTCATTCAGTGTGATACTTTTTATGTTCAAAATTTAGAAATTCTGGCTTTTCAACAAGGCCATGGCAATCAGCCTAGTACAGGTTATAGATTTGGAACGATGGCATACTCTACAGACTTTAATTATTTAAGTGAAGAAAGTATTGAAAAGCTTAAGGGATTGAAAATATGGATTGTGGATTGTCTTTCAAAAGAGCCTCCAAGAAGAACTCATAATCATTTAGATCTTACGTTGCATTGGATTGAACGCGTGCGACCTGAACGTGCCATTTTAACGCACATGAATGCGACTTTAGACTACGACTGGTTACAGTCTGTTCTGCCTCAAAATGTTGAACCAGCCTTTGATGGAATGATAATTGAGTTTTAAAGAAGGGGTTGATGAAAAAGAAGCTCTTGCTTTGTAAGAGGCTGAAACCCAAAAGAATAACATCCGAAGATTAGGAAAAAGAAGAGTGTTACAATTTCTCCGTGCTATAAAACCGATGCCATTAACCACTGGTTTTATAGTATTTCATGCGCTCTATTTTTTTGCTCAAGTTTTCTTTCCTGTCCTTCCTTGGACAGGTTTTTTGCAATCTGACATCTCAACATTGATCGCTTTTGGAGGAATTTTTCGAGGGATGTTCGATTTTCCCATCCTAGCGGAAAGTGCACTCTATAGATTCCTTACTGCAGGTTTTGTTCATGGAGATTTTATTCATTTCATCTTGAATATGCTCTGTCTTTACATGGCTGGAGGCATTGTTGAGGTATTCTTTGGTCGACTTTGGTATGTCGTTGTTTATTTTTTGGCAATCCTTGCTGGCGCCAGTTTTTCATTGATTTTTAATGCACCTGAAACAGTTAGTGTTGGTGCTTCAGGAGGGATCATGGGGCTCCTTGCAGCCAATATTATGATGGCTAAGTTTCGTCTCTATGATCCTAAAGGACATTTAAGAAATGCTATTTTTAGAGAAAATTTGTCGATCTTAATTCCAAGCTTATTGCCATTTATTGGTGAATTAACCAGTGGTCATGCTGTGGATCTTTCTGCGCACTTCGGAGGAGCCATTGGAGGTAGCCTTGTTGCAGGATTTATATTTTTTGTGTTTTGGCCTAAGGTAGACTTGAGACCGAAGGGAAAATGGTTCTCAGGAATAATTGCTCTTGGTCTTATTCTTTTTGCCGCTCAAGGCATTCATATTCTTTCATCACAGTATTCTGTGATTAAGAAAGATTTTTTACAGCATAATAATTAATAAGCTGTGTTTTTTTGTGAGAGATGGCAAAGTTGAATAAAAATTAACCTATCTGATTAAATATTATATGAAGAAATTTAATTCTTTTTATACTACACTACAGAAAAACTAAGAATAAATGTAATGAAACAGGGATATCAAGATCAACAGAGTCGTCTGATTAGATTGACTGAAGAATATCTCAAGGAAATAGGTGTTCATCGACCAATCCTAGAAATCACTCTGCAATCAAAATTAGAGCGGGATTTAGGGATCGATAGCCTTGGGCGTGTAGAACTTTTTCATAGAATTGAAGAAGAGTTTAAAGGACACTTGCCTGAAAAATTCCTAGGCGAAATTGAATGTTTAGAAGATATTTTAAGGATTCTTGCTGAGCAAAAAATTATTGCTTCACAAAACAGGCCTTCAAACAAAATTAAAAAAATTATCAATCGAAAAGAACATCATTTCGACAGCGATACACTTATTGGAAATTTGAGGAAATATGCTCTTGATCATCCTGATCGTCCTCATATTTATCTCTTAAATGAACATGGAGAAGAACTGGTTATTACCTATGGTGCACTTTATGAAGATTCTCAAAAGGTTGCGCGAGGCTTGATTTCTAAAGGACTTAAGCGGGGACAAACAGTTGCGATTATGTTGCCAACGTCGGAGGATTTTTTCCCAGCTTTTTTGGGTATTCAACTCGCAGGCGGGATTCCTGTGCCCATCTATCCACCCTTTAGAGCTAGTAAAATTGAAGAATATATTAAACGTGAAGCTAAAATCTTATCTAATGCAGAAGTTCAGTTCCTTATTACATTTGAGCAAACAAAAGGCATTAGCAAAATTTTACAATCCTTTATTCCTTCTTTAAAAGGTGTTTTTACCGTTGACTCTCTAAAGAAAAAGACAAGCCCTTATTCTAATAATCATGTGTTGTCATCAGATCCGGCTATGATTCAATATACTTCTGGGAGTACGGGTGATCCAAAAGGAGTTTTATTAACCCATGGTAATATCATTGCTAATCTGAAATCCGCTCAAGAGGTTATATCCCTAAAGCCATCTGATGTTATTGTCAGTTGGCTTCCGCTTTATCATGATATGGGCCTCATTGGATCATGGTTGGGAAGTTTATATTTTGGGGCTCCTTTGGTTTTAATGTCGCCTCTTACATTTCTAAATCGTCCGGATCGTTGGTTGTGGGCAATCCATGTTTATCGAGGAACTCTCTCTGCTGCACCAAACTTTGCTTATGAATTGTGTTTAAAGAAAATAAAAGATGAAGATATTGCGGGACTTGACCTCAGTTGTTGGCGTTTAGCACTTAATGGCGCTGAGAGTGTCCAAGCGTCAACGTTGGATAGGTTTTACAAGCGTTTTAAAAGTTGCGGACTAAAACAAGAAACACTCTATCCTGTTTACGGTCTTGCTGAGAGTACAGTTGCACTTACATTCCCGCCTTTAGGTCATAAACCTAAAATCGATATAATCGATCGGGAAATTTTTGAAAAGCAAGGCAAGGCTATGCCATCAAAAAAGAATAGCGGTGTGACAAGAATCGTTTCTTGTGGAAAACCTATTCCTCATCACTCTGTGAAAATCGTCGATGAAAAGGGGAGAGAATTACCTGAACGAAAAGTGGGGACTCTTTGGTTCAAAGGGCCTTCCAGCATGCAAGAATATTATCATAATCCTGTAGCAACCAAAAATATTAGCCATAATTCTTGGTTGGATTCAGGGGATCTGGCCTATAAGGTTGATGACGAAATATACCCAGTTGCACGAAAAAAAGATGTCATTATTAAAGCTGGACATAACCTTTATCCACAAGACATTGAAGCAGCGACAGAACTTGTTTCCGGTGTTCGTAAAGGCTGTTCTTGTGCTTTTGGAGTAAGCAATCCTGAGCAAGGAACAGAACGTTTAGTTATTGTTGCGGAAACGAATTCAAAAGAGAAATTTGAACGAGATAGAATTGTTCAAAACATAACCGCACGTATTTCTGATGTGTTAGGTTTTCCACCCGATGAAGTGCTCCTCACAAATCCAGGAACGATACCTAAAACATCCAGTGGAAAATTACAACGATCAGCGTGTAAAGCAGCCTATCTGCGTAATGAGCTGAAAAGAGCGCGAATTCCCTTATGGATTCAGATTGTTAAATTATCAGTCTTTAGCTTTCTTCTTAAACTCGGTAAAGGCGCAAAAGAGAGTATGAAAGCAATTTATACTCTCTATGTTTTTTGCGTTCTTTTAATAATCGTTGGACCTTTTATCATCAGTATCGCTTGTGTCTCTAATAACCTAGCACCTAAACTGGGCAAACTATGGTCTAAAATTATCCTGCTCTTATGCGGGATGTTTTATAGAGTAAGAGGTCATCAATATTTAACAAAGTGTCATCCCACAATTTTTGTGGCCAATCATGCCAGTTACATTGACGCCATTGTTTTAACCGCTGTTCTACCTGCTGGGACTATTATGATTGCCAAGGAAGAATTGCTGCACTTCGCACCTTTAAAATGGCTTTTAACAAAGTTAGGGCATGTAAGTATTCATCGTCAGGAATTTAAGCAGAGTGTACGCGATTATCACAAGATTGAAGACATTTTAAAGTTTGGTCATTCAGTACTTATCTTTGCGGAAGGGACGTTTACTTTTGCCCAAGGAATTCGACCTTTTAAAATGGGCGCTTTTCAATTATCGGTTGATAAGAAAGTTGCTTTATGTCCTGTTTCCCTCAAAGGAACGCGTCAGGTATTAAGAGACGAAAGTTATTTTCTAACCCCTCATATGATTGAAATTTATGCGCATCCTCCCATTATTCCTACAACAAAGGGTTGGAGAGCAGCGCTTAAACTGAAGAATATCGTGAGACAGATTATTGGTGAATCATCAGGCGAACCGCTCTTAAGACATTAATTATGAAAAAATTTAAAGAATTGTTTAATCTATCGATAGGCGCTTGGTGTCTTTATGATTGGGCTCTTGCTGCGTTTCCTACGGTGATCATAACTTTTGTGTTTGCTACATATTATACTGAAAAAGTGGCAACAAATAACATTATTGGTACTCGAGAATGGGGGGTAATGATTGGTATTGCTGGATTAATTATAGCGGTTCTTAGTCCAGCTTTAGGAACTCTTGGTGATTATTATCGACGACGGAAACCTTGGCTTGCGCTCTTTACTGTACTGATTGTGCTGGCTTCAGGTTTATTATGGTATTCTTACCCAAACTCTGCATTCGCCCATCGTTCTTTAATGGTCGTAGGATTGGGCCTGTTAGGAGTTGAGTTAGGGATGGTGTTTTACAATGCTTTGTTGAACGATATAACCCCTAAGAAATTTATTGGAAGGATTTCCGGGATAGGCTGGGGGGTAGGGTATTTAGGAGGAATTCTATGTCTTTTGATTGTATTTAGTGTTTTTATTAAAGGAAAAGGGGCTTTTTTCAATCTTAATAATGCAGTCTATGAAAACATTAGAGCGGTAGGTCCTTTTGTCGGATTGTGGCTAACTTTGTTTTCTATACCGTTGTTTCTCTTTACAAAAGAAAGAGACCATCAAAACTTTTCAAGAAAAAATCCTTTAAAACAAGGTTTTTTTATTCTTATTACTTCATTAAAAGAATTACGTCACTATCCACAAATCGCCATTTTTTTGTTAGCAAATATGTTCTATATGGACGGATTAAAGACAATTTTTGCATTTGGGGGGATATTTGCGGCAGGTACTTTTGGGTTTACTTTGGATCAAGTCGTCCTTTTGGGAATAAACATGAATATCCTTGCAGGAATTGGAGCCATTACGTTTGCATGGCTTGATGATTTGTGGGGGACAAAGAAAACAATTCTACTTTCCCTTATCTTAATGATTTGTTTTTCTATTGCTGCTTTGATGGCCCATACAAAGACTTTATTTACTATTGCAGCGCTAGGGCTAAGTTTGTTTGTAGGGCCTATTCAAGCGGCGAGTCGATCTCTTATTCTTAAAATGTCTCCTCAAGCGATTACTACAGAAATGCTTGGTCTTTTTAACCTATCTGGTCGTGTCACTGCCTTTATGGGACCATGGCTTTTTGGTAGTTTAACCTTTGCCTTTGGAAGTCAACGATATGGGATGATTGTCCCGCTCGTTTTTCTTATGCTGGGTTTTGTAACATTAAGTTTTTTGCGTCCACAGAGACCATTCTAAAGAGGAACGACTATATGTTCTTCTTTAAGATGGCGTGTTTTTAAGTGTTTTAAACCCCAATAAACGGGGATAATTCCACAGAGTGTGAAAATTGTTCCAACCCACATATCAATCGATAATCCATGGAGAAAAGCTTTATCTATTATCTCAAGAAAATCTGGAATTTGTTCAGCAGTGAAGTTCTGAAGTTGTTTCGGACTATGTTCAACCTGCGCAATAATAGAGGTCAGTGTTTGATATTGCTCAGCATTAACCTCTAGTCCTTTTTGATTCATGAGAAAAGAAAGTTTCTGCCGCCCAAAAATAACCATAAGACTGGTCGCTAAAATTACACTGAGGCTATTAGCAAGCATTGTTGCCATCGTAAAAATCCCCGATGCAGTGTTTATTTCTGTGGGCTTTACGGCTCTAAACATAGCCGTATTTAAATTGGGCCAACTTTGTCCCAAACCAAATCCGGCAAAGAAAAGAGCAATGCATACATACAGTAAACTGCTTTTCTCGTGTAGAAAGCTCATCATACACGTGGAAATACCAATCATGATGAAACCGCTAATGATCGGAATACGAATATCCATGCGATCAGCAAACTTTCCCCCAATTGGTGAGAGAATGCCAATAGCAAGTGTCATGGGTAGAAAAATTAATCCCGTCTCATAACTCGTATAACGTAGGGTGTTTTGTAGATAAAGACTCATCATCACGAGAATGAGCGAGAAATTAAATACGTTGAACGTGATCGCATAAACCGTACTCATAAGGCCAGAATTACGAAGTAATGTCCGCGGGAGTGTTTGAGTTTTTCTATTACCATCCCAGAACCAAAAGACACCAAGACTTATCAATCCCAAAAGGCCAAAGCCCCATAATCTTGGTTCTGTGAGCCCCCAAATTTCAATTTGGTTGACTGCAAACATAAAGGAACCAAGCCCTAAGGAGAGCAATGCAATGCTTAAAGCATCTAGTTTCGCTGAAGTTTCTTGTGGTTTGTCTTTTGCCACAAACCCTAAAATAAAGAGGATGACTAAAATACCTAAAGGAATATTAATGTAAAAAATCCAACGCCAAGAAAGATATTTGATAATGTATCCTGCCATTGAGGGGCCAGCAGCAAGACCAAATCCAGCAACCCCAGCAATAACTCCCATGCCAAAGCCTTGCTTACTCTGAGGCATGGCCGTAAATATCAGACCATAGGCTGCCGGAGAAAAAATAGCAGCCCCAATCCCTTGTAGGATCCGGCCTATAATTAATATTTCGATAGATTGACCAATTCCTGTAATACCAGAACCTAACAAAAATATGACAATGCCAGCCAAAAGAGTTGTGCGCTTTCCATAAAGATCAGCAAGACGACCCGCGGGGACCACAAGAGCCGCCCAGGCAAGAACATAACCACTTAATAGCCATTGAAATGAATTTAGATCTGCAGGAACTTCCTCTGATATTGCAACTAAAGCTAAATTGACAGAGGTGTAGTCGATATTCAAAAGAAATACGAGAATAGCCACCGCGCTTAAAACGAGCCACATGGATTTACTTTGATTTTGGGGCATATGAGACTTCCTTTGTCATAATTTTTGATTTTATAACATTCAAATAAAAGTATTGCTATGAACAGATTGAAAGAGTTTCTAAGAAAATTAGTGTTTTATCAAAATGATGTATTTTTAGCACAATTTTTGAGGAGATGATTTGAGAAGGTCTATAACTTCTTTGTCGCTCGTTTGATGAAAGTCTAGGTACCATTCTCCCACACCATAAAAAACTTGGGGTACTTCAAGACAAATAAGAACGTCTACCTGAGATTTTATATCTTCATAAGTTGCTTGGGAAATTACAGGCGTTGCAACGATGATGGCTTTTGGCTTTTGTGTTTTGAGTAACTTAATAGCTGCTTTAATTGTGGCGCCCGTCGCAATACCATCATCGACCAAAATAACTGTTAAATTCTTAACGTCGGGGATGGGGCGATTGTTTCTATATAGACGATTTCTTTCTTTCAGGATCTTAACTTCTCGATCAATAACTTTCTGAAGTTTTTCCTCATTAATTTCAAGGCTTTGCAGAATCTCTTGGTTTAATACTTTTATTCCATTTAAAGTAATCGCTCCCATGGCAAGCTCTTCTTCGCCTGGTACGCCGAGTTTACGAACTAAAAGTGCATCAAGAGAGGTTTCTAATGCCTTCGCAATTTCAAAGGCTACTGGAATACCTCCACGAGGCAAACCCAATACTAAAAGGTTTTTATCACTTTTATAGTGTAAGAGCTTTTGAGCAAGTAATTGTCCCGCGTGCTGGCGGTTATGGAAAATCATGCTACCCTCTCATTGTTTGAATATGTTTTTATCATACTATCGAACAGTAAAATTACTTATGAACATATTGAGTAATATAAGTAACTGTTTTCGGTACACAACAAAGGTCTAGGGATCAATTGAAATTTACGTTATAATAATAAAAATTCCAGATAAAAACAACTATGGGAGGTTTCTGTGTCGAGTAAACGAAAAGTAATGGATTGCAGGCTTTATCCTAGCGTTAAACACTGCAGCCTTTTTATTTCAGGTACTGAAGAAGAAGTACTAGAAGCGGCTGTGCATCATGCCATTACCGCTCATGGTCATAAGAATTCACCTGCTTTGCGTGAAGAGTTACGTAAAATACTAAAAGAAGAATAAATTTAACACTCAAGGATTTAATTTGCATCACACTCACCAAGATATGAATGACCAGTGTCATAAGCATCATAACTCTCATTCTCATCACAATAATCATCAGCATCATACAGCTGATTACAAAAAGCGCTTTTGGATAACTCTGATCCTTACAATCCCTGTTTTACTTTTTTCATCCATGACAGGTGAATTATTTAGTTTTGCTAAGCAGCTTCAATTTCCAGGAGTGAATTGGTTTTTACTAAGTCTTTGTACACTCATTTTCTTTTATGGTGGTTGGCCGTTTTTAAAGGGGTTAAAAGAAGAGCTCCATCGTAAGCAGCCTGGGATGATGACTTTAATTGGGATCGCTATTAGTACTGCTTATGTATATAGCTCGCTTGTCGTCTTTGGTCTCCCCGGAATGGAAGTATTCTGGGAGCTGGCAACCCTAATAGATATTATGCTTCTAGGACATTGGGTTGAGATGAGGTCGGTAATGGGGGCAGGGCAAGCTCTTGAAAAATTGGCCAGTCTTTTACCGCAAGTTGCCCATAAAATTGTTCAAGGAGGCGATGTTCAAGATATCATTTTGGACCAGATAAAAAAGGGAGATCATGTCATGGTAAAACCTGGAGAGAGAATTCCAGGTGATGGCATTGTTGTCTCAGGTCAAACAACTGTCAATGAAGCGATGTTGACTGGAGAGTCAATTCCAATCCTAAAACATATTGGAGATAAAGTCCTCGGAGGTTCAGTGAATGGTGAAGGTTCTCTGGTCATAGAGATTCAAATGACGGGAGAAGATGGTTTTATAGCAAGAATCATCAAATTGGTGAAAGAAGCTCAAGAAAATAAATCACAAACTGAGGAAATCGCTCAGTATGCTGCCCGTTGGCTAACTTTTATAGCGATCGGAGGGGGTATTTTGACGCTGATTTGGTGGACAGTTTTTACCATCAATGGATTTGCTTTTGCTTTAGAACGCATGGTTGCGGTGATGGTAATTACCTGTCCTCACGCTCTTGGTTTAGCGGTTCCTCTTGTTGTGGCGGTCTCTACAAGCTTAGCTGCTTCTCATGGGTTGTTGTTGCGTAAACGTAGTGCCTTTGAGCATGCTCGAAAAATTCAAGCTGTCGTATTTGATAAAACAGGGACGCTAACCAAGGGAGATTTCGGCGTAACTGATATCGTATGGTTTGATTCTCAATATACGGAGAATCGTTTGTTGCTTCTTGCTGGTTCCATTGAACAGCATTCTGAACACCCCATTGCTAAAGCTATTGCTAAGGCATCCTCAAAACTTTTAGAGGTAAGCGATTTTAAAGCAATCCCTGGAAAAGGTGCAGAAGGTTTAGTCAACGGTCAAAGAGTAAAAGTGGTGAGTCCGAGTTATCTTGAAGAACAACACATAAATATTCCGCAGAAAAAGATAAATCATTTGATGCACTCATCTAAGACCGTTGTGTTTGTCCTTGTGAATGATGTTTTAGCAGGCGCTATAGCCTTAGCCGATGTCATTAGAGAAGAATCAAAGAATGCAGTAAGAGAACTCAAAGCAATGGGGATTCGCTGTCTTATGCTGACGGGGGATGCTGCTCAGGTCGCAAAATGGGTGTCTGATGAGATTGGGTTGGATGAATATTATGCGGGTATTCAACCCCATCAAAAAGCCAGCAAAATAAAGGAAATTCAAAAAAGGGGGTTCATTGTTGCTATGGCGGGTGATGGCATCAACGATGCTCCAGCATTAGCGCAAGCTGATATAGGTATAGCAATTGGAGCGGGGACTGATGTGGCGATTGAAACCGCAGACATAATCTTGGTGAAGAATAATCCTTTGGATGTGGTTTCTTTGATAAAGCTTGCACGCGCTTCTTATCGAAAAATGATCGAAAATCTTATCTGGGCAACTGGTTACAATGTTTTTGCGATTCCTGCGGCTGCTGGCGTTTTGTACGCTTGGGATATTGTTTTAAGTCCAGCCTTGGGAGCAGTTTTTATGTCTTTGAGCACCGTTGTTTGTGCAGTTAACGCGCGTTTACTGAAAATCAAATAATAATATAGTTAATAAAAATACAGCAACGTATTAATTAGGTTAACTTCTTTTTAAAATTTAAACGTTATTATTATTTAATATAACGATTACATGGAGGGAAAAATGTTAAAATATTCAGCCCTATTTGTTTTGATGATTATTTTTTCAGTTTCGTCTGCTTCATCCTACGCATTTTCTTCTCATAACGATGTGCTGAATGCAACGAAAAAGGAACAGTCAAAAAAACAAAAGAAAACAAAAGATCAGTCTAAAAAAGTTGATGATGATTACATCCCCATGTTCGGAGCACCCTATTAAAATTATTTGTATACAACTAAAGGAGCGATGCTTTTATCGCTCCTTTAAAATTTCAGCTCAGAATAGTGAGCTATTTTTTTCGCCAAATGCTGCAGTACTGAAGAGCACTTTCTAACATTTTATAGGCTTGTTGGGTTAAGCCTGTAGCTTGACTGAGATCATCAAGGCCTTCAACATCAACGAAATTCTGAACTTTTAATGGTTTAATATAGAGCCCACACGCATTAGCTTTATCCAGGTTAACGAGATCATTCGCTTCTAGGGCACTTATTTTTGAGCCATGAAAGAATGCTCTTTCAACATTCGCTCCTTTTAAAGAAGCTTTCACCAAATTTAAACCTTCAAGCGAAGCACCAGTCATATTTGCATTATCGAAAACAGTGTTTACTAAGTCTTCAGGCAGGATGCTTATAAACTTTGCTTCTACTAAAATAGCACTATCAAACTTTGTCGATTCAAGTCGGCTGCCAAGAAAATAGGCTTTTCTGAGATTTGTTTTTATCAATTTAGCTGCTTGAAGATTTGCTTGACTAAAGGTCGCCTCCGCTGCATTTGCTTCTGAAAGATCTGCTCCTCCTAACATACTTCCTGTAAAATTAGCTTTTTCAAGGTTAGCTTTCTTTAAATTTGTATCTCCTAATTGCAACTTTTTGAGATTCGCCCCATGTAAATCACATCCTTCACATGCACGTGTTTTTATAAGTTTATTAACATTTAAGGCAACAATATCTGGAGAGGCAGGTTTTACCGTAAGAGGATCTTTCTTGAGCGTAGAGAGTTCTGGTTGTTTATGGGGAGGCTCTGTGGCAGGATCAGCAGCGTGACACTGGAAACTGTTAGAAAATAATAAAACAAAATAAATAAAATAGATTATATTCATAGTAATCCCCAATGATAATTAATGTAAATATATAACAATATTAGCCATTAATTCGTTAAAATTTTATGAATTATATAATTGGATATTTTTTATAGAATTATTATATTGGTAATAAGTAGACACTGTAAATGTTTTATTTTGAGTCATTAGACAGCTTTGATATTTCTTCCATCACTCTATAGAGAATTGCAATGATTTTGATTTCAGTGTGTTGACAAATCTTTGATTCCGCACACAATGCTTCTTAAAACAAATATAACAGGAACAGGCATGAATCATTCTGAACAGTATGCAATCAAACAGAATATAGAAAAATCTGCATGGATTAAGAGAAATCAATATCAAAGCCTCTATCAACAATCCATAGACGATCCAGAAGGCTTTTGGCGCGAGCAAGCCAAATGTATTGATTGGATCAAACCATTTACCAAAGTTAAAAATAGCTCTTTTGCTTTTGATGATTTTCGAATTCGGTGGTTCGAAGATGGCACACTGAACGTATCAGTAAACTGTTTAGATAGAAATTTAGCTTCTTTAGGCGACCAAGTAGCAATTATTTGGGAACCTGATGAACCGACACAGCCCTCTAAAAAATTAACTTATAACGATCTTTATAAAGAAGTTTGTCGATTTTCCAATGTCTTGAAATCTCAAGGAATAAAGCGCGGCGATCGAGTAACCATATATCTTCCAATGATCCCAGAGGCTGTTGTGGTTATGTTAGCGTGCACTAGAATTGGAGCGATTCATTCAGTAGTATTTGGTGGCTTTTCTCCAGAATCATTGGCTGGACGAATAATCGATTGTGGTTCAAACATTATCATTACTTCAGATGAAGGCCGGCGTGGTGGAAAAACAATTCCCTTGAAAGAGAATGTTGATAAAGCCCTGACCCATAAGGATATTCATTCGGTTGAAAAAGTGATTATCATTCAGAATACAGGTGCTTCTGTGAATATGAAGGCCGGACGTGATATTTGGTATCATGATCTCATGTCTAAAGCTGACTTAAAGTGTGAGCCTGAAGAAATGGGAGCGGAAGACCCACTCTTTATTCTCTATACTTCGGGTTCTACGGGAAAGCCAAAGGGGGTTCTTCATACAACTGGGGGGTATCTTGTTTTTTCTGCTATTACCCACCGCTATATCTTTGATTATAAACCTGGAGAAGTTTATTGGTGTACAGCAGATATTGGATGGGTGACAGGTCACACCTATAGTATTTATGGTCCTCTATGTAATGGTGCTACAGTTGTATTGTTTGAAGGAATTCCTAACTATCCTGATTATTCACGGTTCTGGCAAGTCATTGATAAGCATAAAGTAAACATTTTCTATACTGCTCCGACAGCCATTAGAGCCTTAATGAGAGAAGGAAATGAACCTGTTTTAAAAACAAGTCGCGCATCATTGCGAATCTTAGGAACTGTGGGAGAGCCTATTAATCCTGAAGCCTGGCAATGGTATTATTCAATTGTTGGTAATGCGCAATGTCCTATTGTAGATACTTGGTGGCAAACTGAAACGGGGGGCATCTTAATTACCCCCCTGCCAGGCGCTATTGATTTAAAACCAGGATCCGCAACTTTTCCCTTTTTTGGAATACGTCCAGGCATTGTGGATAACGATGGCAAACTACTTGAAGGTGAAGCAGAGGGAAATCTCGTAATCCTTGATTCATGGCCTGGGATTATGCGATCGGTTTTTGGTGATCATGAGCGCTTTATCAAAACTTATTTCACAACTTTTAAGGGAATGTATACCACTGGAGATGGCGCAAAACGTGATCGTGATGGTTACTATTGGATCACTGGGCGTGTTGACGATGTGATCAATGTTTCCGGTCATCGATTGGGTACCGCTGAAATAGAAAGTGCATTGGACTCTCATCCTCTCGTTGCTGAAAGTGCTGTTGTTGGATATCCTCATGAGATTAAGGGGCAGGGGATCTACGCGTATGTTCTGCTTGTGGCGCATGCTGAACCCTCTGATCTTTTAATGAGAGAATTGATTGACATAGTGCGTAAAGAAATTGGATCTATCGCTAAACCTGATATTATTCAATGGGCGTCCAATCTGCCAAGGACTCGGTCTGGAAAGATTATGCGTCGTATTTTAAGAAAAATAGCGGCTAAGGAATTTGATTCTCTTGGCGATACGTCGACACTTACTGATCCCAGTGTTGTGGAAACACTCATCAATGACTCTTTAAAGATGCATCGCTGAGGTTTTATTAGGAAGAGAGAGCGTTCCTCCTGTCAATGGCTTTGGAACACGTGTAATATTAGGATAACTAATTGGAAGTTTTCGTTGACTTCTGACGGCGAGATAAGCAAAAATTTGTGCTTCCAAAGCTTGACTTTTCCAGCCAATTTGATCGGCCGTTTTGATGACTGTTTCCAATCCTAAATGTTTGTGAACTCGTGATTTTAACTCTTTTAGAATAATAGGATTATTCCATCCTCCACCAGCTAATACAATCTGTAAAAACTTGGGAGGGTCTATTTGACAAAGACCTTGAACAATAGAATCAGCAGTAAAGGCTTCTAATGTTGCGCACCCATCTTGAAGACTTAACGTGTCAAGCTCTGGAATAAGACGCATCTCGTTGATGTCCAAAGATTTTGGAGGCGGCAAATCAAAATAATTCATTCCCTCGACCAGAATCGAATGAGAGTAAAGCTGATCAAGAACAATTTGTTGTACATTGCCCTTTACGCCATATCGACCATCCATATCCATCAATTCTTGTGATCGCGTGCGTTGTTTTACAAAAAGATCAATCAATCCATTTCCTGGGCCTGTATCGAAACCAAGAACATCTGAAGGAGAAGGACCCATGATAAGGGAGAGATTAGCAATTCCGCCACAATTAATAACAGCAAGGGGGAAGAGATTATCTCGAGCAGCAAGTGCTTGATGAAAGAGAGGCGCAAAAGGAGCTCCTTGTCCCCCAGCTTCAACGTCCTGACGACGGAAATCATTGACCACAGAAATATTAGTTAAATTAGCTAATAATTGCCCAGATCCTATCTGGATACTCGTGTGATTTGCAGGATGGTGAAAAAGCGTTTGACCATGATACCCAACAACATCAATAGCCTCGTGTGGATAATTTGTGCAATCCAAGAGCTTTTGAACTGCTTGTGCATGGAGCTGAGTGGAATGCAGTTCTATACCTTGAATGGTAAATGCGCAGTTTGCTGTTGCATTTAGATAGTATTCTGCCTCCTTTAAGAGGAGTTGTGACTCCTCTATTTCTAATGCCAGACGATCAGTCAGATAAGAAAGAAAGTAAGAATTTAGGGGAAGTTGATCCAAATTCTTTAAATTACCTGAATGTTTATGAACAGCATATTCTGCAGCTTTTAATATAAAATGAACTTCTCGTGGGTAAGAAAAAGAGAGATGCGTCAGCTCTTTGATGTGAAAATTACCATCAGTTTCAATGAGAGCGGCATCAATTCCATCCATTGATGTACCGCTCATAAGGCCTATAGAGAGAGCAGGGGTATTCTTCATGTTATCTGCTTCATTCGTTAACTGACCATTAACTATATACAAAGATAATTAACATATGACTATGAAGAATCCTATAAAAGTTAATATCAACAGACTTGTTGTATTTCTTCCTATGCTCTTTTTCACTTCAGAAGTTAATAGCATTAGGGACCTACAAAAAATTGAAGTTGAACATACTTCTCAAGTTGAGCCCAAAATAGATTCGCCTCAATGTGCAAAGGTTGATAGAATTGGCCAAAAAAGTGAAGACAATGCTGGGGGAGGGAGAGAAGATCAACTCGTTACTTATAAATTTCGCATAACCTATTCTGTCAGCTGTCAAGGCGCCGTCATATTGACCAGTAACTATATTACTCGCCAAGACAGGAACATCGTTACAACAGTCACGACGGTTAATCTTCCCGAAGGAACTGTACATCGCTTGGATTCATCTGGGGGATAATGATTGAATCAGCAACGCCAAATTTATAAGCTTATTCAGTGCCGTAAAGACGATCACCTGCGTCTCCTAAGCCTGGGATGATATAAGCATTCTTATCGAGTTTATCGTCTAAAGCTGCTGCATATACAGGAATCGTTGGATGTGCTTTTTGAAACGTACGCATTCCTTCCGGTGCGACCAAAAGGGCCATAAAACGAATTCTCTCTGCTGGGACTCCTGCTTTTATAAGTTTATCAACGCCATAGACTGCAGAATTACCCGTAGCAAGCATTGGATCCACAACGATAAAAAGCTGATTTTTAACTGGTGGGATTTTAAAAAGATACTCTACGGGCTTTTTAGTTTCATGATGACGATACAATCCTATATGTCCAAAACTTGCTGCAGGAAGGAGCTTATGTAAACCTTCAGCCATTCCAAGTCCTGCTCGTAAAATGGGCACTATCACTATCTGGCTTTCATCGACAACACGCCCTATCGTTTTGCTCATAGGTGTTTCAATTGAAATTTGTTTTGTATCAAGAGAACGTGTTATTTCATAACCAATAAGAAGAGCAATCTCACGTAAGAGCTGACCAAATTCGTGAGGCTTTGTTTCCTTTTTACGCAAAAGAGTCATTTTATGATCAACAAGGTCATGTTGTAAAATAGTAAGAGTAGGAAATTCAGACATTTCTTGGGCACTCTTTGCTTTGATGGAGGAAGAGGCGAATAGGATACATCCCGCAATTATAATTTTCTTTAACAGGCGCATTATAAATTTCCTGCGTATTTTTTATTTTTTTAACTATATATTGTGAAGCAGGCCATTTGTCTAGAGCGTTTCTTCTCCACATTTATGTTCCTGAGCATTAGAACGTTTTAAAACGCGTTCTGTTTTTACTTCTTCCGAAACTAACTCTTTGCCATCTTCATTGTCTTGACTTGGTTTTGTCCAAATAGATATTTTAGTCTCTTGAACATCGTAATAATTTATAAAGTGTCGCGTAACCCATTGAAATTTGCATAATTGCGACTTTTCGTTAACGCAAACGCGTAGATCAGATTTTATAATACTTGTTTTTTTTTCGCGCATTTGAAAATGTAAAGGACCCGTGACCTCAATAAATTCCTTACCATCGGGACGTTCGTACGTTGTATAGCGCATAACCTGAACCCACTGATTCACAAGATCTGATTCAGGACGCTCTTGTTTAGAAAGTTCTTTATAAGATGTTGTTGCTATTGAAACATAAGAAGGATCCACTTCAACGAAATCTGCTCCGGTAAATGCGGATAATGCGTACTTCTTTCTAGAAGTCTTACTTTTGTCATCACACTCATATCCAAGAAAATTGGCTTCCAGTTCAATTGGCTTTGCCTTTTTTCCTTGTTCTGGATGCTCTCCTTTCATGGCAGCTTTAAATTGTCCAGTAGTTTCAACCACTTTGCCAAAGGTTATTTTTGTGCTTTCATCTTGCCAATATTCCTCCGTGGCAGTTGCAGTGCCATAGGAGAAAGTTATTAAAGAAATGAAGGTTAAAAATACGATACGTGATTTTTGAATAATATTCATTTTAGTTCCTTTGTGAAAGAGGTGCTCTCTTAAAAAGACTTAAAAAATAATTTTAGTCAATGTCTTAGAAATTTTTTCCATATTGCATAAAGGATAACTCCTATGCAACTTCCAATAAAAATTAAAAGTCCAATACTGAAAATATGATCATTATAAAAATATCCAGAAATGCTTATCAATGCTGAGCATATGAGCGCCCGCATGGACATAATGGCAGAGGAGGCTGTCCCTTTTATCTCTGGAAATATTTCAAGTGAAGAAGAAAATATCACTGGATAACACAGAGCAAAACCTATTGAAAAAATAGTCATTGTGAATGTGATGAAATTTGGAGTGTTTGCCGAAATAGAAACACTTAACCACATTGCTAACCCTCCTACAAAAGTGAGGGATAACCCCAAAATTGTAACAAAGTGCGAACCCAAATTTGATGTAATCTTTGGAGCAAAAATGCTGATAATAGCAAAAGAAAATACGATAATTCCTTGATGTGCTACATAAAGTCTAAGAGTCATCTTAAATGTGTCTTGGTATAAAAATGGAGCCGCTGTAATAAAAGTCAGATAGCAGGCATAAAGTATGCTTGGGATTATCGAAACACATAAAAATTTTCCATCGGTGAAAAGCTTTACGTAATCTTTCACGACAGGTTTCAAAATAACGGTTCTACAAGATGTTATCGTTTCAGGTAGTTTTAAGATAATACTTCCCCAAGACAGACAAGCAATAATCGCCACGATACCGTAATTACCACGCCATCCAACGATTTCAGTGATAAAGCCTCCAACGATTGGGGCTATAGTTATAATAATCGTTAAAACTGCATTCATAATAGAGATGATTTTTATAGATTGTTTCCCTTGGTAGACATCTGCAATAATTGCAAATACAAGTACCGCCGAAGTACTTGCTCCGATTCCTTGCACAAATCGTGCACATAAAAGAAATGGAATATTGGGAGAGATCACGCAAGCAATTGAGCCTATCAATAAAAGTGTATTGCCAATGATCATTATTGGCCTGCGCCCAAAGGCTTCCGATAATGGCCCATAAAAAAGGCTAGCAAGACAGAATCCAATAAAATTATAGGCTATCGTAAGTTGGATAGTCCCATCATTTACTCCGAAATAATGAGACATTTCAGGAAAACCAGGGACTGATATATCAACTTCGCTAGCACACACAACAAGAGATAAAATACATATAAATGGCAAGAGAATTTTCGCCATGGAGGTGCTCCTTATTTTAATATTGGAAAAACAAATAAAAATTAAGAGGGGGGAAAATAGGATTAATTGAATGTAAAAGAAAAAGGCAAAGAAGCTCGGTAGGAGGGAGAAGAACTGGGGAATAACTTTATGATATATGGTGATGAAAAGTTATTTTGTCAATAGAAAGAGAAAAAATAATATTGATTTTAACAGATAGTAGAACAATCATTGACAATTCGTGCAAGACATCCCATAACTACTTAAGCATGAAATTATATCTCATTCAACAAAAACTATTTATTAAATCAGCACGACCTAGAATCTCGTAGGGCTGGTTTTTTCTATCTATCGAGTCCTATGCGTAATTTTCAAGGTAGAGTGTTTATTTGAATTGTAGGATTTGTTTTTATGAAAACTCTAAAACTTAATGCTAATACACGTACCACATACTACCTTGCTTGGTTTATCATCTCTTTGTTCTATCTATATCAGTATATTCTAAGGGTTTCACCAGGGATCATGGTCGTGGAACTTCGAGAGATTTTTAAATTAACGGCTGAACAGTTTTCGTCTCTTGGAGCTATTTACCTCTATGCTTATTCGTTTTTGCAAGTCCCTTTGGGATTTATCCTAGATCGAATTGGCGTCAAGAAGGTGATAGCCTTTTCAATTTTTCTCTGTCTTTTGGGCACGTTACTTTTTGCTTTTTCAACACATGTATGGATGCTTCAATTTGCGCGGTTTTTAATAGGGATTGGTTCGGCACCTGCATTTATCTGCGCTCTTAAAATAGTATCAGATCATGTGCCTTTAAAAATGCGAGGATTGCTCATGGGCGCAACGCTTTCTCTAGGAACAATAGGGGCGTTACTTTCTGGAAAAGTCTTGGTTAAATTGATTGACGGATTTGGATGGAAGAATAGTTTATTTCTATGTGTCGTTTTGGGACTCTTTTTACTGTTAATAGTGATGATTTTTGTACCAAGCTGGCGCTATAGAGAAGGAGTGAAAAGCAATTCTCTTATGGATTTAACAAGAGGAATCGGTGCAGTATTAAAAAAAAGAGAAATAGTCCTTTACTCTCTTATTGCTATCAGTGTTTACACACCGCTTTGTGTCATTGCAGATCTCTGGGGAACTGCCTTTTTAATGCAAAAATTTTCTCTTGCACGCGCAGAAGCAGCTCAAATTACTCTTTCTATGTATGGCGGATTAACCATTGGAAGTCTTTTGTTGCCTTGGATAAGTTTGAAATGGCACGTCTTAAAAGGAAGTATTCTTGTTTCTGCAATAGGGTTATTTTTAGCCCTTATCATTTTGCTTTATACTGATCTTTTATCAATCACTGGATTGGTTATCTTGCTAACTTTGATTGGTATTTTGTGTGGTGCTGAAATGGTATGCTTTGCAGGTGCTGCACAATATACATCAGCTAAAGATTCAGGTCTTGCACTTGGTGTAGTGAATACGCTCAATATGCTTGGAGGTGCAATGATCCAACAAATCATAGGCTGGTATTTAGATTATAAATGGCAGGGTAACTATGGAATCGATGGCGCTCGTTCTTATGGTACAGATGAATTAACTACTGCTTTTATGATTCTGCCTATTATAATTTTACTCTCAGGCTTGTTGACTTTTAAATTACCTAAAACGAAGAAAATAAAAGAAGATATGGAAGTCAAAGATGCTAGTACTTATGTCCACGGTTAATCTAATCTGTACGCATCAGTACATACCTATTGTTTTGTGTTAGTATCTGAAAATTAATGACTTTTTTAAGATTTATTAAATTTTATCCTATACTTATAGCCTACGTACATTCATCTGTGGAGAATAGGCATGGGTAGGCTTGCAGGCAAGGTAGCATTAATAACTGGTGCAGGTATGGGGATGGGCAGAGAAGAAGCTATACTTTTTGCTTCAGAAGGAGCAAAAATTATTGTTGCTGACATTAATGAAAAAGCAGGACAGCTCACCACTCATGACATTATTAAAGCTGGTCATCACGCAAGTTTTGTGAAGATAGACGTTGGGAATGAAGATGATTGGAAAAAATCTATCTCATTTGCGCTAGAGACTTATGGCAAAGTGGATGTCTTGGTAAACAATGCAGGTATTCTTCTTTTTAAAACTATTGATGAAACAACGAGTGATGAATGGGAAAAAATTTTTCGTGTCAATGCACGGGGAGTTTTTCTAGGGTGTAAATATATTGTGCCTGCAATGCAAAAAGCGGGGGGCGGATCTATTATTAATATTTCTTCGATCTATGGTATTATTGGCGCTCCTGCTGCTGCAGCCTATGAAGCCTCGAAAGGGGCTGTGCGAGAGCTGAGTAAAGCAGCTGCTGTAGATCTTGCTAAATATAATATTCGCGTGAACTCGGTGCATCCAGGTCTTGTGGATACCCCGATGACTGCAGACCTTATTAAGGATACTGAACATACCAAACAAATCCTAGCGAGTACAATTATGGCACGCCCAGCCCATGCCAGCGAAATTGCCCGTCCAGTCCTAATGTTGGCATCTGATGACTCATCTTACATGACAGGTTCAGAGCTCGTTGTTGATGGGGGATATACGGCTCATTAGCGCTCAACAAGTTGATTTAAAACCCCCTTGCGGTAAAAATTTTAACCAAATAGTAACCTATGACTGCTTCAATCAGCAACTTATTGATAAAATTACTAAATAATAATTGTAGATGAAGATGCGTCAATTTCTTAACGTAACTGTTAAAGACGATGTGGTTGCAAAAAAAGAAATAGAGCATGGAGATAAAATTGAAATTCATACTATCCAAGGAATGCTTGACTTAGATCATGAAATTATTTCAACAACTGTTGTTACCAAGAAAAACGAAAAAAAGGGAAGTTGTGTAATACAATAAAATTTTTCCTGAGTTGTTGGTTGCTTGGATCGTGGTTGGTCTAAGCAACTTAATTTTTAGAAAGAGAGTCCTTGTTTGAAGCAGATAAAATATATATTAACTCTTATTTTTCTGAGCGCGATTAATATCGCTGCAGTGTCGAAAGAGGCGTCCGAAAAGGTTACAATTCCTCTTAAACTCACAAAAGATCTTTGCAATGAACTCGTCATTGATGCCTTGCCTCAAGAAGATGTAGCCTATAAAGAAGGGGTAGATGTCGATGGTAACAAAGTTGAATCCGCAGAGCTCTCTGGGGGAATTAAAATTAGGCCTCCAAAAGAGATAACCATCCCAATTCGACTCGATGTGACAAAATATTTAAGACCAACGCCCACTAAAACTGCAGCCTCTCTAGAAACTTTGACTCAATCACGTAATGCGATTACCCAGGCAACCAACCAGCTTGCAAATACAGCAAACCAAATAAATTCAAATTTGTTAAATACATCGGAGAGTCTTTCGGCAGCACAAAATATTCTTTCTCAAGCAAATTTGGATGCTACAAGTAAAGCGACAGCAGCAGCTCAGTTGACAACGAGTTTGCAACAACTTCAAAGCCTTGTCCAAGAACTGGGAACTTCACCGACGCTTATTAATACAGTCACCCAAACTTTATCTTCCCAAGCACCGCTTCTTACTCAGCAATTTACGGCGTATCAAACAGATCCTTCAATACTGCAACGTATTAACATATTGCAGAATGATAGTTTAAATGCGATAGGGTCAGCTCAGACAGCTATTACACAAAATGTTCAAGCTCTTGATGCAGTGCAGCAGAATCTTTCAAATGTGCAATCTATGCTTACGGACAATCAATCGAAGCTCAATGCGAATGACGTTCAACTTTTGCAATCAGCTGCAAATAGCCTTCAACAAACAGTAGCTAATACGCAAGAGCAGTTTCAGACTAATGGGATTACTATTGGAGATAATAGTCAAAGTAACCAACTGAACGTTTTGAATAACCAATATTCTCAAATTGGGGTGCAACCAGATAAGAACGTTTTAATAAATTACGCAGATATTGGCACTGTAAAAGTAAAAGAGAATGGCGAGATTTATTTTAACGATCAGCCACTCTTTAATGAGCAACAGATGCAGATCCGAAAGGCTTGTGAAAAACTTTTAAAACAAGGTTAGAGTTTGATTTTTTTTGAAATTCTTTTGTATCGTATGGTCAATCAGAAAGTCTACGTGTATAAACATAAGAAGCTTTTCTGTAACAGATTTCATTAACAATTTTTAGAGAGTGCTATGATGACGCAAACTTCGGATCGAGAGTTAATTCTCTCTATGATTCAAAAGATACAACCCTTTGACGGTCTAGAACAACACCATATTAAGGATACAGTCAATTGGATTAAAAGCGGAAAGCCTATATTTCGTACAAAGAAACCTGATATCCCTCCCAAACATCTTGTTTCATATTTTGTTGTTTTTGATGAAAATGAAGAAAAAATATTACTGGTTGATCATAAAAAATCTCAACTTTGGCTTCCTCCTGGCGGGCATGTCGAACAGGATGAACATCCTCAAGAGACTGTACGACGTGAATGTTTTGAAGAACTCAAAATTGAAGCTAAGTTTTGGCAAGAAACGCCATTATTTCTCACATCAACACTTACCGTTGGATTAACTGCAGGACATACGGATGTAAGCTTTTGGTATGTTTTGAAGGGAAATCACAGAGACCATTATGAGTTTGATGAACAGGAATTTAATAGTATTCAATGGTTTAAGTTTACAGATATTCCCTTTGATCATTCGGATCCTCATATGAAGCGCTTTATTACTAAACTGAAAAGAAAATTAACAGGAGAAATTGCGCTTTAAATAGATCATCTAGAATTAATCATTTTTTAATACTAAAGAGTTTTAATCTACATAATAATAATTATAAGAGCTTCTTTATGAAATTAGAGACAATCCAATATCTAGATAAAAAGGGCTGGTCTGTTCAAACTTTTCCAGAACTAGATTCAGAAAATACATTAATTCTGATTTTTTCCTCTCCTCAGTTTGTTAATAATGCTGCGCCTATTCAAGAACTTGTGAAACATTACCCGCAATCAAAAATCATTGGATGTTCTAGTGCGGGTGAAATTGCAGGGGCCAAAATCAATGACAATAGCTTGTCTGTTGCGATTGCACGCTTTGAGAAAACAAAGCTTCAATTAGCGCAATACACCATAGACGTATCTATTGATTCATTTAAAGCGGGAGAAAGTCTTGCAAAACAGTTGGATAAGAATGATCTCAAGGGCATTTTTGTTCTCTCGGATGGTCTTAATGTTAATGGATCAGAGTTAGCGAGAGGGCTGAATACTATCAATAAGCCAGAAGTAACAGTCACTGGCGGGCTTGCTGCTGATGGTAAAAATTTTGTAAGTACTTGGACAATCTATGAAGGAAAAATTGTTCAAAATCAGATAGTGGCTGTTGGTTTGTATGGTAATTCAGTACAGATTGCTCATGCGTCAAAAGGCGGATGGGATATCTTTGGTGTTGAACGACGCATAACGCGCTCAAAAAATAACGTTCTCTATACTCTAGACAACCAACCAGCTCTTCAACTTTACAAAGAATATCTGGGCGAAAGAGCTGCTGAATTACCCGCTTCTGGATTACTTTTTCCTTTAGCCATTAGGGAAGATGCCGACTCTTCTAAGCAGCTTGTAAGGACTATTCTGTCTATAGATGAAAAGGAACAATCACTAACATTTGCAGGTGATATGCCAAATGGTTATTTCGCTCAGTTAATGCGTGCGAATTTTGATAGGCTGATCACGAGCGCCAGTGACGCAGGGGAAATAGCCAATCAAAGATTGTTTGCCAATGATAATCACATCAAAGGCCCTATTTTAGCTGTTGCTATTAGTTGTGTTGGGAGACGACTCGTATTAGGTGAAAGAACAGAAGAAGAAACAGAAAGTCTCTTAAATAACTTACCCAAAAATTCCCAGCAAGTTGGTTTTTATTCTTATGGAGAATTGTCTCCCCATGTCATGGGAACTTGTGATCTCCACAATCAAACGATGACCCTCACAATTTTTTCTGAATCTTAGATTTAGTATGGATTTGCACAAATTACTCTCGCGACAAATGAATCGAATCGGAATATCCATGGATGTCCCGCAAAACAGTGAATCTTGGCACCAATTTATTAAATCAATTAACAATGTTTACGTGGAAATGGATCAAGAACGGTATACGTTAGAACGTTCTATGGAAATTTCCTCTCGAGAGCTCATCGACACAAACGAAAAATTAGAGAACGCTCAGCATATCGCTCATCTTGGATATTGGGTCTACGATCGTGATGCTGATATGATTATATGGTCAAAAGAAATATATAGAATGGTTGGATTGGATGTCTCAGAGGCTCCTCCTACTTATGCAAATTTTCTCAAATACATACATGAAGAAGACAGAGATTTTCTTGAAAAAACAGTGGATCAGCTTTTCAGTCATGGAGCAGGTGCTGAGTTTGAAAAGGAAGTGCGCATCTTTCAAAAAAATAAAAAGTATGGATGGTATTATCTGAAAGGATCTATTGCCCATGTTAAAGCCAATAACCATCTTGTTTTAAATGGCATTTCTATGGATATTAGCAAGAGAAAAATAGCTGAAAATAAAGTGTTTGAATTGAATCAACAACTCGTTGTATCTGCAAAACACGCTGGTATGGCTGAAGTTGCAACTTCAATTCTTCACAATGTCGGCAATATACTCAATAGTGCGAATGTTTCAGTTAATTTATTGAGTGAAAGTATAATGAAACCTCATTATAAAAAACTCTTTATTGCCCTTGATTTGGTTAAGAAAAATCAACATAACCTTAAGGATTATTTCACTCATGATCCTAAGGGTAAGCTTATTCCTGAGTATTTTTCGGCTCTTAAAGAGCTTTTGGAAAAAAATCATTCAGACCTTGTTAAAGAAGTTGAAAATTTGACGACGCATATTAAGCATATCAAAGAAATTGTTGTAGCTCAGCAATCTTTTAGCAAAGTTTCGCAAGTTAAAGAAAAAGTTTTCTTACCGGAAATTGTTGAAACATCGCTACAAATTACAGGAAGCGCCTTTAATAAGAAAGGCATTAAGCTCATAAAAGAATTTAGAGAAAATCCTTTTATATACACAGATAAAACAGATCTAATGCAAATCCTTGTAAATTTGATTGGCAATGCGCAAGATGCCGTAAATACGAATACTCCTCCTAAAGAAAAAGAAATATATATAGGAATCCATCCTTCTGAAGATCATCAATATGTAAACTTAGTTATTCAAGACAATGGAATGGGTGTCACAAAAGAGAATTTATCTAAATTATTCACTTTCGGATTTACGACCAAAAAACACGGGCATGGATTTGGTTTACACAATTCAGTCTTAAAAGCCAGAGAGATGGGCGGTGATTTAACTGCATATAGTGAGGGAGTAGGGATGGGCGCTATTTTTACTCTTACTTTACCTTTAAAGATTAATCTAACTAGCTAATATTATTTAAAAAACATTAATCCATTGAATTCATGGAAAAAGTGATTCTGAAATGGCTCAAGAAAAGCACTTAAGAATATTAATCATTGATGATAACCCCGAAATTCATCGCGATTTTATTAAAATTTTGACGTCAAATCGTGAAAATACTCAATTGGATTCTTTAGAGAAACAAATTTTTGATGATAGCCAGGAAAAGACGACAGGCCAAAAAATTTCGCTCCCCTTATTTGAAATTGATACAGTTTCGCAAGGGCAAGAAGGCGTGGAATACATCAATAGGGCATTAAAAGAAGGAAATCCTTATTCACTTGCTTTTGTTGATATTCGTATGCCTCCAGGATGGGACGGAATAGAAACGATTAAACATATTTGGGAATTGGATCGAGATATCCAAATCGTGATATGCTCAGCTTATTCAGATTACACTTGGGAAGATACCGTTCGTGAATTGGGAACAAACGATAATCTCTTAATTCTTAAAAAACCATTCGATAATATAGCTGTACGTCAACTTGCGTGTGCCTTGACTAAAAAATGGCAACTTACACAAGAATCGAGGATCTATACTAAATACCTAGAAAAAGCTGTCGATGAACGTTCTGATTCTTTGCAACAATCTCTTTCATTAATTCGAGCAACGTTGGAATCGTCAACGGATGCCATTCTTGTCCTTGATAAAAATGAATCAATTGTAGATTACAACAATAAACTCATTGAGATGTGGCAGTTTCCCCAATCTCTCTTGGAGACACAAAATAATAAGATAATTCTTGAATATGTGATTAATGCACTGGAATCGCCTGAAGAATTTCATACTAAACTCCTACAATTAAGAGAAAAGCCTGATGCCATTACCATAGATGTGGTGAAGCTTAAAAACGGGAACATTTATGAGAGATACTCCCAGCCCCATAAGTTAAATGATAAAACTATTGGGCGCGTTTGGAGTTTCCATGATATTACACGTCGCGCTCATCTTGAATCGAAGCTCGAATATCAAGCCACTCATGATGCCCTAACAAATTTACCTAATCGTGTTCTGTTAATGGATCGTTTATTGCAAGGAATTTCCCAATGTGAACGCAATAATACGCAGTTGGCTGTTTTATTTTTTGATTTGGATCGATTTAAATTAATTAATGATAGTTTGAATCATGAAGCTGGAGATGAACTCCTCAAAATTATTTCAAAGCGTTTAAAGAGTAACTCCAGAGAATCTGATACACTCGTACGTTTGGGTGGTGACGAATTCGTGTTAATTCTCACAAATATTACCAAAAGTGATCAAATAGCACGCATTGCACGAAAATTATTAGCAATTATCAAAGAACCTCTTGTTATTGCCAAAAGAGAAATAATTACAACGGCTAGTATCGGAATATGCGTCTGTCCAAAGGATGGAGTTACAGTTGAAGACTTATTGAGAAATGCAGACCTCGCCATGTATAAAGCAAAAGAATCAGGAGGAAATAATTTTCAATTTTATACTCCAGAGCTCAATCAACAGAGCTTATTACGATTTGAACGAGAAACGGAGCTAAGGCATGCTATTCAAAACGATGAGTTCTTTTTATGCTACCAGCCACAATTAAATTTAGAAACGAATGTTATTAGTGGTGTAGAAGCACTTATTCGCTGGAACCATCCCAAATATGGTTTGATGTTACCAATTGATTTTATTCCTTTTGCTGAGGAAACAGGACTAATTATTCCAATTGGTGAGTGGGTTTTGAGAACTGCTTGCAAGCAAAATAAAGCATGGCAAGATCAAGGGTATCCAAAAATTTATATAGCTGTAAACGTAGCAAATCAACAATTTAGGCAACCTAATTTTGTGAGTTTTATAAAATCTATTCTTGAAGAAACCGGTCTTGAACCACAATATCTTGAGATAGAACTTACGGAAAATATTATTATTGGTAATATTGATGAAATTAATAAAATTGAAGAAATAAAGAACTATGGAATACGAATTGCTCTCGATGACTTTGGAACAGGCACTAATACTCTAAATTATCTCAGAAAAATCCCTGTTGACCGCCTTAAGATAGATCAGAGCTTTGTTCATAACATTGGGCAAAATCGAAATGATGATGTATTGATTAGAGCTATTATTTCTATGGCGAATAGCTTAGATTTAGAAGTGGTCGCTGAAGGAGTTGAAACGAGCACACACCTTAACTTCTTAAAGCAACAAGAATGTCAACAGGCTCAAGGGTATTACTTTAGTAAACCTTTGATTAAAGAAGATATTGAGAGATATTTTAAAGAAAACATACGTGTAAAGTCTCTATCGGCAGTGTCTTAAAATCTTTAGATTTTTTCTTTTGATCGTAAGAAGAATTTCTATTCTATGCACAAAAACAACCATAATAATTTTTTATGTATACAAAAAATTCCTATGGGTGCAAAGATAGGTCAAACGTAATAGATGTCCTTAGAAGAGCATGAAAAATAGAGTAGAAAAGATACTCACCATCGAAAGTCTCGGCCATCATGGTGATGGGGTGGCACGACTTGATCAAAAAATGATTGCTGTTCCTTATACGTTGCCAGGTGAAGAAGTTCGTGTTGAGATTGTGGATCATGGTCAAACACGAGCAAATCTTCTTGATATTATAAAAGCGAGTCCTCTTCGAATCCCCCCATCATGCCCGTATTTTACTGTTTGTGGAGGATGCTCTCTTCAGCACTTAGATCGGGAAAGCTATCGAGACTTTAAGGCTAATAAAATTATAGGCGCTTTAAATCAACAAGGTTTTCAAAATATTACAATGAACTCTATCGTTTATATTCCTCCCAACAGTCGACGACGGGTTAGCTTGAAAGCGCATAAAACGAAAAGTACGGTGTTGCTGGGATATTATAAGCGTGAAAGTCATGATATTGTGTCTATTGACTGTTGTCCCTTGGTTACTCCTTCAATTGAAACGTTGATCACGCCTTTAAAAAGCTTTTGTCAGAAATTTTTTTATAAACAAGAGAAGGCAGAAATATTAATAACAGACACCCAATCTGGTCTCGACCTAATCTTTAAATTTAAAGCACCTCGTGAGCTTGAACTCCATGAGAGAGAAATGCTCGTTGAATTTGCCAGATCTCAAAACCTTGCAAGGCTAAGTATAAAATCAGAAGATACCCAAGAAACCGTTGTTTGCTTTCGTCAACCTCAAGTCTCTTTTGATCAAGTCATGGTCGACGTTGAAGCAGATAGCTTTTTGCAGGTTAGTGAATTGATTGATGAAACCTTGGCTAAAATAATTCAAGCCGAAATTAAGTCTCCGTGTAAAAGAGCAGCAGATCTATTTTGTGGAAGAGGGACTCTCTCTCTTCCTTTGGCACGTTTTTGTCCTGTAGACGCTTATGAAATGGATCCGAAAGCTCTCATAGCTCTGCGAAAAGCAATTCAAGCTTCAAAACGTCCTATTCATATATTTGAACGCAATCTTTTTACCAATCCTTTAAAAGAAAAAGAGCTTAGTGGCTATGATTGTGTTGTACTCGATCCACCAAGAGTAGGCGCTTTTAGTCAATGTAAAGTATTGGCAAAGTCTAATGTCCCATTAGTGATAATGATCTCCTGCAATCCAGCTTCATTTGCACGCGATGCGCGTGAATTAGTCTTGGGAGGTTATCAGATGGGGCCAATTACACCCCTTGATCAATTTCTTTGGTCTAGTCACATTGAATTAACGGCGAGCTTTAGAAAATAATAATCATGAAAGATTTTTGTTCAGAAGATGTGGAAAAGAAATTATATCTATTTACTAAGACAAACTTCAATGGATCCACTGCATGCGTAAGGTTTTTTGGGAAAATCCCTATCAAAAGGTTTTAAATACAAAAGTCACTTCTGTAACAGGAAACAAAATTTTATTAGCGGAGACCATTGCGTTTTCATTCTCAGGGGGACAGGAGAGCGATCAAACATTTATTAATGGTCTTTCAGTTCTTGATTCAGTTATAGAAGATAAGCTCATTTTTTATGTATTAGAAGAAGGTCATGGACTTAATCCTGGAGATGGAGTCTTGATGGAGATTAATTGGCCACGCAGATATAAACTGATGCGTTTACATTTTGCTGCTGAATTAGTGCTCGAGCTTGTAACACGTAAGTTAGCTCTTGAAAAAATAGGCGCTCATATTGGGGAAGATAAAGCACGTATAGATTTTGTGTACGATAAGAATATTTCAACCATTTTTGCTGAGATATTAAACGAATACAAGAGCATCATTGCGAAAGATGCTCTTATTAAAACTGGATTTTCTGATATTGAATCTCAAAGACGTTTTTGGGAAATAGAGGGTTTTTCTAAGGTTCCTTGTGGTGGTACGCATGTTAAATCAACGGCTGAAGTAGGGGGGATTACGCTCAAAAGGAAAAACATCGGAGCTTTTAAGGAAAGAATTGAGATTAGCCTTATTCAGCCTTAATTTTCTTTTAACTTTACTCCTTTACTATGGATCTTGGCATCGAAAAAATGGTCGGAGTGATCGCTAATGAAAGATTCACATCATAATTATCATTGAGTATTCATTTGGGTTTAGGAGTTATGCTTCTCGATATAAATAAATTATTTATATTTTTTCGATATAGTTAATAATTAAGAGCTATATTCAGGGAGGGATAAAACAATGCACATCCCTAGTCTTCTCATAGTCGATGATGACTTTCAAATTATAGAGCTTCTTCAAGTAGCTGCTGAAAGAATGGGCTATAAGGTTTATGCAACGTATACAGCTTCTGGATTCAAAGAACTTTATCCAACTGTTACACCTCATCTTATTTTCATTGATTTAAAGCTCGGAGACCATAATGGTATAGAGCTTTTAGAGTTCCTTATACTGGAAAAATGTTCGACTCCTATAATTCTTATGAGTGGTCAAGATGAAAAAGTTCTACACATAGCGAAGCACCTTGGAGACACGAGGGGGCTCTCTATCTCAGGGATTCTTCACAAGCCTTTTAATCTTAAAGATTTTGTTGAATTGATAGAGAAAGCAAAGAAAGATAGCCGTTTTCCTGATACTGAAAGCATTAAAAATGCTGTAGAACAAAATGAAATGTTCGTTGCCTATCAACCAAAAATTTCCATTCAATCAGGAAAGTTTATAGGTGTTGAGACCCTTCTGCGTTGGACTCCTTTTAACAAGGATTTTATTTCACCTAGTATTTTTATTCCGATTGCTGAAGAAGAAGGCTTTATCAAAGAATTAACATTTTTTATGCTTGATAACGCTTTTAAAGATTATGCGCTATGGCGACAGGAAGAAATGTATTCACTTGCGATTAATATTTCTTTGCCTGTCTTAAATGACTCTTTGTTTTTAGAGCAATTACATGAAAAAATTAAAGCTTATAAAATCAGTCCTAATGAGATTTGTCTGGAAATTACGGAAAGTTACGGCATTACAGAAGATTCAATTTCAAAATTAAGTATTTTGACGAAGCTGCGCATTCAAGGTTTTAAAATTGCTCTTGATGATTTTGGAACTGGGTATTCTTCTCTATTAACGCTACATCGTGTTCCATTTACTGAAATAAAAATTGATAAAAGCTTTATTTTGGACCTATTTTCTAATTCAGAATCCCTGGTGATCACGAAAGCAATTATTAATTTATCGCATGCTTTAGGTCTTAAAGTCGTAGCAGAGGGAATTGAATCCTTTGAAGTTTATAAAAAATTAAAGGAATTAGGGTGTGATGAAGGACAAGGGTATTATTTTAGTAATGCTCTCAGTGTTGAAGATCTTCAGGATTGGATCAACACTCATTTAGATAAAAACCAAAAATTCAAATTTGGCTCTTAAATGTAGGTATAAAAAGAATGCCATTTATTAGCGTGTCTTTTTCTCTTCTTACTATATTCACTGGCGTCATTGTAATGATTGGTTGGTACACCAACAACATTTTGTTAATGCAGATAAAAGCTAGCTATATTGCTATGACCACTAATACAGCGCTTTTATTTATTTTTAGCGGGATTGCCTTATTAGCGCTCAACAGAAATTGGAAGTATATTTCTTTTAGTTGCGCAGTATTGATAGGGCTCTTTAGTACGGTTATTTTATCTCAATATATTTTTAACATTAACCTAGGAATTGATCAGCTTCTTATAGAACCTTATAATACGACAGCAACTCAATATCCTGGTCGTCTGGCCCCAGAAACTTGTCTTGCATTTATACTATTTTCCTTAACTTTAATTATTTTGCAAGGGTATCAACGATTTAAAATCTCTCTGTTGTTTCCTATATTTTTAAATCTCTTTGTCTTTATTATAGGTTTCGCCACATTTTTGGGCTATTTGATTGGAATAACAGTTGTTTATAGATATTTGGGAATGGCGCTCCCAACTGTTTTAGGTCTTATTTTCCTGTCTATAGGAACAAGGGCTTATATTGAATACGTTGCGCGTACAAAAAATCTCAATGTTTTTAGATATTACTCTTTAGAAGGGGGGATTGCTTTTTTTGTTACGACGATTCTTTTGCTCTCAGGAATATTATCTACAGAACAAAAATATATCCATGAGAAAATAGATACGGATGCAAAAATTATTAGAATATTCGTTGAAGATAAAATCAATACGACGTTGAGTGCTCTTCAAAAAATCAATCAAAAAGTTGCGACCGTTTCTTCTATTTCGCCGCAATCTTTACTCAATACAATAGAAATTGTTTTAGAAAGTTTTCCAAGATTTGAAGATATCGCGTGGATTAAGAGCAAAGAAGGTACCTTGGACATTACACTTCATTCATTTTTATCGAAAGAAAACCTTCAAGAGATAAAAAATAGGTTAGATGTTCTCTCTGCAAGTGCGACAACTCTTTCTAACGCTCCCCAATTTTTAGGTTCATTAAAAATTTCTCAAGAAGAACAAGCGTTGTTAATAGGCATGCCTATTACTATAGAGAATAAAAACCAAGGATTTGTTATTGCTACGTTCACTTTAAAGCAACTTTATAGTAATTTATTAGAAAAAAATTACAATGATTATGATGTCGCTCTTTACGAAGGTAAAAATCTTATCTATTCAAATTTTGAGTCTGGTCAAACATCTGCACTCGAAAAGAGAAGTTTTAAGCTTGCTCTTCATGATCCTAACCTTTCTTTCTTTCTTGAAATAGGAAAGAGGCAACACCGTGTTTCTATTTTTGCAACGCCATTAACAAAGATTACTATTTTGTTTGGTTTAATGATTTCCTGTTTTGTAAGTTGGGCCTTATATCTTTTATATATTATTATTGCTAAAACGCGTTCATTAGAATCTATTCAAAAAAATCTGATGTTGGCTCAAAAAGTAGCAAAAATGGGCAGTTGGACATGGGATTTGACGACGAATACCATTTGGTGCTCAGAGGAAGTGAGAAGCATCTTAAAATTAGAGGTTAACTCCCAACTAAAGACTCCTTCCGATTTATTTTTAAAGATTGCACCTTCTGATCAAAACAATCTTCATCGATCTCTTACTGCTTTACGAAGCGGTAAACCTATTTTGTCAGAAATATATTCCTTAAAAAATAACGGGGGTCTTAGCCGCTATATTCTACTTGAAGCAGGCGTAGTGAAATCTATCAATCATGTCCCTCTAGAAATTTCTGGAATCGTACAAGATGTTACAGAAAGAAAGGAATTGGAGCAAAATTATCTTCAACTCCAAAAAATGGATTTATTGGGACAATTAACAGGGGGAATTGCCCATGACTTTAATAATATTTTAATGGTGATCCAGGGTAATTTAGATCTTTTACAAACGGAGTTTGCAGAAGGATCTTTCGAAAAGCAACGGTTAAAAGCGGCCGCAAATGCAGTGACTAGAGGCGCTTCATTGACAAGAGGACTTTTAACTTTTGCCAAGAAACAACCTATTAAGCCTTCCATCCTTAATATTAAAACCTTCTTTTCCAATATTACACTGCTTTTAAAGCCAGTTCTTGGAGTGAATATTGAGATCAGGAGTATGATAGAGGACGACGTATGGAAAATATGGGTTGATCCCTCGCTTTTGGAGACTGCCATTATCAATCTGGCTCTCAATGCACGCGATGCTATGGATAACAAAGGAACGTTAACGTTTCAAGTGTCGAATATCGTTATAAAAGAAGACAGAGGGAATAACGGTTTTCGCGTGCAAAAAGGTGAGTATGTCACGATTTCTGTTATTGATACCGGCAAAGGAATTCCACAAGAAATGATCAGTAAAATCTTTGAACCTTTTTTTACTACAAAAGAAGTGGGGAAAGGGACCGGTTTAGGGTTAAGTATGGTTTATGGGTTTGTTCAACAATCTCAAGGGGTGATCCACGTAGAGAGTACTGTAGGTGAGGGAACGACCGTCACTCTATATTTCCATAAAATGGAATCTAATATGGAAACAGCCGAAGAAGAAGATGCAATTGATTTTAGCAACTTTAAAGGACACGAAACAATTCTCATCGTTGAAGATGAAGAAAACGTAAGAGTCGTAGCCGTACATCTTCTCAAAAAACACGGGTATAAGGTGCTAGAAGCGCAATCTGGAGAAGAGGCTCTTAGTATTATGAAAAAGACACCAAACATAGATCTTTTATTCACTGACATAGTTATGCCAGGAGAGTTGAATGGTGTTGACTTGGCCGATAAAGCGACAAAACTTCTCCCATCGCTGAAAATTATATTTACGACAGGGTTTCCTAAGGCAGCCCTGCTGAATGGTAGAAACGAAGTGGTTATAGCAAAACCTTACAAATTTTCTACATTGCTTGCCTCAATACGAGATATTTTTACAAAGAGCTAAAGACTATGAGGCAAAAAACTAGAGAAAAACTTGACACTTTTTTCTATATTGATCATACACTAGTATTAAAATAAGGGGCTTACAAGGTGACAAGAAAAAATTTTCTGATACCTAATATTATATTCGATTTAGGACAATGTCCTATCTTTGATCATGTCAGTAATGGTGTTGTTATTACCGATCAAAACTCAACGATTCTTTACACAAATCCTGCCTTTACAAGAATAACAGGGTATTCAAAACAAGAAGCAAAAGGAAACAATCCAGGGCTGCTTCATTCAGGGAAACATGACAAAAAATTTTATCAAGATATGTGGGGGCAGATCACCAAAAAAGGGTATTGGGAAGGAGAAATATGGAATCGTCGTAAATCAGGAGAAATTTATCCAGAGTTTTTAACTATCTCAACCGTTCCACAAGAAAAAAAGAAATTTTATTATGTGGCCATCTTCTCTGACATCAGTTTTTTAAAAGAAGACTCTAAAAAGAAACTACATTTAGCGTTTTATGATCCTTTGACTAAACTTCCTAATAGAACTCTCTATCTCGATAGGATTAAAAACATCATTGAAGAATCTAAAAATAATAAGAAGAATAAAATTGCAATTTTCTATATGGACCTTGATAAGTTTAAATCTGTGAATGATACGTATGGACATTATGTTGGTGATCTGTTGCTGCATAATATAGGAAAGCGCCTTATGTCCTTGGTCAGGGCAGGGGATACAATTGCCAGAATAGGAGGCGATGAATTTACAGCCATTTTGAAAATTGAAGATGATACATTTTCAGCCTCTGACCTTGCCTACCGCATATTAGAGAACATCGAAAAGCCTTTCATCATAGAAAAGCACAAGATTGGCATTTCAATTAGTATCGGGTATTGTTTTTTTCCTAAGGATGCAAAAACGATTGAGGAGTTAATTAAGAAAGCAGACAAGGCCATGTACACCGCAAAAAAGACCGGCAAGAAAGTAGTCTCCTATAGCTCAATTAAATGACGTAAATACCTTAAAAAAAGTCGTATAATATATATTATGGAAAATGATGTTAAGGTTATTGATTAAATTCTTTTGACAGGATATCAAAAAATGATAACGTTTGATCACCTGCACTAAGGAAATTCGCTATGTTCAAGAATCGCTTTCTATTAACACTTCTAGTTTTGCTTACGGCATCATGTTCTGCACAAGCTTCTGCGGAACAAAAAAGTGAGTATAATCTTGAGGACATGGTTCTCATTGGAATGTCTTATTTGAATATAGATGAGCCAAAAACGAGAAAAATTTCAGCACCCTGCATTAAAAATCTTAATCTCTTAGTTGCTATAAATGATCCACATCTGTTATCTGGTTTGCAATTAGATCTTACAAGCTCAATTTCTTGGCACCGTCCCAGCATAAGATTTGTTCATCATCAAAAAATATCGACAGTCAAAGTCTTTAAGTACGCAGTACCCTATCAGTCTGTCGCGCCAATTACCGACGACTTACCTCTTCTGGGAGATAAATTATGGACTGCATTTGGCATTTTGTCTCGTCAAACGGAGGGTTGGGTTCCATCAAAAGATAGCGAAATCATGTGCGAAAGCATTGCCTGTTCTTTTACACTCACTTCAAAAAATGGGAAACGCCTTAAATTAAATGGTGACTTTAAATTAGAGAAACCTCTTGAAGATATTTTTAATGTTACTCTCCGCATTGAACGTAGTGAGGACACTTGGAAAATTTCCCCATACTATTTTGCTCGCAAACGAGATAGAAGCACTGGTGAAGCACTAGAAGGGGAAGATGTACTGTATGTTTTTAATAAGTAAGGCGCTTTAAGCGGCCTCTTATTGTATGGCAGAGTCTACTTTATTCTCGCTGACTTTGAGAGCATCAGCATTCGTATTGAGATCATCTTTTTCCATGCTCTTGCGTGGAAGCGTTAGAAGATGATTAATATGGAGACCAGAAATTGAAGGATGATCTGTCGTTTTTTTAAATCCAAAACTTTCAAATAAATTGAAAGAAATAGTCCCTCTACAATCAGCGCCAATTTTCTCTACACTGGTGGTGTGTTCACGAATAAATGTCAAAAAAGCATTGAGAATAAATTTACCAAGGCCCCTCCCTTTTTCAGTAGTATTGATATGCTCAACGATAGCCTCAGGATTTTGAGCACATACACGATAGATCAAATATCCTGAAGCGTTTTCAAAATTAATAGGGTTTTTTAAATCATCTTCAGACTTTTCCTCAAAAACTTGAGGAGAGTATACTTTCAAAACCCCATATAAGTGACTTGGCTCTTTTAATCCTTTTGGCATTGAAACTTCAAGAAATGAATGCAAAAGGATAAGATCTCTAGTTTCTCCTCCCTTCAGACTAGCCGTAACCTTTTGAGTAGTAATCAAAGAATATCCAGGAACATCTTTCAATTTCTCTGCACAAAGTTTTATCGAGTCATTAGTAGGCTCGCCCATGGCAATGAGTAACTGATTAAATTTAGTCGCTTTTAAGTGATCTTCTAGAACGAAATTTTGAGGTAAGGGGTTAAAACGATCCTGAAATTTTTGTGTTTTTAAAGATGAGGATTCTTCTTTTAAGTCATCTGTGGTCGCCCAACTGCCGTTGGTGAGACAAAAAGTACTTATTGTCAAAACAATCAATACGCTCTTTAAAAAGTTTTCTCTGAATAGCATACAATTACTCCTCGTAATTCTTTTAATAAGAACTTAAAGAGTTATCTATCTATTTAAAATATCTATGTCAATATAAATCATATATTACACAAATAAGACCTATGACGTTATCTTTTATTCCAAGGCATTTTTTCAAGAAGAAGAGACATTCCGCACCACCCCGTGATACCACTCACAATCAGCCCAAGTCCAATAAATGCAGGTACAATATAAAAAAGGTGATGAATAAAAGTACCCAAGAAGACCCCTACTAATACAATACTTCCTGCTCCGATTCTTATCTGCTCTTCTATGGAGATCGACCGTGATGTTGATAGTCTTTCAACAAGTCCGTGAGGTTTACAATATTCAATCCCGCCTTCTACAACATATACATTCTTAAATCCAAAAGACATTAAGCGTTCTGCTGCTGTCGTTGAGCGAATTCCATGACGACAAAGCAAATATATAGGAGTCTCTAAGGTAAGCTTATTGTCTTTCTGAAATTTTGCAGGGTCCAAGTTATCAAGAGGAATATGAATATGCTTTTTCTTTAAACACATCTCTCTATGTTCTGGGGTGCTGCGAACATCGAGTATGACCCCCTTCCCTGCTTTTTTTAAAGTCTCTGCTTTTATATTCTTCAATTTGCTCATAACTCTTATCTCCTTCTAGAGAGTTTATTATCTATGTAACGAATTGTTTGTTGATAGAGACTATTGCGCGCAGCTGTCACAGATGGCTCTTCAGCCATCGTCATGGTTCTTACTTTATCGCGTGCTCTTTGAATATTATCTTTTAACTCGTTAAATTTCTCTGCTTGTTCACTTGGTGGAAGCGCTTCAATTTGATCAATCTCATTTTGGTAACTTGTATACATTCCTCTAAGAGTATCAATCTTTGTAATATTTTTTCCATAAGTGATACCAGCATGAGCACTCATAGCTGGTAAAATTAATAATAATATTAGAGTTGTATTTTTTTTCATGGAACGCTCCCGTTATTTTTTTTCATAAAAAATTTTATTTATTATACTATAAACACTTAATAGAGTCACTGTACAACGGATCTGAAAATAAAATTCAACAAGGATTCATTGTTTCTCATCTCTCCCCGAAAACTAATTTCTAGGATTTTCAACTGTTTTCAAAATCGTTATTGCAAAAAAAATCTACCCTTCTATTGTTTGAATTATTGATGGTTTCCCATGAGGGGAACGAAGAGGGAATTCGGTAAAATAAGCCGAAGCTACCCCCGTAACTGTAGATGCATGTTTAGCTTAAGACACCACTGGGTTTTTTGATCTGGGAAGGTAAGATGAACAAAGTGCATGAGCCAGGAGACCTGCCATCAATCGTTGTGATATAAACCGGACGGGGTGTGCCGCGTGCATCAAACAAGATTGCTATTTTTAATAGCTCAACATCTTGTCCCTTTTGTGTCACAAAAAATAACTCTAAACACAGAAAGGTAACTCCCTCATGGAGATGTTGGCAAAGCAATTTCCCCCCAATGATATCTATACAGACTCTAGCAGAGATAGCTACTTGACTGACTTTGGTAAGACCACTCTCCAGAACCAATATATTATGCCGAATGAATCTTATCAGGATTTATTTGCGCGCGTTGCTCGTGCCTATGGAGATGATTATGCACACAGTCAAAGGCTCTATGATTATATATCAAAACTTTGGTTTATGCCTGCAACGCCCGTTCTCACAAATGGCGGAACTGAACGTGGACTTCCTATTTCTTGCTTCCTTAATGAGACTATCGACAGCCTTGATGGCATCGTGAATCTCTGGACAGAGAATGTGTGGCTTGCTTCTCGTGGCGGCGGGATTGGGAGTTATTGGGGGAATTTAAGATCCATTGGTGAAAAAATAGGTCGTAATGGAGAAACAAGTGGCGTTGTTCCATTCATGAAAGTGATGGACAGCATGACATTAGCGATTTCCCAAGGATCTTTGCGTCGTGGGTCTGCGGCCATCTACCTTCCTATATGTCACCCCGAAATCGAGGAATTTATAGAAATACGACGTCCTACTGGCGGTGATCATAATCGTAAAACGCCGAATACAAATCACGGCGTTGTGATTTCTGACGAATTTATGAAAGCCGTGGAATCAGACGAAATGTGGAATTTGAGAAGTCCTAAAGATCAGTCAGTTGTAAGAACCGTCCCGGCACGAGGTCTTTGGATCCGTCTCCTAACAACGCGTCTTGAAACTGGTCAACCTTATATGATCTTCATTGATCAAGTGAACCGCTCACTTCCTGAACATCAAAAACAATTGGGGTTACAAGTCAAGACCTCTAACTTGTGTTCAGAAATTACACTTCCGACAGGTAAAGATCCCTGGGATCAGGAAAGAACTGCAGTCTGTTGCCTTTCTTCGCTCAACCTCGAGAAATTCCATGAATGGGAAACTGAACCCCAATTCATAGAAGACTGTATGCGTTTTCTTGATAATGTTTTAGAAGATTTTATTACACGTGCACCTCAATCTATGCAAAAAGCAGTTTATTCGGCGACCAGAGAACGTTCAGTCGGACTCGGAGTCATGGGTTTCCATTCATTTTTGCAATCAAAAATGATTCCTTTTGAAAGTGTGATGGCAAAAGTGTGGAACCAACGCATGTTCAAGAAAATAAAATTTGAAGCTAACCTAGCATCAAATCTTCTCGCCAAAGAAAAAGGCGCTTGTTTGGATGCAGCGCACATAAAATCAGAAGAGCGCTTTTCTAATAAATTAGCGATTGCACCAACTGCTTCAATTTCCATTATTTGCGGCGGGACCTCTCCGGGTATTGAACCCTTTGTTGCTAACGCTTATACCCATAAAACCCTTTCAGGATCTTTTGCTGTACGTAATAAACATCTAAACGATTTATTAGACAAAAAAGGACATAATACTTCTGAGGTTTGGCTCTCTATTGTTCATCACCATGGTTCTGTTCAACATTTAGATTTCCTAGATCAAAATGAAAAGGATGTGTTTAAAACGGCCTTTGAAATTGATCAACGTTGGCTTATTGACCATGCGGCTGACCGTCAACCCTATGTTTGTCAATCTCAGTCTTTGAATATTTTCTTTCATGGCAATATTCACAAACGTGATCTTCATCAAATTCATATGCTGGCATGGAAAAAGAAATTAAAAAGTCTCTATTATTTGAGATCAACATCTATTCAAAGAGCTGAAAGCACAATTCGCGCCGTACAAAATCAAAAAAACGTTCAAGATGAATGTCTTGCATGTCAATAAAGGAGTGACCTTATGAAAATAACTTTACTAACCCCCAATCCCGTTTATAAACCGTTTCATTATCCATGGGCTTATGAAGCTTGGCTTATGCAACAACGAATTCACTGGCTACCAGAAGAAGTTCCATTAGCCGATGATATTAAAGATTGGCATCTTAAGCTCAATGTATCAGAGAAGAATCTTTTAACGCAGATTTTTAGGTTTTTTACACAATCAGACGTTGAAGTAAATAATTGTTATATGCAGTATTATAGCCGTATCTTTCAACCCACTGAGATTAAGATGATGCTGGCGTCTTTTTCTAATATGGAAACCATCCATATAGCTGCTTATTCTCATCTCTTGGATACGATAGGTATGCCAGAAACTGAATATCAAGCTTTTTTTAAATATAAAGCAATGAAAGATAAATGGGATTATTTGCAACAATTTGGTGGACCAGAACTCGAAGATATTGCACTGACGTTGGCTTTATTTGGTGCTTTTACAGAAGGTCTTCAGCTGTTTGCGTCTTTCGCAATGTTGATGAATTTTCCAAGATTTAATAAGATGAAAGGCATGGGACAGATCGTTTCTTGGTCAGTACGGGATGAAACTCTTCATACGCAATCCATCGTCCAACTCTTCAAAACTTTTATTTCTGAAAATCCTAAAATTTGGAACAAAAAGCTACAACAGCGCATTACCGAAGTTTGTCAAACCGTTGTTGAGCACGAAGATACATTTATAGATCTGGCTTTTGAACTTGGGAGCATTGAAGGATTAACAAGTAGCCAGGTCAAAAACTATATTCGATATATTGCTGATCGACGCTTAAATCAACTAGGACTCCCCTCCCTCTATAACCTACAATCAAACCCTTTGCCTTGGATGGATGATATGATGAATGGTCTTGAACACACCAATTTCTTTGAAAACAAAGCCACGGAATATTCAAAAGCTTCAACGCAAGGGACTTGGGAAGAGGCATTTCTATAATTTTAAAGAACGGCTAACGTTTGGAAAATAGCTGTTTTTTTACAGTTACAATTTTTGATGACATTTTTGTGAAATAAAGATAGTTAAAGAGGTCACTTATTTACAGAAAGAAAAGAATTGCGCTTTAAATCGCTTATATTGAGTAGTTTAGTTTTTTTTATAAGCACGAGTGTGCATGCAATTATTCTCAAAGATACAGGGGTATCTGAAGAAGAAATTGACAAGAACTCCGTAAGACTCGCGCGTTCCTTTCCCCAAGTATGTCGATTAGTCGCTATTTCACCAGATCCAGCATACCGTGAAAGATCATGGACAGGCGTTCTTATTGAAAAAAGCGGATTAGATGTCTTTCTCTTATCTGTTGCTCATCCTTTTATTGATGTTCACAATAAAAAAAGAACAACTCTTGAGAGCATCATGTTCGACGATGCCAATAATCAAAAGGTCTTTGGGAAAGTAACAGCAATCTATGCACCAAAGCTTGATTCATTATCTTCTGATGAGAAAGATTTGGTTATTATAAAAGCTAGGATGGAAAGTGAGCTTTCTATCGCTCCTCTTCCCATCTATGAAGGTGAAGGACGTTCTCGTTCGGGAAATCCTATTGCTTGCTGCTTTATTGGTTATGGTCACTATGGCATTAATGGCAAGACAGTAAAAAAATCAGATGGAAAAAGAAGATTGGGATACACAAATGTCTTATTATCCCCCTATAAAAACAATGGAATATCTTTTCGATCAGCTCTCTATTCACGTTCACCCAATCCAATGATGTCGACCATTTTTGAGCAAGAACATCCAGCGTTCATCGTTCAATCAACACAAATACACCCGCTTCATGAATCTCAAGCTACGTTATGTCTCGGTGATAGTGGTGGTCCGCTTATCTTTCAATCTGCAGGAACATACAAAATCTCTGGCATTACCTCTCGGTGCGAAGTTGTCCAAGCTCAAGAAGAAAGTTCCACGCAATCGGTTTCCTCTAGTCCTACGTATCAATTTCGCACGATAGACACGTTTATTCCTGTGATGTCTTATGTGTCATGGATTAAAAGCATAACAAAAGGTGATATTAACCCTGAAACTACCAGAATTTTTATCAACTCTGACGATGATTTATTGTCTATCTTTCACAGAAATTTGATTAAAGAAATTCTACGAGCTTCCAGGCAATAAACTGAATAAGTAAAAGGTTTTGAAGTCTTTTTATATTTTACGCCTCATTTAATAGTTCGTTAATCACCTTACATCTATAATCATAAATATGGGCACAGAATTTAATAAAAACAGAATTTTCGTGGAGGCAATTCATGGCAGACATCAGCAAACTAGATCCAAACATTAAAATCTTTTTGGATAAACTAAATGGTGGTGCAGCGACTCACCCTCATCCACATAGCCCGCAAGCTACGGTAGCAGAAGGGCGAAAAGCATATCTTTTTTTCAGTCTTAATAATGCTGGGTGGCCACTCGCAATGGCTCGAGTTGAAGATCATTGGATTCCAAGTTCTGATCCCAGTCATAATATTCCCATACGTATTTACACGCCAACAATCGGAAAAACCTTACCTGCCTTAATTTATTTTCATGGCGGTGGGTGGCAACGCGGTGATATAGCTACCCATGACTCTATTTGTCGTCATTTTGCACACTATGCAGGGTGTATAGTCATTTCAGTTCAATGGCGTTTAGCTCCTGAAAATAAATTTCCCATTGGTCCTAATGATTGCTTGGCTGCCTATGAGTGGATTGTTCAAAATGGTAAAGAGTATAACGTTGATACAAAGCGCCTAGGTATTAGTGGTGATAGCGCCGGCGGCAATATGACTGCCATTCTCGCACAACGCTTGAGATCAATGGATATTCAAAAGCCTATTTTTCAACTGCTTTGCTATGCTTCTTTGGATTTGTCGTGCAGTACGCATTCTTATATTGATTTTGCTGAAGGATTTTTCCTGTCAACAGAACGCGTTAAATATTATGTCGCGAGTTATGTAAATTCTCCTTCTGATATCGATAATCCACTGTGCTCTCCTCTTAAAAATCCTGATTTGAAGGGGCTGCCGCCTACGCATGTCGTTACAGCAGGATTTGATCCACTTCATGACGAAGGAAAATTATACGCCGAGCGCCTTAAAGAAGCTGGTATTCCAGTTACCTATAAATGTTATGAAGGCTTTATACATGCCTTTTTACATATGAATGACAGTGTGCCTGCAGTTGAGACGGCGTTACAAGAAATTTCAGAAATCGTGAAAAAAGCTCTCTTTGCTTAATAAAGCCATCATAAGGGCTTAACATTTATTGTTAGACCCTTATTTCATTCATAATCCGCGATCAAAAACCCGTTAAATTTTTATAATGCCTTACCCCTGCAAAAGATTCATGTATAATGAATAAAATCTAAAATGATTCGATAATTTATAAAAAGCAGGCAGGAATGACCCTTTATCTTATTTGTGGTATTGTCGTAATTGGACTTTTTATTTACCTCTTTGTGGCTTTGCTGAAACCTGAAATATTTTAAATATGACAGTCTACAGTTTCTTACAAATTACACTTTATATCTCAATGGTTGGGTTGCTTGCCAAACCAATGGGTTGGTATATGTACCGAATCCATCGAGGAGGTTTTATAAGCTTAAATCGCGTATTCAGACCTGTTGAATATCTTATCTATAAATTTTCACGGATTAATCCCGATGAAAAAATGGATTGGAAACAATATTTAAGAGCAATGGTTTTGTTTAATCTGTTGGGAATCGTCGTTGTTTATGCAGTGCTTAGAACTCAGCATTTTCTTCCTCTTAATCCTCAACAATTTAACGCTGTTGATCCCTATCTTGCATGGAATATAGCCATTAGCTTTACGACGAATACAAATTGGCAGTCTTATTGTCCTGAGACAACGTTAAGCTATTTTTCGCAAATGTTTGCGTTAACTGTACAAAACTTTCTCTCAGCCTCGACAGGTATTGCTATATTACTCTCTTTCATTCGCGGAATTATAAATAAAGAAACAACTAACTTAGGAAACTTCTGGGTCGACGTTTTAAAAAGCACTCTTTATGTATTCTTACCCTTGGCTGTTATTCTTTCTATTGCTCTGGTTTCTCAAGGAGTGATTCAAAATCATAAACAATACCAAAACGTTCAGTTTTTTGAGAAAAAAGAAAATAAATCAATAGAGTACACAGGTCATATTATTCCTATGGGTCCAGCCGCTTCACAAATTGCCATTAAGCAATTAGGTTCAAATGGGGGCGGATTTTTCAATACCAATGCATCACACCCTTATGAAAATCCAACACCGCTTACTAATTTTCTTGAAATGTTGGCGATTCTCTTAATCCCGGCCGGGCTTTGTTATACGTTCGGTATGATGACAAACGCCCGCAAGCAGGGTCGAGCGCTTCTTATAACCATGATGCTCGTTTTTGTCCCTCTTGTATTTACAACTACTTTAGCCGAATACGCTTTATCCTCTCACTTGGAACACGCAAACACCGAGATTTCGATTTCCTTAGGAAATATGGAAGGTAAAGAAACGCGTTTTGGTGTCTCTAACTCTTCTCTATGGGCCATGGCTACAACTGCTACATCAAATGGTTCTGTTAATTCAATGCATGAATCATTTTCACCTTTAGCGAGTTTTAACATGTTATTTCTCATGCAACTTGGTGAAGTAATCTTTGGCGGTGTTGGTTCTGGGCTTTATGGTATTCTTATATATGTCATTATTACGGTTTTCGTAGCAGGGCTCATGATTGGTCGTACCCCCTCTTTCCTTGGTAAAAGAATTGACCCCTTTGAGATGAAAATGGCTTCAATCATTATCTTAACAATGCCATTGATTACTTTAGTTTCTACAGCCTTGTCTTTAGTAATTCCGTCAGGACTTAATAGTCTATCTGACTCTGGCCCTCATGGCTTTTCTGAAATTCTATATGCTTTTACTTCCATGGCTAATAACAATGGAAGTTCTTTTGCTGGGATCAATGCAAACACTCCCTTTTACAATATATTAGGCAGTATTGTGATGCTTATCGGACGCTATGGAATTGCGATTCCTGTTTTAGCGATTGCAGGATCATTGTCACAAAAAAAATCAATCGTTATTAATTCTGGCACTTTACCAACGGATACTCCATTATTTATTTGTCTCTTAATAGGCGTTGTATTGGTTATTGGGGCTCTTACCTTTTTCCCTGCCCTATCTCTTGGCCCCATTGCAGAACAATTATTTTTGAGGCTTCATTGATGAACTTTAAACACGCTCTTTTTGACGCATTTTTAAAGTTTTCCCCCTTCCATCAGGTGCGTAATCCCGTCATTTTTACTGTATATGTTTGTGCATTTCTGATTACAGGGATATATTGTCAATCGATTTTAAATGCAGAGAAATTATCCGTAACTTTCAGTTTTTTTGTGATGATTTTTTTGTGGCTCACGGTTTATTTCGCTAATTTTGCTGAAAGTGCTGCAGAAAGTCGTGGCAAAGCCCAAGCCAATGCGCTTCGTAAATCACGCCTTAATATTTTAGCAAAAAAACTTACGAAAGCTTCGCGAACTTCTAAATATGAAAGTGTGACATCTTCTGAACTTCGATCAGGTGATTTAGTGCTTGCAGAAGCTGGTGATATTATCCCAGTGGATGGCGTTGTTGTCGAAGGCATTGCTTCAGTCAATGAAAGCGCTATAACCGGCGAAAGTGCCCCAGTTATTCGAGAAAACACAGAAGAGCGTCGTTCAGTCACAGGAGGAACCCAAGTGATTTCTGATTGGTTGATTGTTAAAATTACAACCAATCCTGGGGAGAGCTTTTTAGATCATATGATTTCACTTGTTGAAGGTGCAAAACGACAAAAAACACCCAATGAAATTGCTCTTAGCATTTTACTCGCGGCTTTAACTCTTATCTTTCTTTTGGTTTGCTCGACACTCGTCATTTTTTCAATCTATAGTGTTTCGTCGGTTGGTTCAGGATCAGTTATCAGCATCACAACCTTATCTGCTTTATTTGTATGCCTTGCTCCCACGACAATTGGTAGTTTGCTCTCTGCCATTGGTATTGCTGGTATGGATAGAATGATTCAAATGCATGTCGTTGCAGTTTCAGGCCATGCTGTCGAGGCAGCTGGCGATGTTGATGTTCTTATTCTAGATAAAACAGGAACGATTACACTTGGTAATCGTCAAGCCACAGATTTTATACCTTTAAATGGAGTTAGCATGGAAGAATTAGCTGACGCCGCACAACTAGCATCTTTAACTGATGAAACTCCAGAAGGACGCAGTATTGTCGTTCTAGCTAAACAAAAATATGGGTTGAGAGGTAGAGATATAAATGGGCTGCAAGCTTCATTTATTCCATTTACTGCTCAAACAAGAGTAAGTGGAATTAACTTTCAAAATCGTCAAATACGTAAAGGTGCTTATGATGCAATTGAAGTATTGATTAAAGAATTAGGAGGCACATATCCAGATGAGTTGTCCCTGCAAATTTCAGCAATAGCTAGACAAGGAGAAACTCCGCTCGTTGTCTCCGATGGTTCAAGAGTTCTTGGTATTATTCGTCTTAAAGATATTATTAAAGGCGGTATCCGTGAACGCTTTGCTAAGCTTCGTCAGATGGGAATCAAAACCATTATGGTAACAGGCGATAATCCATTAACGGCTGCGGCTATTGCTGCTGAAGCAGGAGTTGATGATTTTTTAGCGAATGCAAAACCTGAAGATAAACTGTATCTGATTAAAAAATTACAGGAAGAAGGCCATCTGGTAGCCATGACAGGAGATGGAACCAATGATGCTCCAGCGCTTGCTCAAGCAGATGTAGCTGTTGCAATGAACACCGGAACTCAAGCTGCCAAAGAAGCTGGCAATATGGTTGATCTTGAATCAAACCCCACCAAATTAGTGGAAATTGTTGAAATTGGTAAACAACTTCTCATGACACGAGGCGCCCTTACAACTTTTAGTATCGCCAACGATATTGCAAAATATTTTGCCATACTTCCAGCAGCTTTTATCTACACATACCCTCAGTTTAAAATGCTTGATATTATGCATCTTTCTACACCTGAAAGCGCCATACTTTCCGCGGTTATTTTCAATGCTTTTATAATCATTTTATTGGTACCTCTGGCATTAAAAGGCGTAAAATACAGAAGTTTGCCTCCAAGCAATCTTTTGCGAATAAATGTCACGATCTATGGTCTTGGAGGATTGGTGATTCCTTTCATTGGCATTAAAGTTATTGATATGTTGTTAAGTGTTTTGGGAATTGCTCAGGTGAATTAAATGAAAATGTTAATAAGACAATTATCAACAGCTTTTATTTTTTTATTTTTTCTAAGCGTGATCACTGGGATATTATATCCTTTATCAATTACTTTAATAGCAAATTTGATCTTTCCATTTCAAGCTCAAGGTAGCTTTATTAACGCAGATAATAGAATTGTTGGCTCTCTCTTGATTGGTCAACCATTCGAAAACCCAGGCTATTTTTGGAGTCGACCTTCTGCAACTATCCCCTCTCCCTATAATGCAAATTCATCTAATGGTTCAAATCAAGGACCCATGAATAAATTACTTCTCCAAACAATTCATGATCGGATAATTTTTTTAAGAAGATCTGATCCCGAGAATACAAATCCCATTCCTATTGATTTGGTTACAGCTTCGGCAAGTGGTTTAGATCCTGAAATCAGTCCAAATGCCGCATTTTACCAAATCTCACGCATAGCAAAAATCCGCGGATTGAAGGAATCGGATCTGAGAATATTGATCCAAAAACATATTAAACAACGTCAGGGGGGAATTCTCGGGGAACCTCGAGTAAACGTTTTAGCCTTAAATTTAGCCCTCAATAACTTTGCAAAATGAAAGGTTTAAAATGAGAGATCAACGACCTACACCAGAAGAAATGCTTAAAGTCGCTCATGAAGAAGAGCGTCAAGAAAAGAGAGGTCACCTCAAAATATTCTTAGGGGCCGCACCTGGTGTTGGGAAAACTTACGCTATGTTAGAGGAAGCTCTAGAAAAAAGTGGAGATGGGCAGGATGTTGTTGCTGGGTTCATTGAAACTCATGGACGTCAAGAAACGGCTGTCTTTTTAGAAGCCCTTGAAGTCTTGCCTAGAGCTCAACGTGATTATCATGGAAAGCCTATTCAAGAATTTGATTTAGATGCTGCTATTAAAAGACATCCTGATATCATTTTAGTCGATGAAATGGCTCATACGAATGCTCCTGGTTCACGTCATCAGAAACGTTGGCAAGATATTCAAGAGTTACTTGATCTAGGTATCGATGTTTTTACGACACTCAACGTTCAACATATAGAAAGCTTAAATGATATCATTGCCCAAATTACCAATGTAAAAGTGAGAGAAACAATCCCGGATTCAATGATTGAAATGGCTGATAGCATTGAACTCATTGATTTACCCCCTGAAGATTTGCTGAATCGCTTGCGTGAAGGAAAAGTCTATTTTCCTGAGCAAGCAGAGCTCGCATCTCAGCATTTTTTTAAGAAATCAAATCTTAATGCATTACGTGAATTGGCTTTAAGGATGACTGCTGAATATGTAAACATTGAGGTGATTTCTCATCGTCAAGGACAAGCTATTAAAACAACTTGGCCAACCTCTGAAAAACTACTCGTTTGCATTGGTCCTGAAGTAGAATCAATTAAATTAATTCGATCGGCAAAACGGTTAGCTGGTAATTTAAAAGCTGATTGGCTAGCCATTTTTGTTGATTCTCCAAGATTAAAATTAAACACTCAACAACATGAAAACACCATTAAAATTTTACGTCTTGCTGAAAAACTGGGTGCGGAAACTCACATTTTAAACGGAGACAATGTTGTTCAAGAAATTATTAATTTTGCACGTGAAAAAAATATCAGCAAAATTGTTATGGGAAAACGTATTAGACCACGTTGGAAAGAAATTTTTATTAGAAGTCTCTCCAACGAAGTCATTAGAAATTCAGAAGAAATCGATGTGTGTTTGGTAAAAGAAGAATTTGCAAAACACCTCCCTACTCCTAACTTCGCCAAAAGAGCTCTTACGGAAGAAGTTGATTGGATTACGTACCTCTTAGGGGTTTTGGCGGTTGCTCTTGCGACATTAATTAACTTTTTGCTCGAAGAATTTATCCAAGATCAAAAATTTGACTCGGGTAATCTTATTATGATTTATCTGTTAGTTGTCATCATCATTTCAAGACGAGGAAAACTGCTCCCCGCTATCTTTACTTCGTTACTCAGCGTGCTAGCTTTAGATGTTTTTTTCATAATTCCGCGATTTACGTTTGGAGTTAATGGTCTCCAACAATTCATAACTCTTTTGGTCATGCTATGGACTTCACAAATCATTGCATACCTCTCAGTTCTCCGAAAACAACAGACGGATGCTGTGCGAGCTGAAGTCAAACGCACGACAGCTTTATACAATTTAACAAAACAATTAGCCAATACCAGAGGCGTTGAGAATTTGCTCCATATTGCAGCACGTTATGTGGAAGAGATTTTTGATAGTTATGTTTTGTTATTAATCCCCCATGAAGAAGGACAGCTTAAAGTTTGGCTAGGTAATGGTAGTAAAGATACTTTAAGTGCAAAAGAGCATAGCATTGCTCATTGGGTTTATGATTTAGGTCAAATGGCTGGTATGGGAACTGAAACACTTTCCGAAGCCAATGCTATATATTTACCCTTAAGGGGAGCTCAAAAGACGATGGGCGTGATGCGTGTGCAAACTCATCAAGCAGGTCATCTCTTGACGCCTGATCAGATTCATATTCTAGAAGCTATTACCCATCAGATTGCACTTGCTCTCGAAGTTGAGCGCTTGAATGATCAAGTCTTGTGAAATCATTTTCATTACAACGAAGATCACTAAGTTCATGTACAAGCATTATTTTCCTTAGATTAATTCTTGAAGTGACAATTTTGTACATTGAGGGATTACCATAGCTTCTTCTAATTCCGTTAATTTCAGGATCTGATCTTTATAAAGTAAATTATTGTAGTGATTTTTGTTAATTCTTGTTTGAAAAAAGATAGCATATATCTTTTGAAGGTCTAGCGTTACATGCTGAGGATAATTATTATTGAAAGCGTAGCGATTAAAATACTGATAAAAGCAATACATTAGTTTTTCAATCTCAATGGTGCTGGACTCATATAAGTGTTCTATTTTTGTCTGGGACATATCCGATGCAAATGTAAAAAAAGTATGTGATTTTCTAGTTTTAGAAAAAGTTTTAATAATTCCTGATTTTAATCCCAACCTACAAGCATATTGATATAAATTTTTCTGTTCTAACGTAAGAGAATCAAAGCTCTTATTGCCCCAGATAAAGGGGAGTGGATTTTTTTGAACTGCTCCTTGAATCGCTGGATCTATTTTGGAACAATTCTCTTGAGCATAAAAATTAACTAACTCATCAGGGTAATTCGAAATTTTAACGATCTGTCCAGGTTGTTTTATATAAAGGCTAAAATTATGGATTCCATAATAACGTTCCATGGCCGATTTAATCCCTGGTTCAAGCATGACAGTGTGATGCTTGAACACTCCTAATGCTTTCATTGCCCCCCCTTTGCAATATAAAGTTATCGAAGTATCAACATAAGATATATATATGTTATTTTTCGAATATAATTAGAAAAAATTGTTTATTCAAGCTCTTAATAAATATTGCTTTAAAGGCAATTATTTTTAATAGAGTACACGTCAGACTAAAAGATCTGCAGCGAATTCCGTAATGTCCTTGAAGAACTTCAATTTAATTTTTTTCTACGCGCTAATTCTTTAATTTCAGAGACTAATTTTGCGATCATTTCATTTTGCTGACGAAGAATCCCCTGAAGCTTTTGATTTTCTCTATGAACATGAGAGAGTTCACTACGCATTGATTTTAGCTCACCCGCAATATTTTTAAAAATTTCAGTTTGCTTCTTTGATTCAATATAATGATCTTCATAAAGAGATTTGATAGGATCATCGATTTCAGAATACTTTTTGTAATAATGATCAGTCGCCCATAAACTAGACGAACTCAATACGATAGCGAAAAAGCTGATTGCAAATTTTTTCATAATTTTCTCCATTATGCTTTTTTTATAATTTGTTTCAGTACCAATAAATTACTCTATCTCTTCAATAGGCCCAAATTGGGGAAATGGAAAGTGACGTGTTATTTTAGCTCTTTTAGCAGCTTGCGTTCCAGAAAAAATAGTATTTATATCTTTTTTTAATTGCTTCAAGAATGTTAGTTTCGCTTCAGTTTTCGTCAGCTTTTGCACATATACTTGTTCTAAATGAGCATTCATTTTTTCCATTACCTGCGTATACTCACACAAATCTTTCCTAGAAATATGACTACAGCTTTCTCTATATTCTGCGTTATCAAGATATGCCTTATCTTCTTCGAAATATTTCTTTTTATTTTCAATTTTTTTTCGCAAATGATTAACGCGTTCTTGATAGTGTAAAATTATGTGTTGCAAAGCTTCCATTCCAGCCATAAAACGTTCTCCAATGGAAAAGCAAGCTTTGTTAAGAGTTATATAGAACCGTCCAAAAGTTGTATCTGTTCCTTTTCTTTCGTATACGCGAACCTCTTCTTCTATTGTATTGTTGATCTCGGTCGGCCTTGTGTTCACTCTTGGACTTAAAAGAAGCTTTGCCCATGTATAGACTGGCAGACCACTGCATTCATAAATATTTTTACATATTTCTTGATCGCATATTTCAACAAGAAGAAATGGGCTCTGTACAACGGCTCCTAAAGAACGTCTTATGTTTTCCAGGCAATTCTTGACTGCTCTATAGAAAGAGCGCCGTCCTTTCAGACTCTGAGGATCCCGGTGATGCTTATGAATAAGGCGTGTCTTACCAGCACTAGCTTCTAGTAAGTCAGCGAGCTTAATGTCTCCAATGTGTAAATAGCGAACAGGAAAATTTTCTGGATGTAGTTTTGCTAAAATTTCAGCAATTTCCTTTGTAATAGTGCTATCTTGTATATGAGCGCTTTGAGAGAATCGCTTGCGATCTTGATAATCTTTTTGAAATTCAAAAATTTCAAATAATGTTCGATTCGCCCAAGGTCCAACTTTGCTTGATTTAAAAAGATAGTTAAAGCCTTTGATTTTGTTAAAAATAAAATTTTCTTGTGTCTCATCAAGCACTCTCCAATGAACACTATATAACCAACCAAGAATTAAAAGAGCTGGCACTGAATTTTCAGCAGCTTTTTTCTCAAGGGCTTGTAAGACTGCTGGGAATTGACGTATTTTATTGGTCCTAGCCAAAAGATATGCATATCGAACATCTTCAACAGCTCTTTGTTCAATATTGTCCCACGTTTCAACTGGAAGACTTTTACAATAAAAAGATAAATTTTTAGGATTCGCCTCAATAAGATTATTAAACAAAACGCGCACTAAATTGTCTTGATATCCCTGATTATCCGGTGTCAGATCACGCCACCAAGCAAACAACTCGGATTTCGTGTAAGCAAAAGGCGTCAATAAATGAAGATCCTTAAGCGGTCGGCCATCAATGGTTGTTTGGTATGGTATTAATAAATTATCTCCCGTTTCTTGTTTTAACTCAGAGCTATTTACATTTTGTGCAACACTTAAAATTGCCACAATCGTGCTCGATAGAGCGATGTTCATAAATTTAGATAACATTTTGATAACCTTAATTAAAATTTTAATCACCTTCATATGGATTGGCTGTTTTTTTGTCAACTTAAGTCTGTGAAAGTTGTCCAAATAAAGATAAGAAAAATAAAATGAAGGAAAGTATCTTAAAGTCGAGCGCGTCTAACTAGGTTAGGTATAATCTAAGTTAGTAGCAAAAAGCTTTTCAACTTTTGGAATCATGCGATAGGAAATCATAATGATCACCTTATCTTCCAATTGAATTGTTGTCGTATCATTGGGGATAATAACTCGGTTACCACGCACAATCACTGCTACAAGCAAATCTCGAGGTACATTAATATCACCCACTGCAGCTCCAATAAGACTCGATGTCCCTGATGCTTCTACTTCAATGATTTCACCAAAGGTTTCACCAAGAGAATATATTGAGTTCACTTTACCACTGCGAATATTCTGAAGAATACTTGAGACAGTAACCACACGAGGCGTAATCACTGCATCAACGCCAAGAGATGTTACAAGGGGCGAATAAGAATTATTATTAACCAATGCTAAGGCGCGCTTAGCGCCATGGCGTTTCGCGAGCAATGATGCTAAAATGTTTACACGATCATCAGCAGTAACTGCAACGACCGTTTCCGTGGATTCTACACCAGCTTCTAATAATACTTCGCTATCAAGTGCGTCACCACAAAGAACAACGCTCTTTGACAAACGTTGGGCTATAAATTCAGCTCTTTTCTCATTAAATTCAATAAGATGCGCATGGGTGTCCGGATGTTGAGCCTCGATAAGTTCAGCCAGACAAAGACCTATATTGCCCCCGCCTAAAATCAATAAACGTTGTGCATCGCCTCCTTCATAACCAAAAGCCTGCATCGTCTTATCAACTTTAGAAGTCTGAACGGTAAAGTACACCTCATCACCAGGACGTACAATATCCGAAGGGATTGGAATGAAACATTTATCGTCTCGAACCATTCCAATGATACATATATCCAAATCTGGAAAGAGGCTGGTGATATGGCTAATTGGAGTGTTAATAATAGGTGTTTCTGTCGTGCATCGAACTCCAATAACTTTCACCAATCCTTGTGACATAGGTATAATATCGAAAGCGCCAGGCACACGCAGACTACGGCTAATAGCTCGTGCCACTTCAACTTCCGGCGAAATAACAACATCGATGCTTAAATTCTCAGGAGAAAAAAGTTCAGACCAATTGGGATGAAGATAGCTCTGATTACGAATACGCGCAATTTTTGTTTTAACATTAAAAAGAGCATGAGCAGTCTCACAAGCCACCATATTGACTTCGTCCGAATGAGTGACGGCAATCAATAAGTCCGTAGCGCCAGCACCGGCTTTCTCCAGCACTTCGGGATAAGAGGCATAGCCAAGAATTGCTTTGACATCTAAACGATCGTTAATTTTGGCGATGAGTTCAGGAGAATTATCAATGACAGTAACATGATTACGATTCGCTAAATAACGCGCAAGGTTAAAACCAACCTGCCCTGCTCCACAAATAATAACTTTCATGTCCTGCCTACCTCGACCAATGCTTTTTATTACTTACTTTTATGAGGCTTCAGATTTAGTCCCTTTGCGATCCAACTGTAAGTTTTTGAGTTTACGATGAAGAGCTGAGCGCTCCATACCAACGAAATTAGCTGTTTGTGATATATTTCCCGCAAATCGCGTAACCTGAGCTAATAAATAATCACGTTCAAATTTTTCCCGTGCTTCGCGTAAAGGAAGCTTAATTAGTTCAGCCGATTCATTGCTTTGCAAAATCTTAGGTGTTTGGTTGACTATTTCTGTGGGGAGCATACTGACCGTGACGGGCTCATCATCACATTCACTTGACATAATCAAAACCCAATCAATCACATTTCTCAACTGCCTTATATTGCCAGGCCAATTATAAGATTGAAGAGCGAGTAACGCTTCTTCTGAAAATGCCCTTATCTTTAACCCATGGGATGAAGCGGAAGCTGCAACAAAGTGTTTCACCAATTCTGGGATTTCTTCTTTGCGTTCCTTTAAAGGCGGCACTTTGATTGGTACGACACTTAATCTATAATATAATTCCTGACGAAAACGTCCTTCTTCAACTTCTTTTTCAACATTTTCACTTGTGGACGCCAGAACACGAACATCTACTTTGACTTTACGTGTCCCACCGAGTCTTTGGAATCTTTGCTCTTGTAAGAACCTTACAAATTTTCCTTGCGTTTCAAGGGGCATGGAACATACTTCATCAAGAAGAAGCGTGCCTTGGTGAGTTTGCTCTAAGACACCTACTTGAATGGCATCTCCGGATTCTGTACCAAAAAGTTCGCTTTCCAGCCGATCCGTACTAAAAATCGCGCAATTAAGAACTGAAAACGGCGCATCACGGCGAGCAGAGCGCATATGGACAAGACGTGCCAATTCTTCTTTACCACTTCCTGAGGGACCAGAAACAAATACACGACTACTTGTTGGCGCAACTTTTTCAATAGTTTGCGATAAAGAACCCGTGGACAAAAACAAACTAGGGGTTGTTTTTGTCTTGAGCTCTTGATTCTCTCGTCTCAAACGCGCTGCTTCAATTGCACGCTCAATTACCAGCATAAGTCGATCAGTTTTAAAAGGCTTTTCTATAAAGTCATACGCCCCTCTTTTAATCGCTTCAACCGCAGTTTCAATTGTACCGTGACCGCTCATCATGACAATCGGTAAATCTGAGTGATCTTTACGAATAATTTCTAGAACTTTTAGACCGTCAAAACGACTGTCACCTAGCCATATATCCAAAACGACTAAACTTGGTCGACGTTCCTTAATCGCTTCGATAGCAGCAGGGCCATCGATCGCACAACGGGTTTCATAGCCTTCGTCTTTTAAAAGGTCTGAAACGAGTGTGCTAATGTCCGCTTCGTCATCAACGATGAGGATATCTTGAGCCATGTTTTTTCCTTATTACCCCAGTTAGTCTTTATTTTTGGCCTTCGTCATAATTAAACGTCAGCCTTACTCGGGCACCTCCGCCCTTACGGTCTTCCAGAATCAAGGATCCTTTATGATCCTCTACGATTTTTTTAACAATAGCAAGTCCGAGTCCTGTTCCCTTACCTTTTGTTGTCATATAAGGTTCAGTTAGCTTATCTCGACCTTCTTCCGGAAATCCTTCACCATTATCTTCAACAATGATATGAAGCTTTTCCATCTTTTGTTCTATGGTCAGTTTTACCATAGGCTGGGCAGTACCACCACCGCTTTTCTCATGATAGCTTTCTACGGAGTCTACAGCATTTTGCAAGAGGTTTGTGAGAACTTGAGTTATTTGAGAGGCATCGCAAGGAAACATAAGAGGTTTCTCAGGAATATTAAAAATAAAATCAACATTTGTATGCGCTGACTGCTGAAGAAACAAAGCTTGCTTAGCCAACTCAATTATATTCTCATCATGAATCTCAGGACTTGGCATACGAGCAAAAGCAGAAAACTCACCAACTAAACGCCCAATATGATCAACTTGCCTAATAATCGTATCGATACACGTATCAAAAATCGTATCGTTTTCTGAAAGCTCTTTTTTATATTTTCGTCTTAGGCGTTCAGCTGACAACTGAATCGGCGTCAGTGGATTTTTGATTTCATGAGCAATATGACGTGCGACGTCTGCCCATGCAGCTGTGCGTTGCGCGCTTACCAGTTGCGTAATATCATCAAAAGTTACGATATAACCACTCTCTTCTTCTTCTAGAACGATTCGCATTAAAAAGACACGCTGAAAACCAAGTCGTTGAATGCTTAACTGTGACTGAAGAAATTTCTCAGAAATTCCTTCAGCCTTTTTAACTAAAGGAGCCATTTCTGGGATGGCCTTATCAATTTTTTGACCAATCAATTTTTCAATTGAAATGTTTAATAATTCTGCCGCTGATCGATTGGTAAAACGAATTATTCGGTCTGAAGAGAGACCCATAACGCCAGCGGTAACTCCCGCTAATACGTCTTCCATAATTTGTCGACGCGCATCGAGCTGCTTGTTTGCTTCAATGAGTTTTTTCTGTTGAGCCTGTAAACGCTGCGTCATACGGTTAAATTCTTGAGAAAGCAATGCAAACTCATCATCATCAATCGGTTCAACAACTCTTGCTGATAAATCTCCTCCTCTCACTTTTTCAACAGCAGCAATCAATCCTCGAATTGGTCTAACAAGACGATTAGCAAACAAAAGAACGACCCAAACCACGATAAAGAGCAATAAAAAAGAGACTACTATAAAGATTAAAGAAAATTTCAACTCGATATCAGATAATTTACTTTCAGCGAGTTGATACTCTCCAACGGCGCTTTTGACCATCTTGATGCGACTCAAAACTTTTGAATCCACAAGACGCCCTACCAATAAATAGCTATCGATAGCAGGATCAATGCGAATTAAGGCTCGCACACGATCTCCTCGATCGTTGGTGTGAATTACAACACCGTGGGTGGCGCGGGTCAAATCCAACTGATTAATAGGCTCAAATTCTAGAGCAAAAGCTAAACGTGAACGTGCAAGAACCTTGCTCGAGCTGTTAAACACAATAGCTTCGTTTAAATTACGTACATCTACTTGCAAATCTAAAAAACGGTTAAAAACGTCCTGATTATTTTCGAGGGAAGAAAATTGCTGCCCTATATCGTTAGCCATTGCATGAACGTTAGCACTAATAACCTTTCTATGTTCTTCCAAATAAGCGGTAGCAACGGCCGAAGATTCATCTAAAGCTGTCTTTACACGATGGCTGAACCAGGATTGAACGCCAACATTAAAAAAAACCGCCGAAAATAAGGCTACAAGAATGGTCGGGAGAGCAGTTAAAAGACTAAAAATAACGACCAATCTGACATGAAGTTTAGCACCTGCCTGACCTTCTCGTCGTTCAACCCATACTTTTACCAAACGACGTGCAATCACAATTCCCAGAAGCAAAAGAATGGCCAAATCTATATTCAATAAAATAATGGTAAATTTTGATGAACCAAAGACCAGCTCAGGATTCGAAAAAGCGATATAAGTCGCTATGCCTGCTACTACAGCCAAAAAAACAATGCCATAGGAAAATTTACGAGAAAAGTTAATGCGATGCATCCACTTCAGAAGGCGTTCATAAAGACTATAGGCTTGCTGATTGAGACTGGCGGACACCCTGACCTCTTTCGATCACCCTATTCAAGAGCGTGTTCTTTTAATTTTTTGCGCAGGGTATTGCGGTTAATACCCAACATTTCTGATGCTTTTAGTTTATTACCTTGCGCAACCTTTAGAGTTGCTTTTAAAAGAGGTTTTTCTACCTCTCTGATAATTTGCTCATAAAGGCACCCTTTCGAACAGGCACCATTAAGCCGGGCAAAGTATATATCCAACTTCTCTTCGATGAGTTGAGCAAGACCAGTTGAATGCTTTGATTTTATTGAATTTTCCATCGACATAGTTCTATGCTGCCATTCTGCTCAACTCCTTGTCAATGCATTGATCAAAGAATTGTGTCATAAAAGATAAGACTTGATCAGCATCATCCATTAGATTCACTTTGGAACGAAAATCTGCTGAGTTTGGTAATCCCTTGCTGTACCAGCCCAAATGCTTGCGAGCCAAGCGTACTCCATACTCGCCGCCATGGTGGCTCAGCATTTCCTGATAGTGTTCTATCATAATATCTTTCATGGCAAAAATATTAGGTTGTGGCAGCTTTTGAGCAGTTTTGAGATAATGACTCACTTGATTAAGGAACCAAGGACGGCCATACGCCCCTCTACCAATCATCACGCCATCAGCCTGTGATTTTTCCAACAAAGTTTTAGCATCCTCTTCAGTTTTGACATCCCCATTACCAATAACAGGTATTTTAACGCTATTTTTAACTTCAGCAATAAAATCCCAGTCTGCGCGGCCGTTGTAAAATTGACAGCGCGTACGACCATGAACGGTAATCATTTTAACACCTAGGTCTTCGGCAATTTTCGCTAATTGAGGCGCATTTCGGGAATTATCATCCCATCCCGTCCGCATCTTTAAGGTAACAGGCAGCGAAACCGCTTTAACAGTCGCTTCTATAATTTTAGCCGCTTTTAGTTCTTCTTTCATAAGCGCAGAACCCGCGTATCCGTTCACAACTTTTTTAGCCGGACACCCCATGTTAATATCGATAATATTAGCCCCTAGATCTTCATTAAGCTTAGCAGCCTCAGCCATAGCCTCTGGCTCACATCCTGCCAATTGAACAGACATGGGAAATTCTTCAGGGGTTTTCATAATCATTTTAAGAGTTTTGCGACTCTCTCGGATCAAAGCTTGAGAAGCAATCATCTCTGAGATCACCAAGGCAGCGCCTTGACGTTTCACCAAGCGGCGAAAAGGCATATCTGTGACCCCTGACATAGGTGCCAGGATGACGTTATTCTCAAGATTTATTGGTCCAATACTAATAGCCATGATGCAATTCTACAACAAAGTGATGGAGAAGCACCATAGCGAGTTTTATTAGAAAATTTAAGCAAAAAATAAAGGGAGGCCAAAACTGACCTCCCTTTACCGACGATTGCTCGTCTTCGGGGTTTTTTAAACTCTAGTTATTGTTTCTTAGCAAAGAAGTTTTGAAAGAAATCCAATATTCCTGTTTCTCTGCCTTCGATCTCAATACCAGTGATATCAGCATGTCCATCTCTCATACTACCGTAGTATGTGGGAACATCGCGTACACCTGGGTGATCTGGATGAGTCATCAAATCTGTTGATACTTTTTGAACAGTTTTAACAGTTTCCTCTATGACTTTATCAGCAATCTGGAGGATAGGATTGGATGAATCACTTCCTGATGGTAAATATCCAGCTGTTCCTGAAGAACGATCATCTGAACCGCCAAACATGTAGCTATAAATCATATAAATCAATCCAATGAACAATGCTGCATACATAACATACCCCACCATCTTCAACGTTGAACGATTGCGTGAAGCAAAATCATCGCTTAAATCAAAATCATGGGATTGCTTCTTAGTCGCAACAAGCGCCTTTGACGATGAAGGACGAACGGGTGAACGATCTCTGTTATATTCAAGAGCAAGAGGTGAAGATGAAGAACGATTGTACTCCACATTCTCTCTTGGTGCAGTTACGGCTTCTACTACTTCTTGCACAGGGGCAGTCACAATAGTAGAAACAGCTTGAGTAACTGTTTTTTTAAGCTTCTGCCAGTGACCGCTTTGATATGCTCTGCCATAGCGTAGCTCTCTCTGACCATAATCTGTATAAGACCAATCCTCACTTTTTTGGTTTCTTGAAGCGTGAACTGGCATTGACGTTGCTAAAAGAGCTGCGATTGATGTGTAAATAACAGCTTTTGTCGTTTTCTTAGAAGAAAGTGTAAAATTTAACATAGTACCTCCAAAATAATAATAATGACTTCCCTACCTCCATATCTGGGAATAAAAACCTAATTTTCAACCCTATGTTAAATATTTGTTACGTAAGATAGAAAAAAAATAGAATAGATTTTATGGATTACTTAAGGAGAAAAAATAAAGGGAGGCCAAAACTGACCTCCCTTTACCGACGATTGCTCGTCTTCGGGGTTTTTTAAACTCTAGTTATTGTTTCTTAGCAAAGAAGTTTTGAAAGAAATCAAATATTCCTGTTTGCCTGCCTTCGATCTCAATACCAGTGATATCGGCATGTCCATCTCTCATACTACCGTAGTATGTGGGAATATCGCGCACACCTGGATGATCTGGATGAGTCATCAAATCTGTTGACACTTTTTGAACAGTTTTAACAGTTTCCTCTATGACTTTATCAGCAATCTGGAGGATAGGATTGGATGAATCACTTCCTGATGGTAAATATCCAGCTGTTCCTGAAGAACGATCATCCGAGCCACCAAACATGTAGCTATAAATCGTATAGATCAGTCCAATAAACACGAGAGCATACATGGCAAAACCAATCATCTTCAACGTTGAACGATTGCGTGAAGCAAAAGTCTCATCATCAAAATCATGGGATTGCTTCTTAACCGCAACAAGGGCCTTTGAAGGACGAACGGGTGAGCGCTCTCTGTTATATTCAAGAGCAAGAGATTGTGGATTGTCATAAGTTACGTTGTCACCTTGTACAGCTTCCTGCACAGCGATAACTGGTGCAGTAACGATTTCTTGAGCAACTTGGACTGCAGATTGCAAAAATTTCCAACTTCCGCCTGTTCTATTGTATGAATGACCACTTCTAGTCTGTAATGGATTATCAAAAGTTTCCCATTGCTTACTCGCATGAACTGGCATTGATGTTGCTAAAAGAGCAGCGATTGATGTGTAAATAACAGCTTTTGTCGTTTTCTTTGCAGAAAGGGTACGGTTTAACATTTCATTCCTCCGAAATAATAAGATTGTTTTCCCTACCCTTGCATCTGGTTATCTCTCGTTATTTTTCAACTCAGTAAATAAAAATATTTTTTCTTGAAAACAGAATAATTGCCCCCACCTCAAATGTACTTACGTTTTATTTACCATCCGTGTGAGGGAACCAATGTTAAAATATATCAACTCAAAATCTAAGTTTTATAAATCATTATTATTGTTATCATCCTTAGCCATTACAGATGTCGCGTATGCTACAGAAGCTAAATTTTGTGATGACCTTGATAAGCTTGAAAAAGGGCAATTACATTATTCCTTTGATGTCGAATTCGATCAAAAACCCCACTATTTAACGTCATTAGCGCAAAAATTTAAGGATATGTTTTCCGAAAATCTCGGGGATTCTCTGGATAAGAAAACAGTCATATCACGATTTTTTGGTGAAAATGGTCAATCAAAGGCTAGCTTTGATGATTTTCAGTACTTCCTTTATAGCACAGATCCTATTCTGCATAGAAATATGGTCGTTGCAGGATTATTACCAGATGAAGAAGTTTATAATCTCTTTGCTTTAAGAGCCACTGACTTTGCTACGAAGGTGATTGCCCCAACGTTTTTAAACACATGGTTTGCCCTCGGCAAAGTAAGCTCAGCGTTAACACCGCATCTTTATGCTGAAATTACACGTCAACTTATGAGCCGTGGTGTTAGTGAGACTTTTAAACGGGTTGATGGCCTGTTTTTGAAAAACGACTGGGAACATCGTTCAAAGAAAAGCATTTCTCATATGGAATTGCTCTGGAATGAGAGCAATTCAGCTGATGATTTTTTTGAAAAGCTCTATAAAAAGAACTATGCTGCTCACTGGGCTCTCGATAATGCTGGTTATGTCACCGGACATACAGCAGCCTCCGCATTCTTTAAACATCCTCTTTACAAAGCCGGCAGGTTTTTACTCTGGGAAACAACAGTTCCTGCAGCGCTTATGGTTGCTTCCACTCAATACATTATTAAACCAATGATCTCATATTACATGGGAAATCCGGTAACGAGCAGCTTGAAAGCATCTGCTGAAGCTTATGTAGGCGAAGTAAAAGTAGATTATGCCCCCTTCACGACACAAACACCTATGAACCTAACTGGACAAAGCCCAATGGAACTGAAACCCTTTGTTGAGCAAACAACGAAGATGGCTGAAGGTATGATTGAAGAATACAATGAAAGCCAGGCTTATTCAGTGATGAATCCATGGCGTTGGATGGGATACACAAGTCCAGTGGATACTCAACTGTCATCTAAAATCCTAACAACCGTCAAAAATGAAGCTACTCAGGTTGTGAACAAAGGGCTGACTGAAGGATATACAGCAATTACAAACGAAGTCGCTAAAACAGCTAACGAGCATATGGCTACAGAAGCAGTTGAGATTGCTAAAAGAGCTGCAAAACAAGGCGCTAGCGAATATGCTAAAGTTTCCGCTCCTAATCTTGTAGAGCAAGTGACTGAAACCATTGTAGACTCATCTGCCTTCAGGACTGCACAAAGACTTGTTCTGGATCGTTTTCAAGACGAAACAACGTCACTTCCGATTTATCAGAACACTCAAAGAGATATGTCAAAAAGTCTTGATGCTCAAACAAAAAGCACTATAGCTAAAATGAAGAGCAAGTTAGTTTCATCTTATGAAACAGTGTTGAACCATCCAACAACACAGAAAGTAAGCAGCTTACTTGCAGAAACATATTCAAATATTAGAGATTTTGTCGGAGTAGCCAAAAAAGCTGATAAAAAATGGGGAGTTTCTCATTACACTTCAAATAATTTCTAATCAATAAAACTGATTCCCGGCTCTGAGTTTTGCTCGGACCGGGATGAAAGTTCGATATAACCTGAATGCTTTATTCATGTTTAATCTGCGTTGCACATCAGAAACACTTATTAAAAAGTAATTAAAATTTTATTCAAAGCTTTGCCATCAATTTATTTTTCAGTCATTATAGTTGCGATAAATAAAAAAACGGTGAGGCTACATGAAAAAACTTCAATATATCTTAACATTTTCAACAATTCTATGCAGTATAAATAGTGTCTCTGCTGCCAGCGAACAGAAAGTTATCAAAGACGGTGTTTATACTCTCAAGGCTAACCCATCTTATTCATGGCGTAATGATCCAAAATTTGTGCGCAGAAACATTAGCTTTTGGTCAACCGTTGCTAAAACGAGTTTTAAAGATACTTTTAATCTCTCAGGAACTTCAGGAGGCACAAAAACATTCACGTTTGGTATCGGGTATCAACTTATCAATAAGCTAGAGATTGGACTTTTCTATGGTTACGCTGCCACAGACGCTCACACGAAACTTTTTACAGGGAGTCAACAGGACACCATCAGCAATAGCATTAATGCCTATGTAAATTATGACTTTGTGCAATGGCTATCAGGCAGCGTTTTGGGGGGCTACTCAGGGACTGATACTGCTATTACAAACAAAACTGCTCCCGATCCTTTTGGAGGGCCAGGCCCCTTTCCAATTACTGGCTCAACAATTCCCGGTCGGGGTTTACTATTTAGAGCAAGTCTGGATGCCCATGCAGTTTACAATAATTTCTTTGGTTCAATTAATTTAGGATATACCCATAACAGGGCTATCAGCATTTTAACGACGAATACTCCTTTAACGTTGAATCCTAACATTGGCGTTGGCATTATAAACCAAGACATTCTGCCAGGAAATGCTACTTCGAAACATAATCTTAACCTTTTGGCAACGATAGGACACTCTTTCTTTTTACAAGATGACGTTATTTACGCAGTCTCTCCCTATATCAAAGGGGGCGTTGATTTTGATCTCAAGAAGCAAACAATCAGAACTGCTGTGAGTACGCCAAACAATACTTTCAATTTTGTGAGCAATAGTCGTGCGCGTGTAGGACTTACTCTTGGAACCGGGTTCCGTTTAATGCTTCCAAGCAATATTACGGCCGGTTTTGACTATACCAATACCAGTGGTCATAGTGGTTTTAGATCAGATACATATTCAATCAACGCAAAAATTCGTTTTTAAAGGGAGAAAAGCATGAAGCGTAGTAAAAAAAGCTCATACATAAGTTGTGTCTTAGTTGCAGCATCAGGCTTGATATTAGCCTCTTGTGAGTCAACGACAACAACCAATACAATTCAAGATTCCATTACTATCAATGGAAAACAAATCAAGAGCGTGGAAGCACACGACTCAGGAGCGTTGGGGCTAAATTCTGTAACAATCACTTATACTGATGGAACGAGTACTAAAGAAGGCCTTTTTTCTCAGCCCGATAATGCTTCTTATTGCACTGCTGGAAAAGGCGTATGTGTTGATAAGAGTGGCAATTTAATTTCAATGAATAACGGTTCCTCTAATATTCCTATGGCATGCTCGAGCAACTAGGAGAAGGAAGATTAAAATGGATCCTGAAATAATTTTCTAATCGGAGATAATAATGAATTTTAGTAAATATATTTTAATAGCGTTCGGAATAATGATTTGTTGTACGGTAAGTAGCTGTAATGATGATAAGAATGACTGTACCATTGCAAGAAGAAGTGGGGATGGCAATGTCGCATGTAAAGATCAAGCGTGCACAGCTACTTTATATAACGCACAGGGACAGCCAGTACCAGCAGAAGTTGTATCATTCACTCAAGACGGCAACCCTAACGTAGTGTGTGCAAAAGATGGCAGCATATGTACGAGTCTCGCCAATTGTGGAGCAGATACATGCACGTCAAGTACGCTCTGTAATGATGAAACCTCTTGTCGGAGCTATATTGGGAATACCTATCAAAAAGATGTAGATATTTCTACTATGACCACACAACAACTATTGGGTATTGTTGACAACACGAATACTTATAGCCAAATTTGCACAAACTGTGCCTATGGTTTCTAAAAGCCTCAAGAAAATAGGGCCGGGTTGCAACCGGCCCTTTCTATTCTTTATTAATAAGAGTACATCATCTATCTGTAAGGTTCGTCCATTTTAATGTTTTCCGCGAGCAATGCCTCCCAACGGTCACCGTTATCAATCAGTTTATCTTTATTATAAAAAAGCTCTTCTCGAGAACGGACCGCGAATTCATAGTTTGGTCCTTCAACAATCGCATCCACAGGACAAGCTTCTTGGCACAGTCCACAATAAATGCATTTTGTCATGTCAATGTCATACCGCGTTGTTCGTCTGCTACCATCACTTCGTGGTTCAGCGTCAATAGTAATGGCTTGAGCTGGACAAACAGCTTCACAAAGCTTGCAAGCAATACAACGTTCTTCCCCATTGCTATAGCGTCTTAGGGCATGCTCTCCCCGCATTCTGGGGCTCGCACTCGCTTTTTCATAAGGGTAATTTATAGTCACTTTGTGCTTAAAAACATACCTTAAGGTTAAGGCCATACCTTTTAATAAATCCAAAAGAGCAAAGGCTTTAACCCATCTATCCAATACAACTTTAAGGGGCTTTGTTTTCATAGGATTCCCTGTTGATAAAGCATAATAGCTGTTGCTGTTAGCACAAGCCAAATCAGTGTAAAGGGCAGAAACACTTTCCATCCCAAACGCATCAATTGATCATAACGATAACGAGGAAAACTTGCTCTCACCCATAAAAAGAGAAACAACACAAAAGCGATCTTTAAAGCAAACCATATAAAACCTGGAATTATTTTTAAGGGTTCCCAATTAAAAGGCGCCAACCACCCTCCTAAAAAAAGAATAGAAGTCATCGCGCTCATTAAAATCATATTCGCATATTCGCCTAAAAAGAAGAGGGCAAATGGGATAGACGAATACTCAACGTTATAACCTGAGACTAACTCTGCCTCAGCTTCAGGAAGGTCAAAGGGAGCACGATTTGTTTCAGCTAACCCTGAAATAAAGAAAATAACAAACATTGGCAGTAAGGGCAGAACAAACCACATTTTTTCCTGAGCCATGACAATGTCTGACAGATTTAAGGAACCTGCGCATAACAACACTGTCACAATCACAAAACCTATAGATACTTCATAGGAAATCATTTGAGCAGCAGAACGCAAAGAACCTAAAAAAGCATATTTAGAGTTGCTCGCCCAACCCGCAATAATAATGCCATAAACCCCAAGAGACGAAATCGCAAAAAGATAAAGAATACCAACATTAATATTCGCTAAAACCATTCCTTGACTAAATGGAATCACTGCCCAAGCTACCATACTCAACGTAAAAGTTAAAAGTGGCGCAATAAGAAAAAGCAAAGGATTCGCTCGCGCAGGAATGATGGGTTCCTTATGAATCAGCTTTATGGCATCGGCAATGGGTTGCAACAAACCAAAAGGCCCCACTAGGTTGGGGCCACGTCTCAATTGCATCGCTGCCATGACTTTTCGCTCGACATAAGTAAGGTATGCTACAGATAAAATCAATGGAATCACAATCAGAACGACTTCGCCTGCGATCAAAAGATTAGGCAAAATATAAGTGTGCCAGATCTCAAGCAGCATCAAGCTCTCCTCTTGTCTTTGCCATAATATCTATATCGTGAAAACATCTAGCCATGGTTTCTGAATGCCTAGAGATGCTATCCGTCATATAATAAGCATTTAATGAAGGCGCAAATGGCTCTTTTGAAAGCTTTCCGTCTCTCCCAACCATAGACCAATCCCCAGGGATTACTTGATCGAGAGTCTTATAAATTGGATTGATAACCTCCATACGTTTGCGTAAAGCCTCTAGGGTGTCGTATGGTAAAGACATATCTAAAACTTCACTCAGAGCTCTTATAATTCTCCAATCTTCTTTAGCGTCGCCAGGGGGTTGAAGTGCTTGAATTCCACGTTGAACGCGTCCTTCCATATTAACATAAGTGCCATTCTTTTCTGTATAAGCTGCTCCCGGTAAAATGACATCTGCACGATGGGCACCTCGATCTCCATGATGACCTTGATAAATGATAAAAGCTTTTTCAAAGCGATCAAAAGGAAGCTCATCTGCTCCATGGATATAAAGAACTTTTATATCATTTTTTTCTACGGAGTTAATAATTTCATCCCGTGCGAGCCCCCCTCGACCAGGCACAAAACCTAAATCAAGAGCTCCCACGCGATTAGCAGCTCTATGCAATATATTAAATCCATTCCAGTCCTTACGAATCATTTTATATTTTTCAGCAATCTCTCCACATTTCCTAAGAATAATCATTGCATCCAGACGCGTAAGGGCTTCCATACCTAGGATAAGTACAGGATTTTTGGCCTCTTTGAGGATTTTTCTAAATGGATGTTTACCACTTAAAATTTGATCTAAGACATGAGGATCTGTGCCAAGAAAATCAACTGGAAAGGTCAAATCGCGATGTTTAGCTATTTTTCCTCCAAGATAAGCTACTTTATAGTCCCCCATACCATAACGCTTTCGTAACCTTGTATGGATCAACGGTGCATCACAACGAATATTAGCCCCCACAATCAGGCACGCATCTGATCGTTCAAGTCCTTCAATTGAGGTGTTAAAAAGATACCCCCCCCGGTATTGAGCTGAAAGAAGTGCTCCTTCCTGACGACATTCCGTATGAGGTGACCCCAAAGCTTGCATAAGATCCTTTAAAGCAAGAATAGATTCGCTTTCAACCATATCTCCCACAAAAGCTGCTATTTGACTACCTTTTACAGTTTTTAGTTTATCTTTAATAGCTTTGAAGGCCTGACTCCAAGTTGCGGGTTCCAGTTGACCATTATGACGTATATAGGGACGATCAAGACGCTGTTTCATCAAGCCATCACATGCATAACGTGATTTATCAGATAACCATTCTTCGTTAACCTGTTCATGAATCCTGGGCAATATCCGCATTACCTTTAAGTTATAAGTATCGATACGTATGTTGCTGCCTACTGCATCCATAACATCAATCGACTCTGTACTTTTAAGTTCCCATGGCCTTCCTTTAAAAGCATAGGGCGCTGAAGTAAGCGCACCTACAGGGCAGAGATCGATAATATTGGCTGATAATTCACTCGTTATTGCTTGATCAAGATAAGTTGTAATTTCCATATGTTCGCCACGACCGATAGCGCCGAGTTCCTGTATACCTGCTACGTCTTTAGCAAAGCGTATGCAACGCGTACAATGAATACAGCGCGTCATAAAAGTCTTTACCAAAGGCCCCATATTCTTTGCAGAAACAGCGCGTTTGTTTTCCTTGTAACGACTCATACCAGAACCGTATGACATTGTAATATCTTGCAGATCACATTCTCCCCCCTGATCACAAATAGGGCAATCCAAAGGATGGTTGATCAGTAAAAATTCAAGAACGCCACGACGAGCCTTTTTAACCATTTCAGTTTTGGTATAAATCACCATGCCATCAGTAGCTGGCATAGCGCAGCTAGCAATAGGTTTTAGAGAGTTCTTCATCTCCACAAGGCACATGCGACAGTTTCCGGCGATATTGAGGCGTTGATGAAAACAAAATACAGGAATTTCTGTATCCACAATCTGAGCGGCTTGCAATACGGTATAGCCTTCTGGAACCTCAATCATCTGATCATTTATTGTCACTTTAAGCATTGTGTTTCCTACTTTCACTTCCTTCAAGCTGCAGACGATTTACGCGAGAGGCGACTCTCAATTTCTGAACGAAAATGCCTAATCAGTCCTTGAACGGGCCAAGCGGCCGCATCTCCCAAAGCACAAATTGTATGTCCTTCAATTTGCCGAGTCAGTTCTTCGAGTTGATCAATTTCATCAATGGATCCCTCACCTTTTGAGAAACGCGTCAAAACGCGCCATAACCAGCCAGTTCCTTCACGACAAGGAGTGCATTGACCACAACTTTCATGCATATAAAATTTTGAAAGTCTTGCAATGGCTTTAATTATATCCGTAGATTTATCCATAACAATAACAGCAGCAGTTCCAAGACCCGTGTGTACCGCCTTAAGACTATCAAAATCCATAAAAACGGTTTCACAAATGCTCTTTGGAATCATCGGAACGGAAGAGCCTCCAGGAATAACCGCCATCAAGTTATTCCAACCGCCACGCACTCCGCCAGCATGCTCTTCAATGAGCGTTTTTAAAGGAATGCCCATTTCTTCTTCAACATTACAGGGACGATTAACATGTCCTGAAATAGAAAAAATTTTTGTTCCAGTACTTGTTGGCACTCCCAAACCAGAGAACCACTTTGCTCCACGCCTTAAAATTGTTGGCACCACAGAGATTGTTTCAACGTTGTTAATGATTGTTGGACATCCATAAAGGCCAATAATAGCTGGAAAAGGTGGTTTTAAGCGAGGTTGACCTTTTCGCCCTTCAAGACTTTCTAAAAGAGCGGATTCTTCACCGCATATATACGCCCCCGCTCCACGATGAACATAAAGGTCAAAATCCCAACCACTCTTCGCTGCATTTTTCCCTAAAAATCCCGCACTGTAAGCTTCTTGAATGGCTTGATTCAGAACTCTAGCTTCATAAACATACTCTCCACGAATATAGATATAGGCTGCATTCGCTCCTATGGCGAAGCTAGCAAGTAATGCTCCCTCTATAAGTTTATGCGGCTCATGACGCAAAATTTCACGATCTTTACAAGTCCCAGGCTCACTCTCATCAGCATTAATGACTAAATAGGACGGCATCTTGCAAGGTTTAGGAATAAAGGACCACTTCTTTCCTGTGGGAAAGCCAGCACCGCCTCTTCCTCTTAGACCTGATTGAATTACTTCATTGATGATCCAGTCTTGCCCTTTTTTTATATAAGTTTTCGTATTATCCCAGTCGCCACGTTTTTGAGCTGATTTTAGTTCCCAGGATTTTTCTCCATAAAGGTTTGTAAAAATACGATCCTTTTGATTAAGCATGGACTATTTCTCCTTTTTCTTTGCTTTAGAAGGAGTAGAAGTTGTCTTCTTTGTTGATCGAGGTTCCGATGACTTTCGGCCAATTTGTGAACCAACGCGTACAGATTCACCTTTGCGCAAAGCTGTTAGAATTTTCCCCATACTTTTTTCGTCAAGATCTTCATAGTATTCATCATTAATCTGCACCATAGGTGCATTGGCGCAAGCACCCAAACATTCAACTTCTCTATACGAAAAATTTCCATCTTTCGTCACCTCACCAGGTTTAATATCCCCTAAATGATTTTTGCAGGCTTTTAAGACGTCATCACTTCCTCTCAACCAACAAGGGGTCGTTGTACAGACTTGAATAAAATATTTTCCAACTGGCTTAAAATTAAACATTGAATAAAAACTGGCCACTTCATAGACATGCATGATGGGTAATTTAAGTCTTTCAGCCACATATTCTAAACTTTCTTTTGATAACCATCCTCCATTTTGTCTTTGAGCCAAATCAAGAAAAGGAAGAATGGCACTGGCTTGACGGCCTTCGGGATATTTTTTCAAAATTTCTAGAACGTGTTTTTCATTCTCTTTTGTGAAAGAAAAAGGCTTACCTTTAATCATGGGGGGGGCAGTCATCGGTCAATCTCCCCAAAGACAATATCCATGGAACCAATAATCGACACAACATCAGCAAGCATATGTCCTTTGGACATAAAATCAACGGCCTGTAAAAATGGATAGCTAGTTCCTCGAATTTTGCAACGATAAGGCTTGTTCGTACCATCTGCTACCAGGTAAACACCAAACTCCCCTTTTGGTGCCTCTACTGCAGTATACGTTTCTCCAGCTGGAACATGATATCCTTCTGTATAAAGCTTAAAATGATGAATGAGAGATTCCATAGAGTTTTTCATCTCCGCACGCTTTGGTGGAGCTACTTTTTGATTCTCTGTCATCACTGGACCATCGGGAATTTGATCTAGACATTGCATAATAATTTTCACGCTTTGACGCATTTCCTCAACACGCACAAGATAACGGTCATAACAATCACCATTTTTTCCTATGGGAACATCAAATTCCATGCGATCATAAACATCATAAGGCTGTGATCTCCTTAAATCCCAAGGCACACCCGACCCCCTCAACATTGGACCGGTAAATCCCCAATCGAGCGCTTGTTCACCGTGAACAACTCCAATATCAACGGTCCTTTGTTTAAAAATGCGGTTTTCAGTTAACAAGCCTTCTAAGTTATCCACAAAACGGGGAAAATCATCCGCATAATCAAAAATATCTTCTAAAAGGCCTATAGGAAGATCTTGATGAACCCCTCCTGGACGAAAATAGTTAGCATGCATCCTTGACCCAGAAGCTCTTTCGTAGAACTCCATAAGACGCTCTCGTTCTTCGAATCCCCATAAAAGCGGCGTAACTGCCCCTATATCGAGAGCAAAAGTCGTAATATTCAACAGATGATTTAAAAGACGTGTAATTTCGGAATACAACACACGAATGTATTGAGCTCTTAACGGCACATCAAGGCCTAAAAGTTTTTCAACAGCAAGAGCAAAAGCATGCTCCTGACACATTGGCGACACATAATCTAAACGATCAAAATAAGGCAAAGCTTGCATGTATGTTTTATATTCAATAAGCTTTTCAGTACCTCGATGCAGGAACCCTATGTGAGGGTCAGCACGCTCAATAATTTCGCCATCTAATTCTAGAATTAAGCGCAAAACACCATGAGCAGCAGGATGCTGTGGACCAAAATTAATTTGATAATTTGTCGTATTTTTTTGTGCCACTTCAGACATCAAGAAGCTCCCTTAGTGGCTTTTTCATCTCCAGGCAGTGGATGCTCAGGCGTCATACCAGCCCAGGGGCTAAGAAAATCAAAAGTACGAAATTCTTGGGGTAAGTTTACTTTTTCATAAACGACACGTTTGAGTTCATCATCATAACGCACTTCAACGTGACCAGTGAGGGGAAAATCTTTGCGCATTGGATGTCCTTCAAAACCATAATCGGTTAGGAGACGTCGCAAATCTGGATGTCCTTCAAACTTTACGCCATAAAGATCCCAGATTTCTCTTTCGTACCAGTTAGCAGCGCTATAAATGGAACAAATTGAAGGAACGAAAGTTTCTTCAGAAGCATTGAGCTTGATACGTATTCTCAAGTTATTCTTTAAACTCAAAAGATGGTAAACTACCTCAAAACGTTCATGTCGTTCAGGATAGTCTACACCACAAATATCAATAAGTTGCTTAAATTGCAGATCTTTTGAATCGCGAAGATGTGTCAAAACACGCGCAATAGCCTGGCGTTTTACGATTAAAGTTAGCTCACCTAAGCTAATTTGCGAATCGATCATAGCTTCCTTTAAAGAAACCTTCAGTTTACCAGCGAGAGCTTTTAGATAATTGAATGTCATATCAAGCCTTATCTTATGTAAACCCGTTGACTACGAATCTTTTTTTGCAGTTGCAAAATTCCATACAACAAGGCTTCAGCAGTTGGTGGACAGCCAGGCACATAAACATCTACTGGTACAATACGATCACATCCGCGCACGACAGAATATGAATAGTGATAATATCCTCCTCCATTAGCGCAAGAGCCCATAGAAATAACCCAACGAGGTTCAGCCATTTGATCATAAACTTTACGTAAAGCTGGCGCCATTTTATTCGTAAGCGTCCCCGCAACAATCATCACATCCGATTGCCGTGGACTAGGGCGAAAAACGATACCAAAACGATCTAAGTCATAGCGACTCGCAGCTGTTTGCATCATTTCTATAGCACAACACGCCAAACCAAAAGTCATCGGCCACAAAGATCCCGCACGGGCCCATGCCGCTAATTTATCTAGCTGAGTTAGAACAAATCCACGGTTTCTTGCTTCATCATAAAGCTTTGCGGCAAGTTTATCTTCGCTCAAAATTTCTTGAAGAATGCTGGGCTTTATTCCCACTCTAAAGCTCCTTTCTTCCACTCATAAATAAAACCAATAGTCAGAACACCAAGAAAAGCCATCATCGAAAAAAAACCAAAGAGACCAATTTTTCCAAAGCTTATAGCCCAGGGAAAAAGAAACGCCACCTCAAGGTCAAAGATAATAAAAATGATGGCTACCAGATAATAGCGTACATCAAAACGAACGCGAGCATCCGAAAACGCTTCGAAGCCACATTCATAAGCTGATAGCTTTTCCTGGTCAGGTTTAAGAGGGGCTCTTAAGTACGCCAACAAAATCATTACAAGAGAAATCACTCCTGCAATAGCAAGAAAAATAAAAATTGGCCAATAGGATTTCAGGACTTCCATACTCTCTCAAAATTCATATTATTAATTGAAATTATTATACGGCTTTTTGCCATATATGACTAGGAAGAACCGTTTAATACAAAGGCTGGAAAAGCCTATTTTTAGGGGGGCTTGTGTGAATCTTACAAAAATCTTATGCTTTTTAGGTACGCTGTTGTTTTTGAGTCACCCTATGTTAGCACAGAAGTTCTTAATTGTGGCCCATGGGCCTTTTGATGTGGATTTGGTTCGTGAGTACCAAAAAGATCGAATTACAATTGCTTTGGATGGGGCTGCTAATGAATTTTATGATTGGGGGCTGACACCTGATTTAATTTCAGGAGATATGGACTCAATTTTAGAAAAAGTGAAACTTTATTTTGAAAAGCAAGCCGTTCAATTTTTTGAAACTCACGATCAAAATTATACGGATTTAGAAAAATCACTTAAATATTGTTTAAACAACTACGCCACAGATATTGTGATCCTTTGTGCCCTTGGTGGGGGAAGATCAGATCATACATTTCATAATGCTGCACTTTTAAAACGATATCATGATCAAAATGTCTCTATCACTTTAGTAAATTTTAACGAATCCATTCGCTTTTTAAGAGATGAAACCATTACTTTATCAGGTCCGATAGGCTCAGCCTTAGGTCTTTTCGGCTTTCCAAAAGCTATCGCTACGACACAAGGTCTCCAATGGGAGATGAATGATTATCCATTAGAATTAGCGATCCAAGAAAGTGTTGCTAATCGCTTCAAGACTTCTTTAGTAACCATTACAGTCAAGGGAGAAGCTCTTTTAGTGGCACCCAGAACTCCTGTTTTAAAGGAATAGTCTAGAGCCACCCCTTATGTTTAAAAAATTTATAGGGTAGAAAGGCTGAAAGCACCATTAGAATTAAAGCCATAGGATACCCAAATGACCAATGTAACTCCGGCATCGCAGTAAAATTCATACCATATGCACTGGCTATTAACGTCGGGGGAAGAAAGACCACGGCAGCTACTGAAAATATCTTGATGATAGCATTTTGTTCGATATTAATCATGCCTAAGGTTGCATCCAAAAGGAAGTTAATTTTATTGGATAAAAATGTGGCATGTTCAATCAAGGGGGGTAAATCTTGTTTCGTCAATTGAATAGATTTATGCTCATACGCCCCTTCAAAATAACTTGTCCCCGCTATAAAACTAACGACGCGGGTTAGACCAAAAAGACTTTCCTGACTTTTTGATAAAAGATTCTGATAGGTTCCTATGGCTGATAGAATTTTTTTAAAGTTTACTTGTGAAACTGTCACTCCATTTTGACTATTAAAAATTTCCAGGCTTGTCTTTTCAATTGCATGGGCAATGTTTTCTAAAATATCGGCTAATTGATCAGTGATTTCTTCAAGCATCCACGCAAAAATTGAACTTCCTTGACGATAGTCTTCTTTTTGACTTTTTAACTTTGTGGGACATGCATTAAAAGGTGCTACATCCACATAACGAATTGTGATGAGATGTTTATGATGCAAAACAAAAGTAACAGCATGCGATTCAGGGGTGGATGTATTGACGTTGGTGGTCATCACAAAGGTGGTAAAAACTGTATTGTTTCTTTTATAAAGGCGACTAGAAAGCTCAATCTCATGCATTTCATCTCGGGTTGGAATATTTATGTTTAGGAGATTTTCAATCAATCGCTCTTCGTGTTCTGTAGGTTGATACAGGTCAATCCACGTCGCTTCATCTAAATGATCTTTGAAAGATTCAACATCAATTTCTTTTAATTGAGCTTCTTGAATCTTATACAGTCTTATCATTAGTTTATTACTTCTTATTTTTCTATTTTTTTAAATATACCGCAAATAAAATAAAAGTGCACAAAAAAAGACATACTTATTGTTCATTGAATTGCAAACTTCATTATACAGATAGAAACTATTATTTTTATTCAAAACATCGAAAAACTCCATACAAAGTAAATATATCTACTTTAGATACTATTGAATATTCAATTTTCATAACGATATTAGCAATCTGATAGATTTTTTATTTATGGATATTTGGATATGCGTGTGATTTTGAAAACACTTGCTTTTGCTTTTCTATTACTATTAAACAACCCCGCTTTTTCAAGCGTCATGGTTGATGATTTCGTGAACCAGCAGCATAACTTTACACCAACTCCCTCTAATGAGTCTTCAGAAGATGATCGTCCAGAGAAAATAATAAAAGAATTATTCGAAGCAAAAATTCAGGCGAGCTATATCAAAGACGCCGCTGTCATCAACAATCGATTTTTTAGACATGGTGAATTCCTCTTATCGAGACAAACAGATGAAGAGCTTGAATTAGAGGATGAACGCAATACTCCCGAAATGAAATCATTATGCAGTACTTCTATCTCAGACGGTCGTGTTTATGATGCTTTCAATAGGTTAGCTGATAATTTTCATAATCATGATTCTATAAATGATGATTATAGAGACTTTAACTATGTGGTTTCTAAAAATGGTACTCTCTTCATTATGGATGCGGAGAACGGTTGCCATAGTTATATTTTAAAGTCCAAGCCTGAAGATCCATATTATGGAATCGGTAAACCTGTTGCTTGCGCCGGTAAAATGTCTTTTTCCCAAGGAAAAATAACATCGATCAACATAGATAGTGGTCATTACTGGCCTTTTGAAGATCAACTTGTGCTCGTCACACACCACTTATTCAAAAAAGGCATCTTTGCGAATGATGCAAAAGTAGGAATCAGAACCTATACAAGACTCCCTACAGATTTTATCTCCCGCTATCCGCGCTGTGAGTGGGAATATGAAATCCCTTTACAGGTCTTTCTATCAATCACGCCAGAAGAAATTCTGAATAAATACAGATAGCTAAAATAAATCTTAACAACATAGATGAACTACTGTTCGTCTATGTTACCCTCCTTAAGAGCGTGTATAAGTGCGACAAAGTCTTCGTCACCAGAAATGATCTCAAATTATAACTGAAGCTCAATCCATAACCTTTAGATTACAAATGATAATAAAATTAAACTACTTTTCTATACTCTTTTAAAAGTTATCCCATTACATTTTATCTTATAAAAAACCTGACACAGGGACCATGCGGTCTATCCTAGCACTTAAAGGTATTTAAAACAGATGCGCTACGCTTTATGCAGACCCTTTATGAACTGCTGAAACGCTTAAAAATGAAATGAATTGATTAGGAAAAAATTTCAGGAAAGCTTACTGCTCTTCTAAATCTTACTAACGTTATCAATGCTCTTGATGATGCATCTTTATTGATAAAATAAAGGCTGCACTTAAGAAATCAATGACATGACAAAATACTGTAATCTAAGCCAGCGAGAGTGAGAAGATGTTACTTTCGCTTTCTGAGCAAGCTGATAAGGCAGCACGTAAATGGCGTTGCTATCTTCAATATTAATAGTCTTCAAATTCTGGAGAGAGAGCAAGCCTTGTGCAAGCTCTTTTAAATCATCATTCTCGCCAATATCTAATATTTCCAATGAACTTGGCAATCTTTCTCCAGTTACCATAGTGAGGTTTGTTTTACGCGCAACGAGTTTCTTTAACTGAGGAAACTGCTCCAGATTTTTTGGCATTTCTTTCAAAGGAATCGATGACAAATCAAGCTTTGTAAGCTTAGCAGCCGAAGGCTTAAGAGCCAGCATTAAAGATTTAAGATCGATTTGACGGTTTCCAGCAACATCCACATCCTCGACCGTTGCAGGCATCAAAGTTGTAGATTTACCCAAATCTCCTTGGAGTTTAAAGCGCTTTAGCTTTGGAAATTTTGCAACAAAATCCCAGCTTTTAATATAAGGATCAGCCAATGACAACTGTACACATTGGCTAAAAGAGGTCTCTGGTTTAAGAGCTATCAAAATAGTGTTGATCGTCTTAGATAAATTCGTCATACGCAAAAGTTGTAACCTTTGAGCATTTTCTTCAACTAATGTCTTAAGATATGTGTCAATTTCTGGTGTATTAGGCGCCGTTGTACACTCATCTAAAAATAAATTTTCTAGTCCTAATGGAACCACTGTGCTCGTTGGTTTAATCAAACGTACATGTTGAAGTCTTAATACACGAAGCTTTGGTGTCTTTGAAAGAATTGCGCTGAGATCAACCTGACGTTCTTGATCTTTCAAGCTTTCAGGGAAAAGCACCCGTAATTCTGTAACATATTTCCATTCGTTATCATTATCAGCTTGAAAATAACTTTGAAGGCTTTCTGGCGTATCAAATTGTTTTCGAACCCTAATGAACTTATCGTTAACGATCCTATTCCAATCTTGATTAACTTGAGCCGCGCTGTTCAGATCACGGGCACTCAAATGTGTAAAAATATTTACTTTATATTCATCTCCCATAGACCACATTTCATGGGCTTCATGACTTGCCACTGCACTTGTACTGACTAATAAGGTGGAGAGAGTGAAGATGCGACGCATTCTTATTTTCCTTTAGATATCATAGTAAACTAAATTATTTTGACCTTAATGTCAAACATATGGGGATCATTATCCAGTTTTCAAATGGCCTATTTTAACTTAAAATTTAAGTAATCCTTAATCATCTAAGCATTAGAATAAAAAGAAATTTATAAAGGGAGAGTTCTTTTGAGTGAAGCCAAGACAGAGGCAGTTGAACAATCAATGGCAGACGGTGTCAATAAAGCAGAAAGCGTATCGAAAAATAGCCAAAATGATGCTTTTCATGTTCTAACAAGTTCTTCGAAAATTGCCTATGAACATTACCCCATGTTGGAAGTTATCCTTGACCGTTTTGTGCGTCGACTAACAACCTCTATGCGCAATTTCGTGCGCGCAAATTCCGAAATTAGTGTGGTATCAATTTCTGCAGTGCGTTTTGGACCTGAAATGGAGGCCCTCTCTAACCCAGCCATGTTAGGTATTTTCCGTATCGAAGGATGGCGTCCCTCTAGCATTTTAGTCCTAAGCAATGATTTCATTTTTACTATGATTGATTATCTATTGGGCGGTGGAAAATTTCCCCATGCTCCAAAAGGAGAGAATAAAGCTTTTACAACGATTGAGATGGAGCTCATTAAAAGAAGCATGAAACTTCTCATTGAAGATTTCAGAAAATCTTTCAGCATCGTACATGAAGCTTCCTTTGATCTTGAAACCGTAGAAACAAATCCCTCTTTTGCCATGATCATTCGTCCGCGTGATGCTGTCGTTAGACTTACATTAAGAGTCACCGTTGAAGAACGCGCTGGTGAATTTTCATTTCTTATCCCCTATGAAACTTTGGAACCTGCACGTGAAAAACTTCTACAAACGTCAACCACAGAAAGCGACAAGAACGAAACAAAATGGAAAAGCCATTTAAGTGAAGAACTTAAACAAGCGCATATGAATTTAAGAGTTGAATTAACAAAATTTAAAGCTGATTTAAAAGATCTGCTGAGTTGGAAAGAAGGAGACACTGTCCCTCTTGAAATCAGAGCTGAAGACACTGTTTATGCATATTGTGGAAATCGTTTGGTCCTTTCAGGAAAAATGGGCAAAAAACACAATCGCATTGCTGTACAAGTGGAAGATAATCACATTTTGAAAAGAACAGATTTAGACGATCTTATTGATGTTCAATAACAAAAACGCAATTGATAATTGCCCCTGCTTTTATAAGCTCCAGTAGTTCATACCTTGAGGTAACTTTTTTGCTGACCATATATTTTTAACGTCTGCTACCAAAGCATCCTCTTTCAATAGCTCTTTAAAAACTTCTAACTCAAACTGCGCATAAACATCATGTGCTACAGCCCCCACCATACAATCATAACCTCCTTCTGCCAAATTAGGCAAAAGCGTTAAACCGTATTCCTTGTGAGCCTCTTGCGGATCAGCATAAGCATCGTGCACAAACACAGTATGACCATAAGATTTAAGATTTTTAATTAAGTCTATAACTTTTGTGTTCCGTAAATCCGGTATGTTTTCTTTAAAAGTAATGCCAAGCAAAAGAATTTTTGCTGGTTTTTCCTTCTGACGAAATTGAAGTTTTTCATGAATTTGACTTGCAATATAATGACTCATCGCCTCATTAATTTTTCGGCCAGCCAAAATTACTTCTGGTTCATGATTTAATGTTCTAGATAAATGAGCCAAATAGTAAGGATCGACACCAATACAATGTCCTCCAACCATTCCCGGCAAAAATTTTAAAAAATTCCACTTAGTGCTCGCGGCATCTAAAACATCATAGATTGAGAGTCCAAGTTTAGAAAAAATAGTCGTTATTTCATTGATAAAAGCAATATTGATATCCCTTTGGGCATTCTCAATAACTTTTGCTGCTTCAGCTGTTTTTATGTTTTTAGCTATAAAGATATTCCCCTGATTCATTTTACCGTAAATCATCGCAAGATGCTGAGCGACATCAGATGTCTGGCCAGAAACAACTTTGGTGATCTTATCGACTGTGTGTTCTTTATCCCCAGGATTAATGCGTTCAGGTGAATAGCCCAAATAAAATTCAGAGCCACATTTAAGACCTGAGTTTTTTTCAAGGATTGGCGCACAATAGTCTTCGGTAACTCCTGGATAAACGGTGCTTTCATAAACAACGATACTTCCTTTGACCAGAAGTTTTCCAACTGTCTCAGAAGCTTTTGCAAGAGGCGTCAGATCAGGCTGATTCATAGCGGTTACTGGAGTAGGAACCGTGACTATGAAAACGTCGTACCCTTTAATTTCTTCCATTGTAGAAGTAAGATTTAACGTTGAAGATATCAGAAGTTCTTTAGAAATTTCATTTGTTCTATCTTCACCTTTTTTCAATTCGCCGACACGCGAATCATTAATGTCAAATCCCGTCACGTGGAAATGCTTTGCAAGCCCTATCGCTAATGGCAAACCTACGTATCCTAGGCCAACGACTGCTATTTTAGGAGAATCCTTAAACATTATAATAGTCTCTGTACCAATTAACAAAGTTTGGAACACCTTGTTTGATACTCGTTTCAGGCTTAAAGCCGAAGTCATCGGTGGAATCTTTTATATGCGCAATTGTTTCCTTTACGTCGCCAGGTTGCATACCTTCAAAGCGAATTTTTGCTTTTTTACCTAAAACTTCTTCAATTAAGTGAATGAAGTCCATTAACTTCTCAGAGCGGTTATTGCCGATATTATAAAGCTTGTGTGTCACACTAAGATCTTTATGAATTAACGCCGCATTTTCCATGCAAGCAATAGTACCATTCACCACATCGTCTACATAAGTGAAGTTACGACGCATATCACCATGGTTAAACACAGGCATTTCTTGATCATTTAATATAGCTTTCGTAAATATAAAAGCCGACATATCAGGGCGTCCCCAAGGACCATAAACTGTAAAATAGCGCAAACCCGTCGCTGGAATTTTGAATAAATGACTGTAAGAATATGTCATTAATTCTGCTGATTTTTTTGTAGCCGCATAGAGAGAAATGGGCGTATCCACGCGATCCTCAACGGCAAAAGGCAACTTTTCGTTAGCCCCATAAACTGATGAACTGCTCGCATAAACAAAATGCTTAAGATGAGGTAAAGACCTACACAATTCAAGCATAGCTAAATGACCAATAAGATTAGCTTGTGCGTATGAGAATGGGGCTTCTAGAGAATAACGAACACCAGCTTGTGCGGCCAAGTGAATGATATAGCTGATATCTGAATGTTCCTTACCAAAGTTTAAAATCGCTTGATTGTCTTCAAGATTAAGGTGATAAAAGCTGAAATCCTTATTTTGTTTAAGCTTTTCCAATCGGCATTTTTTCAAATTCACATCATAATAAGGGTTCATTGAATCAATCCCAATGACCTTATAGCCCTTTTTTAAAAGAGCTTCACTCATGTGATAACCAATAAAACCTGCAGCGCCTGTAACTAGTACTTTCATCAATCGAAATAATCTCTATGGTTAGATCTTTGGTTTTTCATACCTGATCCACGAACCAAGTACAAGATCTTCCGTAAATAGCTCTTTATGAGCTGGGCGCGTAACCTGTTTTTTTCGTCTTATGAAGATCATCGGCCAAAAGCATATACATTGCTGGTACAACATATAGCGTAAAGAGCGTTCCAATAGAAATTCCAGAAGCAATAACAAGACCTATATTAAACCGACTGACAGCTCCGGCGCCCGTAGCGGTTATTAAAGGAAGAACCCCCAGAACCATCGCCGCTGTCGTCATCAAAATGGGTCTAAGACGAATACTGGATGCCATTTCGATAGCTTCGCGCTTCATCTTCCCATCTTTTTGAAGGTCATTAGCAAATTGGACGATAAGAATACCATGTTTACTGATTAAACCGATTAAGGTCACCAGTCCAACTTCAGTATAAATATTAAGACTCGCCCCCCCAATACCAAGATTTATAAAGATCATGGCACCACAGATGGACATGGGAACACTAATCAAAACAATCAGGGGATCTCGGAAACTTTCAAACAAGGCAGAAAGGGAAAGAAAAATGATAATGATTGCAAATAAGAAGGTCAAAATTAGTTCACTTCCCTCTTGAACATATTGGCGTGATTGCCCTGAATAATCAATTGAGTATCCATGTGGTAAAATCTCATCTGAAAGTGTTTTCAAAGTCGTAAGAGCATCTCCCATGGTAACACCAGGCGCCGCAACACCAGAAATAGTTGCTGAATTTAATTGCTGAAAATGATTGATAGATTCTGGTACAACCGAACGCTTTATGTGTGCCACAGTAGACAAAAGGACCATTTGACCGTTTGCTACTCGAATGTAAGTGTTCAAAAGCTGTTCTGGATTTAAACGCTCTGTGCGCTGCAATTGAGGAATTACTTTATAAGAGCGGCCATCCAAATTGAAGTAATTGACATATCCCCCCCCTACTCCACTGGATAACGCTTGCCCTAAATCTTGCATTGTCAACCCAAGAGCTGCTGTTTTGTCTCTATCAAATTGAAGCGTCGCCTGCATTTTGTCGACTTTCAAATCAGAATCAATAAACATAAAGATGCCGCGCTTTTGAGCAGCCTCCATTAATTTTAATGCGACGTCGTTCAGTTGAGAGTAATGTTCAGTTGTACCAATCACAAACTGAATTGGAAGCCCAGTCCCTCCACCTGGTAAGGAAGGCAATTGAAATACTGCAGATCGTGCTCCAGCAATTCCTCCTACTTTTTGTTGTAATATAGGTTGCAACTGGTTGGATGTATGAACCCGTTCATCCCATGGCTTCATCACCATGCCAGAAATACTTGAATTAAGTCCAGCCTGACCCGAAACCTGGAATACATGGTCTTTTTCTGGAAATTCTTCAAAAATTTTATTTACTTGATCTGCATAGCGTTGTGTCTGCCATAGTGTCGCATTTGGAGCCGTCGAAATCATTGATAATACAATTCCTTGATCTTCTTGAGGCGCTAATTCAGATTTTGACGTTGTGTAGAGAAAATAAATACTTGAAAAAATAATTAAGCTGAAAACGCCTGTAACATAAAGATGGCTCAATGAATTTTTAAGTGTACGATGATAAATGACTTCAAGTTTTTGAAATTCTCGATCAATAAAAGCTGCAAATCGACTATCGTGAGTACCTTTTAAAAATCTTGAACACATCATAGGTGAAAGCGTTAATGCTACCACAGCTGAAATAGCCACAGCACCTGCGAGCGTAAAGGCAAATTCAGTGAATAAAGCGCCAGTCAATCCTCCCATAAATCCAATAGGAACGTATACTGCAATCAAAACGACAGTAATAGCGATGATGGGATTAGCTAATTCTCTAGCACCTTGAATTGCCGCATCGAAGGTAGACTTTCCTTCTTCGATGTGACGATACACGTTTTCCACTACAATAATTGCGTCGTCTACCACAAGACCAATGGCTAACACTAAAGCCAATAAAGTCAATAGATTGATAGAGTATCCAAAAGCCAGCATAATAAAAAACGCACCAATCAAAGAGAGAGGAATCGCAACAACAGGAATTAAAACTGACCGAAGAGTCCCTAGGAAAAGAAAAATGACGAGCGTTACGATGCCAACGGCTTCGAAAAGTGTGTGTTGCACTTCTGTAATGGAACTATTTACGAATTTTGTGGCATCGTAAACAATCCTACCATTTAACCCTTCAGGAAATTGAGCCTGAATCTCTGGAAAAATCTTTCGAATATTTTCAATCACTGTTAAAAGGTTAGCAGCGGGAGCCACTTTAATACCAATATAGACTGCTTTTTTTCCATCAAAACTAACAACTGAATTATAGTTATCAGAACCTAAAGAAATATTGGCTACGTCTCTTAATCGAACAAGTGAATCACCTTCCGATTTTAAGACCAAATTGCTAAATTCTTCAACTGAATGCAAATCTGTATCTGCCGTCATATTTACGGTGATCATCTCACCATCGGTGCGACCAGGCGCAGTAATAAAGTCATTTACAGCTAATGCTTTTGAAACATCAGCTGCAGTGAATCCATAAGCTGCCATCTTCACTGGATCCAACCACGCGCGCATAGCAAAATATCTCCCGCCCAAAATTTCAGCAGTCTGCACATCTTGCACAGCTTGTAATTTTGGTTGGACAACGCGGATAAGGTAGTCAGTGATTTTATTGCTCGGTAACACATCACTATTAAATCCAATGTACATGGAAGAGAGCGTTTCACCGATCGCAACCTTAAGTTCAGGTTGCTGCGCGTCTTTTGGTAACTGGTTAAGGACAGCATTAACCTGAGTTGTGATTTCGCTCAGAGCCTTGTTTGGATCATAATTTAATCTAAGATTTGCCTGGATTGTGCTTGTCCCTTGTGTGCTGGACGAAGTCAGGTAATCAATTCCGTTCGCTTGTGCTATTGAGTTTTCCAGTGGGGTTGTGATAAAACCCGCAATCACGCTAGGATCAGCACCCGTATAATATGTTGTTATAGTTACAACTGCATTTTGCGTAAAAGGATACTGACGCACGGGAAGCAAATTCATGGACCTTAAGCCTAAAGCTAAGATCAACAAACTGATAACCGTTGATAAAACCGGTCTATGAATAAATAAATCAGTTAATTTCATTTTTTACTCTATATCATCTGGCGGCGTCGGAGCAGCTTCATTAGAGGGCAAAACTGTATTGTCAATCACAACCCGGCTGCCATTCTTAAGTTTATGACTTCCTGAAATGACTATCATCATATTTTCTTCCAATCCCTTTAAAATAGCGACTTGATCACCTCGTGTTTCGCCAACAGTCACAAATACAGGATGTGCCGTCATGATTTCATGACCTTTTTCAGATTTTTCATCTACTTTAACAACATAGACGACATCGCCATAAGGGTTATAGGCAATAGCTGTCTGAGGGATCGTCAGGTTATTCTTTGCAGCACCAATTTGAATTTCAACATTCCCAAACATACCCGGAATTAGCTTACCATCTCGATTACTAATCGTTGCTTCAAGTCGAAGATTGCGCGTCGATAGATTCACTATTGGATCCATTGAAGTTATTTTCCCCTGAAATTTTTGATCAGGGTAGCTATCCAGAGTCACTGTAATTTTTTGTCCAACACGCACCTCTGAGACAAACTTTTGTGGCACATGAAAATCAATCAAAATGGGATCTAAAGTCTGTAATGAAACAATTTTATCACCAGGATTCATGTATTGCCCATCATTAATGGCGGAAATGCCTAACTTTCCGCTAAAGGGTGCCCGTATGTTTTTTTTAGCTACGACGGCTGCCTGTTGCTTAACTTGCGCTTCTTTGCTTTTTAGATCTGCTTCGCTAGCTTCAAGCGCTGCTTTACTAATGCCATTAATAGCGTATTGAGCTTTGTCACGTTCATAGGTGGCTTTTGCCAAAGCAGCTGTTGCTTCTAAAGACTGCAATTGAGCAATATCCGAGTCAGCATTAAGCTCTACTAACAAATCATCACGCTTCACCTGGGCGCCTGATTCAAAATGAATTTTTTTTACAAGACCAGTGATTTCCGTTGTCACATCAACGCCATTCCGCGATTTCAAAGTGCCCACTGTTGAAATTTTTGGTTGCCAAGGCTCTAGTTTAGTCTTTTGTACAGCTACGGTTTCAGGAGGATATCCTCCTGCACTCATGAATTTCTTAAACATCATCGCAGTAAAAACGTGATACCCAAAAATCCCTCCAAAGAGTATAGCAACGCCAACAAGCATTATGATCATACGTTTGTTTAAAGCCAATTTCATGGTTATTTCTCCACTTCGCTTTCGCTGTTCTTGTTTGAGGCGTGCCACCACCCTCCTCCCATCGAAAGGAAAAGCGCTGCTGTATCGTTGTATCGTGCTGCTTGAGCAATAGCTCTCGCTGCACGTGCCTGTTGATAGAGTCTGTCAATATTCAAAAGAGTCGTAAAATTCACTGCTCCTAAATCATATTGCTTTTGTGTAATCTCAAGTGTCTGAAAAGCTGCTAATTCAGCTATTTTACTAGCTTCATAACTCTTTGCATCATTTTGCAAGGCTTTTAAAGTATTTGCCACATTTTGAAATCCTTGCAAGACAGTTTGTTGATATTGCGCTAATGCATTTTTGTAGTCCGCAATTGCAGCTTCTCTTAATGAAAGCAGAGCACCTCCTTTAAAAATTGGCTGTAATATTTGCATTCCGATTGACCAAATGCTCGCTGCTGAACTAAACAAATTCCTCCCCCTACTTGATTCACTTCCTACACTTCCTGTCAATGTTAGCTTGGGAAAAAGATTTGCTGTAGCTACTCCAATATTGGCACTCGCTTTATGCAATTGTGCCTCTGCTGATTTGATATCAGGACGTTGTTTCACCAACTCAGACGGCAAAGACACAGGAATTTCATGGGGCAAATCTAACGCATCAAATGTAAACACAGGCAGTTCTTTTTGACCAGGAAGCTCTCCTACCAAAACGGCCAGAGCATTACGATTTTGTGTCAGCTTTTGCTGCAAGGATGGAAGCGTTAAACGTTGTTGTTCGAGTTGATTTTGAGCATTCAAAACATCAGTTTTAGAAACAGCTCCCAAATCATATTGTTTTTGAGTGATCGCAAGAATTTTTTCGCTTGCCTCAATATCCCGTGTTCTAGCTTCAACTTGTTCCCTCAGTGAAGCTTCAGTCACAACATTAGTCACGATATTGCTCGCCAGAGTTAAATAAGCAGCCTGTAGCAAATACTGTTGGTTCTCAACATCGGCTTCAACTGCTTCAACTTGACGTCGCAATCCGCCAAAGACATCAAGAATATAAGATACGTCAACGGATGCATGCTGCAAACTAAAAACTTTGGGGGGAAATTGCGTTAGCCCGCTCCCGGCGCCTGACGTACGTAACCGTTTTGGAGAAAAATTGGCATTCACTTCAGGAAAATAGTCAGAACCAACTGCTGCCATCAATTTATTTTGAGCACTTAAAAGCGCTGCTTCAGCCGATTGAACCGTGGGACTATTCTTCATCCCTTGCATCACAAGATCGTTCAGAGCATCTGAATTAAAGAGCGTCCACCAGTCTTCAGGTATAGATTCATTGATAAGAAAACGTTGATTTTGAAAAGCTTTACCGTCTATATCAATCGCATCTGGCAAGCCGTCTTGGTCATAGGATTCAATTCTAGGTGCCTCTGGTTCCTTAAAATCAGGGCCAACAGCACAGCCTGATAACATCAGGAGACTGATTCCTAAGCTTCTCACTCTTTTAGAAAACAAGTTTTCCATAGGTTCTATCTTTTTATGACTTTATTTACTTATTATCTATTGCGCACGAAGCGTAACTGAATATCCAGGCTTCACTTTTTTTTAGTGCTCGGCATCATAATGCCAAACATATAAAATTGCAAAGTCTAATTCATGAATAAAACAGTGTATGAAAGCTTAATCTTCAGAGGATAAATTCTTAATGAACCAACGTTCGTCTGGAATAGTTGGTGGTTGGTGATAAACCAAATCACAGTTATTCAAAGGAGAATGGTTATTAAAGTTATATCCCAACATTTCCAACACTGCCCAATAGACACCTCCATGGGATACAATTAGGACTGGTCCAGGATATTTTAAGGCTTCAAGAATTGCTCCACGGGCGCGTACTAAAAACATTTGTAAACTTTCTGCACCTTCAATTTCACCGCCTTTCATCCATTGGGCGCGAAATTGCCGATCAGCTTTTTGAGTACCTTCAAAGACTCCCCAAGAACATTCTTTCAAATTCTCTATTGCAACAAGAGGTGCTTGAAGCTTTTCATTAAGAATAGAAGCTGTTTCTTGAGCTCTTTTTAAGGGGCTATAACAGATAGTGCCCACCATCTTTGGAGAGAAATAAGATTTCGCTTCATGTGCTTGTCTGATTCCTGTTTCATTTAAAGGAATATCTGACTGTCCCATGATAAGCCCAGTTCTGTTCCATTCGGTTTCCCCATGCCGAATATAGTAAAATGGAATTTCAGGAATCATTCATCAACTGGAGAATCCTTTAACTCTCCCTCTTCTTCTGCGCTTTCACTCCCATAATATTCGGGTAAAAACCCGCTAATTTGAGCTTCCCAAAGTTTAGTATAGAGCCCATTCATTTTTAAAAGTTCTTCATGCGTGCCATCCTCTACAATGGCACCTTTATCAAAAACCAGGATACGGTCCATATAGAGTAAAGTAGACAAACGATGCGCAATGACAAGTGTCGTCTTTTCTTTCATTAATTCAAAAAGGCTTTCTTGGATCAGTTCTTCAGTAACAGAATCAAGAGAAGATGTTGCTTCGTCCAAAATTAAAATAGGAGCATTTTTAAGCATCGCACGCGCAATAGCGACTCTCTGTCGTTGACCGCCTGAGATTTTTACACCTCTCTCCCCTACCATCGTTTCATACCCATGCGTCATCTTTTGAACAAACTCATGCACATGGGCCTGTTTTGCCGCGCCAATGACTTCAGAATCAGTTGCCTGGAGTCTTCCATAACGAATATTTTCCATCAAAGTACGATGAAAAAGCGTTGGGTCTTGAGGAATCATACCGATGTTTTCTCGTAAAGATTCCTGTGTTACCTTTGAAACATCTTGACCATCAATAAGAACTAAACCTTTTTGCACATCAAAAAGTCTTAAGATAAGGCTAGCAAACGTAGACTTTCCACTACCTGAAAATCCTACAAGTCCAACCTTTTCACCGCCATTAATCGTCACTGTTAAGTTTTGAAAAAGAGGCGTATCCAACTTATAATGAAACAAAACGTTATCGAAACGAATCTCTCCCTTTTTCACAATTAAAGGGTTAGCCCCTTCAACATCTTTTATTTCGACTTGCGCCGTCGTTAAACGCAACCCTTGGGTTACACGACCAAAATGTTCTGTATAGTCTGAAAAATCTTTGGAAAGGTTCCAAAGTGAATCGACCAATTGAATATTCAGTGTTAAAACCAAGCCAAAATCACCGATGGTAATTTGATTATATTGTCGTGCATAAATCATATAAGCGATGCTCAGAGCTTCCATAATGAAGAAAGAAAGACCTTGAAATAGCCAAAGCTTAAATAAAAACCAAAGCAGAGTTTGTTCGCGACGAACACTTTCTGTTGACCAACCTTTTATGTTTTTCTTTTCAAAATAGGCCGTCGCAAAAAAACGCACGACAGACATATTGGAAAGAAGATCAACTATTTTACCGGTAATTCCACTGTTGGTTTCAGATAAGGCATCAGAAAGTTCATGGGATCTACGCGCACACTTTAAAGAAAAGCTCAAATAAAGTATCAACCAAACCAAAAGAATCGATGCCAACACCCAATGGATACTAAACATGATAATGACTGAAAAAATTAAAGCGAGTGTATGACTCCAAAATCGATCAATAAAAATTGAGATAATTTCTCGCAAGCCCAAAGCGACATCATTAATTTTATTTGCCAAACTACCAGCGAAATTATTTTGGAAATAACTATGAGAGTGATAGAGCATGTGACTTGTCATGAAATTAATCACATTTTGTCGCAATTGAGGCATCATTTTCAGAACAATCACGTCATAGACACGATAAATACATATATGAAATAGACTTAGCCCAACATAAAGTCCTACAGGCAAAGCTAAAACGCTTAATACCTCAACGCCAGGGTTAGCAGACATACGATCAATGGCAACTTTAATTAAATAAGGACGAATTACCAAATCAAAGGACCAAAAAGACGCAATAAATATAGATATTGCAAGGTGCCAGCGAAAAGGCTGTAACATTTTTCTGGTAAAATCACCGACGCCGATGCTGCTATTTTGTGTTGATGTATTTAACATTCTTTGCCTTTAATGAATATAGTACTCTCTCAACGTGACACACGTCAAGAGAGTGACAATATAGCACTAAAAATTTGCGCGGGTTTTTTCAATAAAGACAAGCCACTTGTGAAGAATAATATATTAAATACAAAAACAATATTCACATACCATCAGACTCTCTCAAAGTTTATCTCTCTTGCAGAGACTCATAATTGTTTTCTTAGGAAATTATTAATTAATGTCGCTAAGTAGACTGGTGTTTCTTGCATTGGATAATGGCCAGAATTTTGGATAACTTGAAGTTCAGCCTGAGGAAGCCATGTCTGTAGAGTTTTTCTCTGAACTTCTTCTCCGTATGCTTCTCCATCATGAGCACCAATAATCACCAAATAAGGAGTTTTCAATCCTTTCATTTTACTGGAAAAATCCGTGTCACTAAACATATGCAGATAAGCGAGCCGTGCTTCAGCAACTGAACTCTCTCGCCACTTTTTTACCTTCTCTTTATAAAACACGTCGCTATGACGTCCACTCGTCATAAAACCAATGATCTGTTCCGCAATCATATCATTATCATTCGCTGCTTGTGTAATGAACATAACCATTTCTTCTGGAACTTTTGATCCGCAGGCAGGAACAGGCGTGATCGCTATAACAGACTGTACGCGTTCAGGAACAAGGGTGTTAATATATTGAACAATCATACCACTCATCGAATGACCGATAAGGTGAAACTTTTCCCATTTCAAAGTATCTGCTACTGCAATAACATCTTGTGCAGCTTCATCCACAGAGCATTCACCAGTAATTGTTTTTGATTTACCATAGCCCCTTAAATCAGGAAAAACATAACAGAACTGATCTGTATCAAGATAAGGTAAAACCATGTCATAGCTTGAAGAATCAGAAAACCAATCATGCAAGACAATCACATGATTGTTTCCTGAACCATATTTTTTATAAGCAATCGTCATATCAAAAACTCCTTCATTCCTCGTTATATATTACTCCAGCTCTAATTGTTTGAGAAGTTGGACAAAATGTTCAGGAGCTGGCGCGGTAATCACGATATTATCTTTTTTAGGATACAACGGTATTTCAATAGAATAAGCATGAAGCATTAACGATGCTTTTAACTCTGTTCGCCCCTCTCGGCCGTATATCTTATCCCCTATAATAGGACATCCTATAGCTGCGCAGTGCACACGCAATTGATGAGTTCTGCCAGTCAAAGGAGTAAGTTCCAACCAACTCTTTTGGTTTTCGGATTTAATCACACGATAAAGGGTCTTAGCTTCCTTTCCCGCTTCATCAACTTTCTTCCACCAATGGTGTTTGTTATCGGATTGAGGCGCTAAAGGTAGATCGATTTCACCTTGATCTTTAGGGGGTCTTCCCTCAACAATGGCCCAATAGGTTTTTTTCACTCTACTGGAAGAAAAAAGTTCTCCAAGGCGCCTCAAAGCTTTTGGATGACGTCCCAGAACTAAGCACCCACTTGTATCTTTGTCGAGTCTATGCGCTAAAGCAGGAGGTTTTGGCAATCCATATGTCAACTGCATAAAAATATCTTCCATATTAGCGGCTTTGCCTTTTCCTCGATGCACAGCAATTCCTGAAGGCTTATTCAACACCAACATTAGACCATCTCGATAAAGAACTAAATCTTCAATATTCATATAAGTTTTCGACATCGTGTAAAAAGTTTGGCTTTTGCATTTTCAGCATATACGTTATGCTGAGAAAAACACAAAAATAATATCTAGATTTATGCGCTATGAATAAAAACATTTCAATAATTACGCTTCAAGGTCCTCAAATCGTTCCTTTTCTTAAACACTTATATTCTCTTAGAATAGAAGTCCTTCAAGAATTCCCTTACCTCTATGCCGGGAATGAGGATTATGAAATTCAATATTCTAAACATTTCAGTCATAGCGAAAACAGCATTCTAGTTATTGCTAGAGACAATCATGTTAACAAAATTATTGGCGCAGCCACCGCCATTCCATTAGAAGAAGCGGATGATGAGGTTCGTCGGCCCTTTTTACAAAAAGGGTACAACCTTGAGGATGTCTTTTTTTATAGAGAATCTGTGATACTGCATGGGTTTCGCGGTAAGGGGCTTGGAAAATTATTTTTCGTAGAAAGAGAAAAAGCGGCCTTAAAACAAAACCCTAAATTAAAATATATCACCTTTTGGACTGTTGAACGTACGGCTGACCATCCTGCACGCCCACGCAATTATAAATCTCTTTCAAATCTTTGGCACAAACAAGGATTTCAAGAATTTTCTCAACTAAGAACTCAGTTCAGCTGGCCTGAGGTTGATAAACAAAACAACGCGCTCAATACAATGGTCTTTTGGATTAAAAACCTACACTAAAGTTTATAAAAATTCTCAAGAATGTGAATCATTGTTTGATTGATCATTTGAAAGTTGTGTTCCAAGAATTCTTCTGCAGATTGTACATATTGGTTTGGCTTTAAATCATCAGGGCAATTATCTACCAACTCTTGAGCAAGTTGGAATGTAATTTCAGGGTGACACTGAAACCCAAGTGCTTTCTCTGTATAGCGTATAACCTGACGAGGGCAGCCTTCACTGTAAGCTAGGATTTTGCTGGTCTTAGTCAATCCTGGCATATCATTATGCCAATGGATAACCTGGAAAGTCTTCTGAACGTTTTCAAAAATAGGATCTGCTTCGCCTTCTGCTGTTAGCGTGATTGGATACACGCCGACTTCTTTATGAGGACTGCGTTCAGTTTTAGCGCCAAGAGCTTCCCCAATTAATTGAGCTCCCAAACAAAAACCCAGGATAGGCATATTCTGCTTTAAAGCATGCTCTATTAATTGAATTTCAAGTCTCAAGTATGGAGCCTTTTCGATTTCCAAGGGACTTTGCGGACCTCCCATCACAATCAAACTATCAAATTTCTCCATGGTTGGCAGAATATCACCACGATAAGGATGGACTTGCACCAAAAAATGATCCTTGGCTTGAAACCATTCTTCGATGACGCCTGGACGTTCAAAAGGAGCATGAATAATTGCTAAAGCTTTCACAAATATCTACTTCGTAAACATATGAATGATCGCAAAAAATAGAGGGAAATCAGCAATAGGCTCCATAAACAATTTATAGAGACCAATGCTAAACGATATTATAAATAATATAAAAAAGGCTTTATCAAATCTGGATCGGAAAAGAAGACCACATGCAAAAATCAGGCTGGCAATTAAATAATAAAAAGGATGGATAGACAGCACTGTCTTTAATCTCCAAGCGCATATTGCGATGTAATAACGGCCTTAACACTCTTATTAACTGTCGTTGTATCATAATAACCGTAATCAGAAACTTCATTGGAAAATTCTGGAGTGATTTGAAAAACTCCCTGACGAATGGATTTTAAAGAACCAAGTTTTCCACCCCCAGTTTTGGCCAATTGCTCTGCGCGCACTTTTGCATCCTTTGCTGCATCAGCAAGAAGACTAATTTTCACCTCATCAATTTTTGTATAGATAAAACTTGGTTTATTAGATGTAAATTTAACTCCTTGATGGATAAGGTCCGTAGATTGCTTAGCGACTTTATCAATAAGTGTTGTATCTTGAAGCTGCACTTTAAAATCAATCACTGCTTCATACATTTCAATTTCGTTGGTGTTAACACCATTCACATCTCTTTTGTATTGAGCATCCACGCGTGCTGGATCAAAAATAATCTTATCCTCAGCAATGCCCTGCTTCACCAAAAAGCTCATAACTTTTTGTTTGCTCTCTTCCAACTTTTTATAAGCATCCGTCATGTTCGCATCGCGCACCGAAAAATATCCGCCCCAAGTTGCAAAATCAGAAATAATTTTAGCTTCAGCTGATCCCTTAACCTCGATGGTTTTATTAGCGTTTTTAACGTCTTTAAATCCCTGCATTAAAACAGAACTGGCAATGATAATACCAATGCCTATAAAAATACCGCCACTAATATTACTTAGGTTTTCAAGCTTTAGTTTCATGGATATCTCCCTAAAGAATTTTTATAATTCTATCAGCTGATACCCTTTTTGCCAATCGTGCTTATGAAATGATTTGAAGTTTAAAAATAGTGGCGGGAGTGACGGGACTTGAACCCGCGACCTCCGGCGTGACAGGCCGGCGCTCTAACCAACTGAGCTACACCCCCTCTTTATGAGTGGTGGGCGATGAGGGATTTGAACCCCCGACCCTCTCGGTGTAAACGAGATGCTCTTCCGCTGAGCTAATCGCCCTTCATCAACATTACATTACACATCTATGTTGATGGCGTGCATATATACACGATGTAAGAATGATGGTAAACAAAAATATTACTTCTGAATCTCTTTGATTTCGCTTGTTTTTCGCAAGACCATCACCTCCTTGCGATCCATGTATCCTAAAACCATTTTAGCTTGCTCACTTAAAAGATCTAAACACAGACTTTCTGGTCGCAACAAACGTACCTTATTTTCCAGATGATCATGTTCATCTCGTAATGCTAAAAGCTGTACCTTAGAATCTTTTAATTTTTGTTGCAAACGCACCCATGATAAAAGGCCGCGATCTCCTTGCACAATATGGTAGGCGAAATAGAACATCAAGCAGATCAAAATGCTTGGAATAGAAAAGCGATAAAAACGTCGTCTAAATTCACGAAGAAGCATTGACCCAAATTGTTATTTTGTTAACCAGTGTGGACAAAATATCATAATTTGAGAAAATTTTGCATTATTTTTTATTAAAATAGTAATGATTTTCATATCAACGAGGGAATGGATTTAAAAAGCGTGCATCCCTGCCCAGCTCTTCTTCAATGCGCATCAGCTGGTTATATTTTGCAACACGATCCGTTCGTGAAAGTGATCCTGTTTTGATTTGACCACAGCCGGCAGCAACTGCAAGATCAGCAATAAATGTGTCTTCTGTCTCACCTGAACGATGGGAAATAATAGAACTAAAATGTCCAAAAGTAGCTAAATCAAGCGTATCGAAAGTTTCGGTCAATGTACCAATTTGATTTGGTTTAATAAGGATAGCGTTTGATAATCCTTCTTCAATACCTTTCTGTAGACGCTCAACATTCGTTACGTATAAATCATCACCAACGATCTGAATCTTTTGTCCAAGAGATTGCGTCATGGATTGCCATCCCTTCATGTCATCTTGATCCATTCCATCTTCGATGGAAATAATGGGGTAATCTTTTACTAATTGCTCATAATATTTGACGAGCTCTAAGCTAGAAAACGTTTTTTTCTCACCTTTAAGATGATATTTACCATCTTGATAGAATTCAGAAGCAGCCACATCCAAAGCCAGGCTAACGCCTTCTCCAATATTATAACCCGCTTCATCAACAGCGTTTAAAATGAGATCCAAGGCTAGCCGTGTTTGATCAATTGGAGGTGCAAATCCCCCTTCATCTCCCACATTGGTGCTCAATCCCTTTTGCTTCAATATAGATTTTAAAGCTTGAAAAATTTCCGCGCCCATTTGTACCGCTTGATAGAAAGATTGGGCGCCAACAGGGACAATCATAAATTCTTGAAAATCAATGCCATTATCTCCATGTACGCCACCGTTCATTATATTCATGAGCGGCATAGGCATCAAATTACCCTTGAGGCCCCCCAAAAATCGATAAAGAGGCAATCCTTGATCTTCCGCAGATGCACGTGCAAGGGCAAGACTAACACCTAAAATCGCATTGGCCCCTAAACGACTTTTGTTGGGCGTTCCATCTAAAGTTACCATGAGTTCATCGAGCGCTGCTTGATCGTGGGAATCTCGCCCAGAAAGAGCTTCAAAAATCTCACCATTCACTGCCTCAACGGCTTTCAAAACACCTTTACCATGAAAGGCGTCATCATCGTCTCGCAACTCAACAGCTTCATATTTTCCAGTAGAAGCACCAGAAGGAACTGCTGCTCTTCCCTTAGCACCACTTTCTAAAATGACATCCACTTCAACTGTTGGATTGCCACGAGAATCCAAAATATCTCGTGCAAAAATATCGATAATGGCTCCCATGTTTTTTCCTATGGTTATGTGTTTGCAGCAAGAGCACGTGGAGACTTAGCCAAACGATCAAATTCCATAAGAATTTCAAGTAACCCTGCTAAATCTTTAAGTTTCACCATATTAGGCCCATCGCTTGGAGCTTGATCTGGATTTTCATGAGTTTCTAAGAACACACCAGCAATGCCAGTAGCAACAGCTGCCTTTGATAAGACAGACACATATTTTCTTTCACCCGAAGTTTTATTACCTGCCCCTCCAGGCTGCTGAACAGAATGGGTTGCATCAAAAATTACTGGATAACTCATTTCCTTAAGAATAGGAAATGCACGCATATCATTGACGAGGGTATTATAACCAAATGAAACCCCACGCTCACAAATCAGAATGTTATTGTTTCCAGCACCCGCTATTTTTTTAACGACGTTTTTCATATCCCAAGGCGCTAAAAATTGTCCTTTCTTGACGTGCAATGGCTTACCCGTTTTGGCAGCCGCTACCAACAAATCAGTCTGACGGCATAAAAAAGCTGGGATTTGCAATAAATCAACAACGTTTCCTGCTTCTATGCATTGTTCTTCAGTATGCACATCAGTTACAACTGGAAGTCCTGTTTTTTGGCGAACTTCAGCAAGAATCTCTAACCCTTTATCAAGGCCTACACCACGGGGACTCGAATCGCTGGTGCGATTTGCTTTATCAAATGAAGTTTTGTAAACGATGTTGATACCAAGTTTCTCAGAGATTTCTTTAATAGCACTCGACATCTCAAGGGCATGTTCACGGCTTTCCAAGACACAAGGGCCAGCCATAATAGCTAACGGCTCGTTATTCCCAAAAATAATTTCTTTTACGTCGTTACCACCAACTTTAACAATATGTTGTGTCATGCCACTTTTCCTTTTTTCAAAACATCTGCTCTCTCAAGAGCCGCTTTAATGAAAGCTTTAAAAACAGGATGAGGTGTCATAGGTTGTGATTTAAACTCAGGATGAAATTGCATCGCAACAAACCATGGATGCCCTACCAATTCAACCATTTCTGGTAATTTTCCATCAGGAGAAATTCCTGTGATTTTCAAACCAACAGCTTCCATCTTGTCTTTATAAGCAATGTTCACTTCATAACGATGACGATGACGTTCTCTGATCACATCTTGATTATAAATTTTATGGACTAAACTACCGGGTGAAAGCTTGCATTCTTGAACACCAAGACGCATAGTTCCTCCAAGGTCACTCTCTTGAGAGCGCGTTTGCTTTTCTCCTTGCTCTTCCCACTCTTCCAAAAGCCCCACCACAGGATGAGGCGTTGAAGGAGAAAATTCAGATGAGTTAGCCTCCTGCAGACCTGCCAAATTACGCGCTATCTCAATAACGGCTAACTGCATTCCTAAACAAATACCAAAGAACGGAATATCATTTTCACGAGCATAAGTAATGGCTGCAATCTTTCCAACGGTTCCGCGTTCTCCATAACCACCAGGCACAAGAACTCCTTGTGCATCTCTTAAATGCTCATAAAGTATTGAATCATCAACAGCGACTGTGCGATTTCCATCACTTATTTCTAAAGTATCGGCCGATATCCAATCAATTCGCAGCTTATAATTATATGATATACACGCATGCGTAAGCGCTTCGATCAAAGATTTATAAGCATCCTTACATTCAACGTATTTTCCAACAACTGCAATGCGAACTTCACCTTTTGGATATTTGCAATTCGTCACAATATCTTGCCAAATCTTCAGGTTGACTGGTTTTGTTGATTCAAGACCAAAATACTTAGTCACTTCTGAGTCTAATCCAGCCAAAGAATAACTCAAAGGCACTTCATAAATAGTTTCAACGTCAAGGGCTTCAATCACACATTCTGGTTTTATGTTACAGAATAAAGCTAATTTATGTTTAGCACTCGCCGGTATAGGACGATCACAACGGCATAATAAAATGTCAGGCTGGATTCCTAAACTTAAAAGTTCTTTAACTGAGTGTTGAGAAGGTTTGGTTTTTAATTCCGCAGCACTAGCAATGTATGGCACGAGTGTAAGGTGTATAAACAAAACATTTTTGCGTCCTACATCAATCGCAAATTGGCGAAACGCTTCAAGATAAGGCTGACCTTCAATATCCCCAACCGTTCCACCCGCCTCACAGATCAAAAAATCTATATCTTCCTCAACATCCGCAACAATGCGTTGTTTGATTTCATCGGTAATATGAGGGATCACCTGAACAGTAGCCCCCAGATAGTCGCCATGACGTTCTTTAGCAATCACACTAGAATAGACCTGTCCAGTAGTGACTGAGTCACTACGTCTACAAGAGATTCCCGTAAAACGTTCATAATGACCTAAATCTAAGTCAGTCTCTGCACCATCATCTGTGACATATACTTCACCATGTTGGTAAGGACTCATAGTTCCTGGATCAACGTTCAAATAAGGATCAAACTTGCGCAGACGTACTTTATAACCACGAGCCTGTAAAAGCGCTGCAAGTGAAGCGGAAGCGAGACCTTTACCTAAGGATGAAAGAACGCCACCGGTCACAAATATATATTGCGTCATCGCCTTTATTTACTTCTTTGGTTTATCTGTTGTCGCTTCCTTTGCAGGTGCTTTAGTAGCCTTATTTGTTTCTGCTTTCGGCAGAACTTCACTCTTTTGAGGAGTGGTTTCTGGTTTAGCAGGCTCCGCTGTTTTTTGTGGAGCAGCTGGTACATTAGGTGTAACAGGCATAGCTGGCGCTTGCTGTTGTGTCGGTGTCGTTGTTTCTAGAATAGATTTCGGTGCGTGACCGCCCTTAAAAAGCAAAGCCAACAATATGGTTGTCGTAAAGAATAAGCCCGCTAAAACCGCTGTTGTTCGTGTCAAAAGGTTGGCTGTGCCACGCGTCGTCATCAGACCACCCATGTTTCCACTGCCCATTCCAAGTCCGCCACCCTCGCTACGTTGAATCAAAATAGCACCTACAAGGGCACAGGTTATAATTATATGAATCACCAAAAATGCTGTCGTCATTGTGTTCGCAAACCGTTTATTGTGTATCCTGGCGGCATTCTAAGCATATAAATTGAAAAATGCTAGCATCTTTCAAAAATATTTTTAAAGAGTTCAGTAATCTAAGCAACACAAATCTTCCAAAAACTTTCCATATTTAAGCTCGCCCGTCCAACTAACACACCATCAACGTTATCAAGAGAAAGAATCTCCTGTGCATTCTCACCCGTAACTGAACCACCATACAGAACAGGAGTTTCTTGCCCTATTTTCTTCATACATCCCTTAATAAAATCATGAGCATTTTTAATATCATCAAAGCTTGCTGTAAGGCCTGTACCGATAGCCCATACTGGTTCATAAGCGATCACAAGGGGCGCATGGCTAATTTTTTCTGGCAAAGCTTCGAGCTGCCGCTTAATCACCGCATAAGTCTCCTCATTTTCCCGTTGGAGCTTACTTTCTCCAACACAGAAAATAACTGTGAGGTCTTGTTTTAAAGCTTGTTCTACTTTTTGCCTCAAAATTTCTTCAGATTCTTGATGATAGTGTCGACGTTCAGAATGTCCAATAATCACATACTGACACCCACACTCTTTTAACATAGTCACACTCACTTCCCCTGTAAAAGCCCCTTCTTCATGAGATGAGCAATCTTGAGCCCCTAAAGCGATGGGGGCTCCAGAAAACATTTCTTGAACAAAGGTTAAATAAGGATAAGGTGGACAAATCACAATCTGGGGCAGGTTTGTTGCAGCCAAAACTTTGGAAGTTAGTTGTTCTACAAGAGCTTTGGCTTCAGCCCTTAAAGGGATCATTTTCCAATTCGCAACTATAAACTTTTTCATTATTTCACTATCTCAACAAGAAGATTAAAATTTTTAAAAAAACCTCCTTTGTCGTCATCATCTTCGTCCAACAAAAGAAGAGAAAAACCTAATATTAAACAAGAGCTATCTTCCGTTTTTGCAATTTCACTGAGAAAAACTTTCGGCAGAGTTTTTTGTTGTAAAGCTATTGGTATTTCTTCTGGAATAATTTCTTTATGTTTACACAGTTTAACCTTTAGCTCTGGTTGTCCTGGAAAAAGCGCTTTTAAAATGACCTCGTTAGATTCTTCATCAGAGCTCAAAAATGATCTTATTGATATCAAATTCTCTTCATCAACTGGAACTGCCGCCATAATAAAGGAAAATTTTATGACATTGCTTTGATTACGAATCTCAAATCCTTGCTGCAGAAAATTATCATTTGTTGATTTAGCAGTTACCGAGCTAGAAACAACGTACATGGAATCTTTAAAAACAGTAACGTCAGTATTGAAATCACCATCAATCACAAAATATGATCGATTAAAAGAACGATGATAAGGAAGACTTTTGAGCACTTCATCACTCCGCAGAGAACTGTCTAACCTATCTAACTCTCCTTTAAGGACAGGAATTATTCGAGGAGATTTTATAACATTTAAAACAGGTAGTTGCTTAGGTGTTACTAAACTCCTTAACGAAGGTGCTTTAATTTGCTGCATTTCAATGAATTCTTCTGCGCTAGCGTTCAAATGAGTTACCGTAAGAAAATTCAACACAAGAATAAAAAGGAATTTAGTTTTCATAATGTCCTCCCACCTGTTTAGTTGTACCCTATACATAATGCTATGTAAAAACTGAGTAAATTATTAACAAATGCGCTATATAGTTTTATAAAGTTATCAACACAAGAAAAATTGAGGCTTTTATGTTTGAAGTTCTCCTGGCTGAGCAAATGCGCCACATAGAAAGTGCAGCAGTTGCTGAAGGTCAAAGTATAGAGCACCTTATGGAGACTGCTGGAGAAGTAATTGCACAGGAAGTTCTAAGACTTTTTAAATCTTGCTCAGTTATTGTTTTAGCTGGTCCTGGAAATAATGGTGGTGACGGTTTTGTTGTCGCGCGAAAACTAGAGGAAAAAGGTTGGCCTGTCATTGTCGCTTGTTCAAAAACGATTCCTTCCAAAGAAGGAGCTGCGTTTAAGGCAAGAAGTCAATGGAAAGGCACACTTATAGATTACCAAGATATCCACTTTAAAGACTTTGCTCTCATCATTGATGGTCTTTTTGGTATTGGATTAAGTAAACATATCGATGATCCCTACAAAACTGTAGTTCAGAAAGCCAATCAATCGGGGATCCCTATTCTGGCGATTGATATTCCGAGTGGCATCCACTCAGATTCGGGAGAAGAATTGGGATATGCTATTAAAGCTCACTATACAATCGCTTTACAAACACTAAAACCCTGTCACCTTTTGTTACCCGGTAAGATTCATAGCGGTACAACTATAGTAAAAGATATAGGGCTCCGTCCATTTCCTACCCCTACTCTTTTTGTTAATGCCCCTGAATTATGGAAAAAGCATTATCACAAACCAAACTTAACGGACAACAAATATACCCGGGGGCATGGCGTGATTGTTGGGGGAGCTCACTTAACTGGAGCTGCGCGTCTAAGCATGTTAGCGGCTAGACGTGTTGGTGCCGGTCTAATTACTCTCCTTTGTCCTCCAGAAGCCCAAATTATCTACAGCCTCGCTTCTTTGGGGCATTTGACACAAACTTATGAGGACGTCAGCATTTTTAGTGAAAAACTCAACTCAATAACAAATCTCAAAGGTGTGTTGATAGGTCCAGGCAGTCCACCAACACAGGATACACGCACACTTGTACACAAAATTCTTAAACTGAAAATGCCAACAGTTCTTGATGCTGGCGCCCTCACAGCTTTTGCAGAAAACCCGGATGAATTACTTAGAGAGTTACATGAAAATGTTGTTTTAACGCCTCATGAAGGCGAATTTAAAAGGCTTTTTTCAATATCCGGCAACAAAATTCAAAGAACTTCTGAAGCTGCTAAAACAGCTCAATGTACAATATTATTGAAAGGCGCAGACACAGTGATTGCAACAGCATACGGGCCAGTAATCATTGAGAGTCAAGGCGTTCCTTGGCTTGCTACAGGTGGGACTGGAGATATTTTGTCCGGCTTGATCCTTGGTCTCTTAGTCCAAGGACTTAAACCTTTAGAAGCAGCAGCGATGGCCAACTGGATTCTCAATCAGTGTGCCCACAGTATTGGCGTGGGCTTGCTTGCTGAAGATATCCCCTTACAAATCCCTAAACTCTTAGCCTCTATTTAACTTCTTCTGCTTTAGAAGAAGTAGCTGATTTATCCTTAGGGGCTTTATAGGTTAAAATTAAAGTACCTGTGTGCATTTGACCTTTCCATTGGTCTGTATGATCTTTGCTAATGGAATCAGCGCCATTCAAATGAGCAGCATACGCAGCATCCGTAAGTTCATAAGACAAAGAATACTTACAAGCATTTTCGTTCGGGGATGACGTTATTCTATTAAAATTTGCAATGCCTGACACATTAATATCGGAACCTTTAATTCCACTACTCCCGAACATTTTCTCCCATACTTTATATCCTGGCTCATTTTTGTCAGAATATAATGTAGTTTCAGCCTGTTCCATTGTCACTTTCCACTTATTACCTTCAGCATCGTTAAAAGTATTTTTTGCTTCGCCCACCAGGCTCACTGCAGTTTTCTGTTGATCAAAATTTAGATTTGGACACTCAGTCGGTTCTTTTACAGTTGGAGTAGCACTTAGGCTCGTACTAACCGTTAATGCCAAAACAGAAATAATTAATTTTTTTGAGGACATTCCTTACTCCCTAATTTTATAATTATAACCAGTATTGAAGTAAGCATAGACACAATTTACTGTCCATAAAAATATTGATGCTGACGGTTCTTAAAAAGAATGATAACAATTCTTCCCATGCAAAGTGGAAAACAATCAAAGCCAAACTTTAACAGTCAAGATGTTGAGCAAGAGCTCAGAATGATGGCCAATGCCATTCGCGCCCTTGCCATGGATGCTGTGGAAAAAGCACAATCAGGCCATCCCGGGATGCCTATGGGCATGGCAGATGTAGCTACCGTTCTCTACCGTTATTTTTTAAAATTTGATCCCAAAACTCCTGAGTGGACAAATCGTGATCGTTTTGTACTTTCAGCAGGTCATGGCTCAATGCTGTTGTATGCGCTTAATTATTTAACCGGCTACGATGACATGACGCTTGACGAAATTAAACGATTTCGTCAATTAGGCAGTCATACAGCCGGTCACCCTGAAAAAAACCATCGCCTGGGTATTGAAACTACGACAGGACCTTTAGGACAAGGATTTGCCAATGCCGTTGGATTGGCTCTTGCCGAACGTCTTTTAAATGCACGTCTCGGGGATAACCTGATTGATCATCACACTTATGTCATTGCCGGTGATGGTTGTTTAATGGAAGGGATTTCTGAAGAAGCGCTTTCCTTTGCAGGTCATATGCAACTTGGAAAATTAATCGTTTTTTTTGATGACAACCATATTTCTATTGATGGAGATACATCCTTAACGACAAGCACAAATCATTTAATGCGATTTGAAGCGTCCCACTGGCATGTGCAATCTATTAATGGTCACAATTATGCCGAAATCTATGAAGCTATTATTAAAGCTCAAGAATCCACTCAACCTTCACTCATTGCCTGCAGAACAACAATCGGGTATGGCGCTCCCACAAAGAGTGGTACCGCTGCTGCCCATGGCTCACCTTTGGGGGCTGCTGAAATACAGAAAGCAAAAGATTTTCTCAATTGGCCTCATGGACCTTTTGAAATACCTGAAGATGTCTTAAAATTGTGGAGATCTGTCGGTGAAAAGTTTAAAACTGTTGATAAATCAAAAAATCATATTCAAAAAGCAGAAGTTCATTGGCAAAACGCCCTCAATGAACTCAAAATGCAATACTATAAGGACGCTCCAGCTCTCGCAACGCGTCAAAGTTCAGGACAGGTTTTAGACCAAATTTTGGACAAAGTGCCAACTCTCATTGGAGGATCTGCAGATCTTACTGGATCCAATCTTACGAAAGCTAAAGCACAAGACGTTATTACCAAAGATAATTTTAAAGGTTCCTATATCCACTACGGCATCCGTGAACATGCGATGGTAGCTATTATGAATGGTATCAAGCTACACGGAGAATTTCTTCCTTATGGTGGCACTTTTCTGACTTTCAGTGACTATTGTCGTCCAGCGATACGTCTCGCGGCGCTCATGGAACTTCCGATCATTTTAGTAATGACTCATGATTCTATTGGTTTAGGTGAAGATGGCCCTACTCATCAGCCAATCGAGCATTTGCAAAGCCTCAGGCTTATTCCTCATCTGAACGTGATGAGACCCGCAGATGCTGTAGAAGTCGCTGAGTGTTGGGAGATCGCCCTCACATCCACAAAAAATCCTAGTCTCTTGGCCTTAACGAGACAAAAGGTACCAACGCTTCGAAAGTATCCCGAGAGCCAAAATCGTTGCCTAAAAGGTGCTTACATTATTTATGAGACTAAGGGCATCCCATTAAAAGTCGTTCTTATCGCGACAGGTTCCGAAGTTTCAATCGCTATGGAGACCACTCAAATTTTAGAAGAGAAAAACATTGGGACTAAAGTTGTTTCGATGCCTTCTACCTATTTATTTGATTTGCAGCCAAAACAATACAAAGATGCGCTTTTCCCTCAAGACATTCTTAAAGTCGCAATTGAAGCTGGCAGCTCTATAGGGTGGGAACGCTATGTTGGTCAAGAAGGGTTAATCTTTGGAATCCAATCCTTTGGCGCCTCTGCGCCCTACGAAGAACTTTACAATCATTTTGGCTTGACGGCAGAGAAAATTTCAGCACAAATCGCACATAAAATTCATTCAATTTCGGCTTGATTAAAGAGAGGCAAAACATGACCGTAAAAGTGGCAATCAATGGCTTTGGCCGTATCGGACGTTTAGTTTTAAGAGCGATTGCTGAAAATAAATCTAAAGATATCAAAGTCGTGGCTATTAATGATTTGGGACCAGCAGAAGCCAATGCTCACCTTTTTAAATATGATTCAATTCATGGAACCTATAAAGATGAAGTTAAAGTCAGTGACGACACTATAGATATTGGGTACGGTCCAATTAAAATTTTTAGTTCTCCTCAGCCGGAATCTTTGCCCTGGAAAGATTTAGGGGTTGATATTGTCCTTGAATGTTCAGGGTATTTCACATCGAAAGATAAAGCCAGTAAGCATCTGGAGGCTGGCGCTAAACGTGTCTTGATTTCAGCTCCTGCGGATAACGTTGATTTGACAGTCGTCTATGGTGTCAATCATGACAAAATTTCAGCAGATCACTCAGTCATTTCTAACGCCTCATGTACAACGAATTGCCTTGCTCCTGTTGCAAGCGTTCTCCATAGAGCTTTGGGGATTGAACGTGGGTATATGACAACAATTCATGCTTATACGGGAGATCAACGATTAGTGGATACTCTCCATAAAGATCTGAGACGTGCACGTGCTTCAGCCCTTTCCATGATTCCAACATCCACGGGAGCGGCAAAAGCTGTCGGCCTCGTCATGCCTGAATTAAAGGGGAAGTTAGATGGCACTGCCATTCGTGTGCCAACACCGAATGTTTCCTTAATCGATTTTAAATTTACGAGTAAAAAATCGACGAGTATTGATGAAATTAATAACGCTATTAAAGATGCTGCCTCTGGTCCTCTAAAAGGTATTCTTGGTACGGTCAATGCCCCGTTAGTATCCATTGATTTCAATCATAATCCCTTGAGTTCAACCTTTGATTTGACGCAAACACAAGTTATTGATGGCGTGTTTTGTCGCGTTCTTTCTTGGTATGATAACGAATGGGGTTTTGCCAATCGTATGACTGACACAGCGTTAACAATGGCTAAATTTATATAAAATCTCATGCATCTTACTAAAAAAGTCATTATCGCTATTGATGGTCCTTCAGGTGCGGGAAAAGGAACTTTAGCTCTTGCACTTGCCAAACATTATCATTTTTCACATATGGACACCGGTTTAATCTACCGTGCTCTAGCCTTTAAGGCCGTCAAAGAAAACATTAGTCCAAATGACGTCGCTGGCTTGGAACAAGCTTCTTACAGCATAAAATTAGAAGATTTTAATAACCCTCAACTGCGTAGCGATGAAATTGCAAATATAGCTTCGCAAATTTCCGTTTACCCCCCTGTGCGTCGCGCCTTATTAGATCTCCAAAGAGGGTTTGCTCATAATCCAAGTAACGGTTTTCAAGGAACTGTGCTCGATGGCCGTGATATAGGAACAATTGTATGTCCAGAAGCCGATATTAAAATTTTTGTAACGGCAGATATTGAGACCCGTGCCGAACGTCGACTAAAAGAGTTGCAGGCCAAAGGGATAAAGAGTATATATACCGCTGTTCTTCAGGATATGATGGAACGGGATGCAAGAGATAGTAAACGTGAAGACTCGCCGTTAAAGCCTGCAACTGACGCTTATGTCTTAGATTCTACCCATCTTACGCCAGATGAAACATTGATGATGGCCATAGGTCACATTGATGAAACTCTTAAAGCTTATAAAGCGCCAGCTTAGCTGATCAAACGCTTTACTTTAAGGGATTTATATTTGAAAGGATTAACTTTTAACATGACTACTAATAAAGCACCAAATTTTGAGAAAGAAGACTTTGCTAAACTCCTAGAGGAATCTCTCGGAGCAACAAATATCGTTGGAAGTGTGGTTCAAGGAACGATTATTTCCCTCGATCAGAACTTTGCCATCGTTGATGTGGGATTAAAATCTGAAGGTCGCATTCCTTTAAGTGAATTTGCCAGCCATTCAACGCCACAACCCTTAAAATCAGGGGATAAGGTTGAAGTTTATGTCGAAAAAATGGAAGACAAGGATGGTTTGATTGTCCTTAGCCGTGAAAAAGCTAAGAGAGAAGCTGCATGGAAAGAACTTGAGACAGCATGGCAGAAAGGTGAACGCGTTAATGGTGTCATCTTTGGGCGTGTTAAAGGTGGATTCACTGTTGATCTTAAAGGCGCAGTTGCCTTCTTACCCGGCAGTCAATTGGATATTCGTCCGATAAAAGATGTGGGATCGCTGTTTGACATAGAACAACCTTTCATAATTTTAAAGATGGACGCATTACGCGGTAATATCGTTGTTTCTCGTCGTGCTATCCTCGAAGAATCAAGAACGGAAGCGCGCTCTGAACTCCTTTCAAAAATTAAAAAAGGTCAAGTTCTCGAAGGTATTGTTAAAAATATTACAGGATACGGTGCATTCGTTGATTTGGGTGGTGCTGATGGTCTACTTCACGTTACCGACATTAGTTGGGAACGCATTAACCATCCAAGCGAAGTTTTGCAAGTTGGCCAAACTGTCCAAGTTGTTGTTATCGAATACAATGAAGAAACAAAACGTATTTCTCTTGGTATGAAGCAACTTGAAAAAGATCCTTGGAAAGAAGTTGAAGCTAAATACAAAGTTGGTGAAAAACTCGTAGGACGCATCACAAAAATCACTGATTACGGTGCATTTGTCGCACTTGAGCCAGGCGTTGAAGGGTTGATCCACGTCTCTGAAATGAGCTGGGTTAAGAAAAATTTACCTCCAAGCAAAATCGTTTCCACAAGCCAAGAAGTGGAAGTGATGATTCTTGAAGTCGATCCTACGAAACGTCGTATTGCTCTTGGTATGAAGCAATGTATGGAGAACCCATGGAAAGCCGTTGCTGAAAAATACACCGTCGGCACAGTATTCGAAGGTAAAATCCGTAACATTACTGAATTTGGTCTCTTCGTTGCGATTACCAATGACTTAGATGGCATGGTTCATATGTCTGATCTTTCTTGGGAAATCCCTGGAGAGGAAGCAATTAAGAACTTCAAAAAAGATGATGTGGTTAAGGTTAAAGTTCTTGAAGTAGATCCAGACAAAGAAAGAATTGCTTTGGGTATTCGACAACTGAACGAAGATCCTTTCTCATCAGCAATCACTGGCTTGAAAAAAGGTGACACTGTTACATGCGAAGTAAAAGCAATTATGGACAGTGGTATTGAAGTTCAAATCAATGCAGAGCTGACTGGTTTTATTCGTAAAACTGATCTCTCAAAAGACCGTGCAGAACAACGTCCTGATCGTTACGCTGTTGGTGAAAAAGTTGATGCTAAAATCATCTCCATTGAGCCCAAAACACGTAAAGTTGGCTTGTCGATTAAATCTCAAGAAATCCAAGAGGAAAAAGAAGCAATGGCTGCGTATGGTTCTGCTGACAGCGGTGCCAGCCTTGGTGATATTTTGGGTGCTGCCTTTGAGAAAGTAAAAGAAAAGCAAACGACAAAAGCTGATAAGGAAGAAAAGAAGCCTGCTAAAAAAGCTAAGACGGCTGACGCTTCTGAAGAAGCTTCTGAGGAAGAAGCTCCTAAAGCAAAGAAAAAAGCAACAAAAAAGGCTGAAAAATCAAGTTCTGATGAAGCTGATGCTTCTGCAGATACTGAAGAAGATAAGCCAAAGAAAAAGACTACAAAGAAGACAAAAAAGTCTGACGAATAATCTTTTTTTATCGTTGATTCTAAGAACCCCTCTTTAGCAATAAAGAGGGGTTCTTCTTAAAAAAAACCCATTGAGACCGAAATCTCAATGGGCTGGGAGTTAATTTTTAAGAACCTATTTTTTTATTGGATAAGATCTGTATCAGAGTTAACAAGACCTAACTGTACCAATTCAGCTTTGCGCGTGAGATCTAAATCAATCGTCTGATTTTCACTACGCTTCTTTTGTAGTTCTACAGCATCAAGAAATTCTCTTTCTGATTTAACAATCATTGGACCTTCACCAACTTGATGCTTCTTTTTTTTTGCATCTACTCTTGCTCTAAAACCTTTTTTGCTCAAAGTTCCACCCATAATTTGGAGATCTACTTCACCAACTTCTTCTAAAACAAATGTTGGTGTTGATGAGCTTCCTTCATCACCTGTAATAACAAGAGGTGAAGTATCTTTTAGAGAATCTTTTGAAGAATCAACTTCTTCTTGAAGGTCCATATCAAGAATCTGGCCATCTACAAGAGTTGGATTGCTATCTACAATAGGAGTAGTAGTATCGCTCTCACCGAGATCTTCATCTAAATTCTCTTCTGGAGCTACGTAACTTACAGTCTTTTGTTCTGTCTTTTTTGGAGAGAAACACCAGCTTGCAAAATTTGAAATTCCCTTGAACATACCATTTTTGATAGCAATAACAGGTTGGGCAAAAGTATGACCAATCGCAACGCTTGTTGTGAGATCTAACATCAATTCTTGTTCAGATGTTGCTCCAGACATATCAAATGTGCTGCTGACAACTTTTTGTCCCATGATGTAAGTATAAGCAGTTGCAATGCAACCCACTTCAATCGCTGAATCAAGCAAACTATTCACTAGGCTAGCAGGACGAAAACCATTTGAAACAATGTTTTTTCCAGATGTAAATACGACTTCAGACACTAAAGGAGCTAAAGCAGTAACAAAACCCAGATGATTTTGTGCATCAAGATTGTAACGAAGACCATCTTGATCCAAAGTATCACGAATGTAAGGCTGAGAATAAGCAACGGTAGCAGCAGTACCAGCAACGAATAAAAGACCTGCACCTTGTACGAGAAGCTCTTTACCAACAGAACGCGCTTTTGAAGGTCTAGCATCTACCTCAAAATCATCTCTTGAAGCATGAGAAGATGACAAAGCAGTTGTTGCCATCAGAATAGATAACGTAATTGATTTTAATGAGTATTTCATAATTTTCTCCCAACGAATTAATATGAACGATGAAATACATGTAGGCGTGGTTTTGGTGATTTCAAGGCCACCCAAATTTAATTTTTTCTGATCTAAAATCTACGAAAACTAAGGGGCTAGATTTCATAGTCTCGATTCGTTATCATAAATAAAATAAAAATTATAAGAAGTGCTGGGATGCTGACCTTAGGTGAACTAACGAATTACATTAATGCCATTCAAGACTGGGTCATCAATCGTGTATTAACGCATTCAGCCCTTATTCAAATTGCCGTGGTCATCGTCTTAAGCGGCATTGCTCAATTCTTTTCCGAAAAGCTAAAAGAGCGCGTAAAAGCTTTTCACGAAAAATATCCTTATTTTACAGTCAGTCGTCATCAAGTTTACAAGGAGGGTACTTTTCTCCTGACGCTCTTTGTTTTGCTTTGGGGAGCGCTCATCTTTATGAAAGAAAACTATGCTGATTATGACATTATTGAGATTTGCGCTCAGCTTGTCACTGCATGGTGTGCCATTCGTATATTCTCTTATCCTTTCGAAGATTCTTTTTCCCTACGTTTTATATCCATCAGTATCATGATGATTACCGCCTTAAACATATTGGGGTTATTTAATGCTACAGTCGATCTTATGGGGAAAATCTCCGTTAAGATCGGACTCTACGAAATAGGTCTTTATGAGCTTTCTTTACTCACAATGATTAAAGTAACCATTTATTTTATTTTTATCGTTTGGTTGATCAAGATCATTACCACTATCGTTAAAAATAAATTTAAAAAATCGTCTGACTTAACGCCTTCACAAAAAGTTTTGTTCATAAAACTCATTAAAATTGGGTTATTTTCTTTTGCCTTGATTATCAGTCTTCAAGTCATTGGATTGGATTTAAGAAGTCTTGCCTTCTTTAGCGGTGCCATTGGGTTAGGCGTGGCCTTTAGTTTGCAAAAGGTTTTCTCTAACCTCATTAGTGGATTTATTATTCTTCTTGATAAGTCTATTAAACCTGGAGATGTTATAGCCGTTGGCAATACCTATGGATGGGTTAAAAAATTAAATTCTCGTTATGTCTCTTTAATTACGCGAGATGGTAAAGAACACTTAATTCCCAATGAACTACTTATCACTGAAAGAGTCGAAAACTGGACTTTCTCTGATAATAATTTACGACTCCACATCCCTATACATATTTCTTATAGTAGCGATCTACACTTGGCTCGCAAGCTAATGCTTGAAGCTGTTGAAGGCCATCCGCGAATTTTAACAACGCCAACGCCAACTTGCCAATTACTTTCATTAAGTGATAGCTCCATCGACTTTGAGATACGCATCTGGATTCAAGATCCTGCAAATGGTACAGGCAATATCACCAACGATCTTTTAACAATTATTTGGGATAAGTTTAAGAAAAACAATATCCGCGTTCCTTCTCCTCAGAGAGAAATTATATTTAAACCCTCCTCTGCTTTTCTAGACTCCCTCATAGAAAAATTTCAGGAAGCAGATATTCTGCCAAAGAAAAAGAAATCAAAGCCTAAAACGACCCCTCAAAAAGCCATCAAAGCCCGGAAAAAGAAATAGGTTGATCCCTCGTTAAGCGGCGCCCATCATATTTCTCAGAACATAATGGAGGATACCACCATGAATGAAATATTCTTTTTCATCCAAAGTATCGATGCGACATCTTAATAGGAACTTTTGTTGTTCGCCATTTTGACGATGCACAATGCAATCCAAAGCTATGCGTGGGCTAATTCCTTTTTCTAGCCCCAAAATATCAAAAGTTTCGCTACCATCGAGTTTAAGAGCCTGACGGTTTAATCCATCCATAAATTCCAAAGGTAAAACTCCCATCCCTATTAAGTTAGAACGATGTATGCGTTCAAAACTCTCCGCAATGACCGCCTTTACCCCCAATAGGTTTGTACCTTTCGCTGCCCAATCTCTAGAAGATCCGGTACCATACTCTTTCCCTGCAATAATTACCAAAGGCACGCCGTTCGTTTGATAAAGAATAGAAGCGTCATAGATTGACATTTCTTTGCCTTCGGGCATATGACGCGTGACTCCTCCTGTTGTTCCTGGAGCCATTTCGTTCTTGATACGGATATTAGCAAACGTGCCGCGCATCATGACTTCATGGTTACCACGACGGGATCCATAGGAATTGAAATCACTTGATTCAACCCCTTTACCAATAAGGTACGTTCCAGCTGGGCCATCTTTTTTAATGGATCCTGCAGGCGAGATATGGTCCGTGGTAATGCTATCACCTAAAATAGCTAAAGGCCTTGCACCATGGATATCTTTGAGTTGTTGAGCTTGCTTTGGCATAGCCTCAAAATAAGGAGGATGCTTAACATAAGTACTTTTGTCTTCCCATTCATAGGTAAGACTTTCCGTGCTCGAAAGTTGTTGCCAGCTTTTATCACCTTTAAACACATCACTATAACGCTTTTGAAACATCTGAGGTGTTATCGCCGTCTTTATTGTGTCGTGAATTTCTTTATTGGTAGGCCAAATATCCTTTAAATAAACAGGATTTCCATCTTTGCCCATCCCAAGAGGTTCATTTTTTAAATCAACTTTTAGGGAGCCTGCCAATGCATACCCCACAACAAGCATAGGAGATGCCAAATAGTTTAATTTTACTTGAGGATGGATACGTCCTTCAAAGTTACGATTTCCAGATAAAACACTACACACAGCTAAATCATTGTCATCTATAGCTTTGGCAATTTCAGGTAAAAGCGGTCCTGAATTTCCAATACAAGTTGTGCAACCATACCCTACTAAATTAAATCCCAAAGCATCTAGGAAAGTCTGCACACCAGCTTTGGCAAAATAGTCAGACACGACTTGAGAACCGGGTGCTAAGGATGTTTTAACCCATGGTTTGGGTTTAAGACCTTTTTCATAGGCGTTTTTGGCCATTAATCCAGCCCCAATCATCACCGCAGGATTTGACGTATTCGTACAGCTTGTAATTGCAGCTATCACCACATCTCCGTCTTTCAACTCAAAAGTTTCACCATTTAGAGTCACTTTTGCGATTTTACCTGTTGCATTTTCAGCTTTTAAAGCATCGACACAATTATTCACGGCTTCTGAAAGTAAAACTTTGCTTTGAGGCTTTTTAGGTCCGGCAAGAGCTGATTCAACCTTAGCCAGATCTAATTCAAGTACATCTGTAAAAACCGGCTCAATCTTCGAATCACGCCATAAACCTTGCTCTTTAGCATAAGCTTCAACTAACTTAACGCGCCAAGGCTCACGGCCTGAAAATTCAAGATACTCAATCGTTTTCTGATCAATCGGGAAAAACCCGCAAGTAGCTCCATACTCAGGAGCCATATTGGCGATAGTGGCGCGATCTGCAATTGAAAGAGAGTCTAATCCCTCTCCATAAAATTCAACAAATTTGCCAACAACTCCCTTTGCACGCAGCATTTGAGTCACGGTTAAAACCAAGTCAGTTGCAGTAGCGCCTTCTTTCAGAGAACCTATTAATTTAAAACCTACAACTTCTGGAATTAGCATGGAGATGGGCTGACCTAACATTGCAGCTTCTGCTTCGATACCACCGACGCCCCATCCCAAAATAGATAACGCATTAATCATAGTTGTATGACTATCTGTACCCACAAGTGTATCAGGATAAGCAAAAGTTTTTTCATCAATAGTACTGGTCCAAACTACCTGCCCCAGATATTCTAGATTCACTTGATGACAAATACCTGTTCCAGGGGGAACAACGCGGAAGTTGTTAAAGGATTTTTGCCCCCAATTGAGAAAAGCATAACGTTCACGGTTTCTGTCATACTCAAGTTTGACGTTACTATCAAAAGCTCCCGTTTCAGCATAATAGTCTACCATCACTGAGTGATCTATAACCAGGTCTACAGGAGCCAAAGGATTAATTTTCTTAGGATCTAAGCCTGCTTTTTTAATAGCTTCCCGCATAGCCGCTAAATCAACAATAGCCGGCACTCCAGTAAAATCTTGCATCAAAACTCTTGCGGGCTGATAAGCAATTTCACGCTCTGAGGTTTTTTTCTCAGTCCACGCGCACAGCTCTTTAATATCATCGACGGATACTGTACGTCCATTTTCATAGCGCAGTAAATTCTCCAACAAAACCTTTAAAGACAAGGGCAAACGTGAAATATTACCCAGCTGTTCAGAGGCCTTCTGTAAACTGTAGTAAGTATAAGATTTTCCATCAACTGTTAGATTTCTTTCCGTCTGAAGACTATTCAGGCCCCTTTTCTGCATAACTGATCTCCCCTTGCATTCTGTTTCTCAAAAATTTACCATAGATTCTACAAAACACTCTAATAATAAAAGATAAACGAGAGGTTACCAGAAATGATCAGAAATACTAAAAACGCTTGGGGAAGCATCAGCCGCTTATTTCACTGGAGCATAGGATTATTTATTCTCACTCTAATTGGCGTTGGTCTGATCATGATAGACATGGAACCCTCTCCTCTAAAGTGGCAGATGTATGGTATTCATAAAGCAACAGGCGTTTCAGTTCTCGTATTGGTGGTAGTGCGCTTGATCTGGCGTTTGCAAAATATAATCCCTGTTCAACCGCACTTAGTCCCGCTCTGGCAACAAAAAGTCGCCAATATCAGCGTTATCCTTCTTTATATTTTGATGTTCACGATGCCCTTAAGTGGCATCATCATGTCTCTTATGGCCGGTCACGAGATTAATTATTTTGGGCTCTTTACGATCCAACCTTTTACGCAAGAAAAAACAGTCATTGGCGCTATTGCTCGTGAAGCGCATATTTATTTTTCTTACCTACTAATGGGACTCTTAACTCTTCATGTTCTGGCGGCTCTTTACCATCATTTTATTCTTAAAAACAACGTCTTAAGGCGCATGCTTTGGGGAGAAAGCCGCTAATTCTTTTCACAAAATTATTAAAATTAAATTTTTTATAGATTTTTTACCATTTGCTCTTATACTCATGACGTTGAAGGTATGAAAAATATCTTAAATACTTAAAATAAATCTTATAAAGGGAGATACCATGAGTAAATTATATCTATCCGTTGCAGCTGCTGTACTTGCACTTGCAATCACACCAGTTCAAGCGAGTGAAGAAGTCGTCGGTGGTCATGATGCACCTGTTATAGCACCTGAAGTTAAAGAACTTCATGAAACTTCTGAGCCAGCTACACAAGCACAAATCGAAAAGTCAGTTGCTAAAATTAAAAAGCATATGGAGATTTTAAAAGGTTTATCCGTTGGACATCCTTCAAAATCAATCGTTGATTCAGCAGCCCAAGTAGTTGCGGAACACACTACAAAAGCAGAAGAACACCTAGAAAAAGCTGCAACAGCAGAAACAAAGGGTGACGAAAAGGGTGCTACAGTAGAAACTAATATGGCTGAAGAACATGCACATGCTGCGACAGCTGTAACTGCTGCAACTGATGCTGCTCATACAAGCGCTGATGCTCATAAAGACGAGAGCAAAAGTGGTGAGCCAGCTGTTCATCAAGACGTAGATCAAGCAATGCAAAAAGCTGAACAAATTTCAGAGACAGTAAAACAAGAAGAAACAGCTCATGCAAAAGCTCCAAAAGATGCAGCTCATTACAAAGCTAAGTTAAAAGAACTCAAGAGCAAGGTAAAAGCTCTTGTTGGTAGCGTCAGCAAAACAAAGTCAAAAGAAGCAGACGCTGCTAAAGCTGCTTCCTAAAGCAATTTGCTTTAACGCAATTAAAAAAGGCTTGGTTTTTCCAAGCCTTTTTTTTATTCGCCATATATTTTTTAGTTTATTTGGTGCGCCAGAAAAACGGTACGATCAAACTCAACGTCATAATTTTTAGAAAATCTCCATAAAGGAACGGAGTGAGCCCCGTTAATAAAGCTTTATCGAGTCCTACAAAGAAAGACAGCTGCATAACACCAAAAAAATAAAGCGCGAGGCTGCCTAAAAGCTGCGCAAGAAATACACCAATAATGTTCTTCCCCCAGCCATTTTCGACTAAATAACCTGAAATCACCATAGCAAATGCCCAACCAACAATATATCCGCCTGTTGGCCCCAAAAAGACAGGGAGGCCAATTAAACCATTAGCCCCACTCGAAACTGGCAGGCCCAGAATGATGAGTCCATAGAACGAAAGAATAGTGACAAGAGAACGACGCATTCCATAGGTCATACCAATAAAAAAGATCGTCATAGTCTGCAAAGTTATTGGCACGGGTGAGAGAGGAATTGTAATCTTAGAGCTTAGTGTTAACAAACAAAGGCCAACCGCGATAAGCGCTATTTCAGTAATAAGTTTATAGCTTTTGCTCGGCCACCAAATGCTTTTTAAAGGGCTTTGCAAGGAAAGTAATGATGTCATAGCTGACTCCCAATCATTTTTTATTGATCAATGAATTTTAAAGATTCATTAAATATCTGTGGCTAATGTTATAGGTAATGTCAATAACCAAGTGGAATTAAGATCTTCTTTTAAAGATACTGATTAGTTAGAAAAGCGCCCCCTATCGACAAAATATAAATTATGCTAAAATTGAAAAAATAAAATAAAGGATGAAATCATGGGTGAAACAAGCAATAAATCCGCCAATATTGCATTCAAAGATGAAAATGGATCTTCTCAAGTGATCCGTTTGGACATCAAAACTGGAACGATGGGCCCGACAGTGCTTGATGTGAGCAAACTTTATAATGACTATGGCTATTTTACATTTGATCCAGGATTTACATCTACGAGCAGCTGTGAATCAAAAATTACTTATATTGATGGAGAACAAGGTATTTTGCTCCATCGGGGATATTCAATCTCTGATCTTGCAACCCAAAGTGACTATCTTGATGTTTGTTACTTGCTCTTAAATGGTGAACTGCCCAATCAAAAGCAAAAAGAAGGCTTTAATAACCAGATTGTTCATCATACCATGCTTCATGAACAACTCCTCAATTTTTATCGCGGATTTCGTCGTGATGCTCATCCCATGGCGATCATGGTGGGAGTTGTAGGTGCTCTTTCCTCCTTTTATCATGATAGTCTAGACATCCAAGATCCTAAGCAACGTGAATTAGCTTCCATTCGTTTGATTGCCAAGATGCCAACGATTGCCGCAATGGCTTATAAATACGCTATTGGTCAACCTTTCATGTATCCTCGTAACAAATACGGTTTTGCAGAAAATTTCTTACATATGATGTTTGCAGTTCCTTCAGAAGAATATCCCATGAACCCAATTCTTGCTCGGGCCATGGATCGCATTCTGATCCTTCATGCAGATCATGAGCAAAATGCCTCTACATCAACTGTACGTCTGGCAGGATCCAGTGGCGCCAACCCTTTTGCATGTATTGCAGCAGGAATTGCATCACTCTGGGGACCAGCTCATGGAGGAGCTAATGAAGCTGTCTTAAATATGCTTAAACAAATTGGCAATAAGAACAATATTCCTGAATACATTAAAAGAGCTAAAGATAAGAATGATTCTTTCCGGCTTATGGGATTTGGTCATAGGGTCTACAAGAACTATGACCCCAGAGCTTCAGTTATGCGTCAAACCTGTTTCGAAGTCCTTGAGTCTTTAGGGTATAAGAGTGATCCCTTACTTGAGTTGGCCATGGAACTTGAAAAAATTGCTCTTGAAGACAATTACTTTATAGAAAAGAAACTTTATCCAAACGTGGATTTTTATTCTGGTATCATCTTTAGAGCAATGGGGATTCCTACCAGTATGTTCACAGTTTTATTTGCCGTTGCGCGTACCGTAGGTTGGGTTGCCCATTGGAACGAAATGATCCAAGATCCAACACAAAAAATTGGGCGTCCTCGCCAACTTTATACAGGCGAAAAGCCTCGAGATTATGTGCCAATGGCTAAACGAAAGTAACAGCCAATATCGAACAATAGAATGCTAAGGGAGCCTGACTGTGTGGTTCACACAAATTAAGTTAAAACCAGTCAATGACAATAAACTTCCTAAAATGCTCTTGCTTAAACGCGCGCTCTTTTTTCTCATCCTTATTCTAGCGATCGTCGCTGGGTGGTATTTTTTATTTTAAGTCAATATTCTCTCACTCATCCTCCCGGCCAAAGCTTTACGGAAAGCCTGTTCTCATCTTACTTTCTAACATCTGAATTCCGACCTCTAACAGCTAGCCTTTGCTCCGCTTCTCTAAATCATTGTAACTTTTTAATTTCTTCTTCTGTCAGGTCGGTAGCAGAAGAAATATCTTCAAGACTAAGATTTTTCTTTAACAATCTTCTCGCAATCTCAAGGCTGGCCTCTTTTATGCCTTTTTCTATGCCTTCTTTCATCCCTTCTATTCTGCCTTTTTCTATCCCTTCTTTTATTCCTTCTTCTTTTTGGGCGCTCACATAATGACTAATATTTTGACGTTTGATATAAGCTTCCTCATAGCGCATCATCACATCTTCTGGAAGCGTTCGAATGGTGTGATAGGCTTCCTTAATCACCGGTGACGACACACTCTGTTCAACTTCTTCCATAGACTTTAAATGACCATGGGCGAGCAACTCGAGCCACTCGCGATAGTCCGCAGACTCCCCCGCTAAGACTGAGAGAGGTTTATGATGGGATAAAGCCCCAAGGTTAATATCGATGAACTCAAGACCGCTCCGTGTCATTCGGGGAACCTTCTTCTCTGCTAACACAAAATCCCGGCGTAATTCATCTTCTCCCCAAGGCTCCATCCGATACCAGGGCAGAAGTTGATGAAGGTGATGGGGCACCTTGGGCGGGGTTTCAAAGAGGCTAATCCCAACGACTTTTCTTACTTTGTCAGCAAGGTCTACATCCGTTTTAAGCTCTGACCATTTAAACCCCTTGGGAAACTGGCGATGAAACAAACCACACACATGATCAAGAATACGAATGTCCCAGAAATTCTGCGGTTCAACTTGCACTTCCACATTGATCAACCCAAACCGTGTTTTACAAATCAAATCCAGCTGGGTATTGCGCTCTTCTGCCGGCAGCGAGGCCACAAGATGATAATAAATCGGCGCAAGCTGTTTTAAAAACTCACGCATCTTACCCATGGATCTATTGGTCCTGGCATTGATGACAAGGGGATCCTTCAGGTCCTTCTCAACCTCCTTCATAAGAAGGATATGCTTTTTATCGTTTATAAAACCTCTGAGCGCTGTAAAACTTTTAAGAGGATTCAGGGCCTGATCCAAGTATTCAGACTCTAGAATTTCTTCTCCCAAGACGGCACTCAAAAAGGAATTCCGAAAATGATCCTTTTGCATCACATGCTTAAACACCGAATCCTCGGTCGCATGGATGTAAACGCCTTTGGGATATTTTTTGGGAAACTCTTGGCGCGCTTTCTGTGCAAAAGACCGATGCTGGTTTTTTGGAAGGAGAGGCTTGCTTCGAAGCGTAAGTCCCTTCATGCCATCGACCAGGTCTTTCATCAAGAACGACCCCTGGCTGTCGCCAGGACTCATCATAAATAAACCCACGACACTTGCTATAAATTTTGGACGCATCCACTGCAGACCCATGGAACACTCTCCTGTTCGAAACGTTACACACCGCCCGCATGATTCTTTGATTTATTTAGAACACTCTATCCATATTTATCACTATGTCAAGTTTTTTGTCAATTATGTGCCTATAGAGATTTTGTAACTAGTCTCTTACTTATAATGATAATTATCATTGTATTTCTAATTAAATGAAAATAATTATTTTTATTTTTAAATCTTTTTACTTGACATAGTAGTTATTTAATATTATATATGACTTATGTTTGTTCTGCAGAGCGGCATTTTACTACTCACTTTCAAACAGAGAGTCAAAAAGCAAAGCATAATGCGTCCCAGTATATTCAAAATACAAAGCACATCATGCAGATTGCCCAAGATGCTCAGGGAGAGAGAAAGTAGTAAAAATAGTTGAAGTAAAAAGGTCCAAAGATCTAAAGACCGCAGCTTAAAAGATCTTTAAAGTACCAGGGTCAGTTGCCCGCCGGCCCAGTACTTAATTAAAGATTTTGAGGTTGTTAAACTACACCTTCCTCGAGGAAGGAACTTCGAGAGAGGATGAGGGAAATCCTAAATGCCTCTTTTTGTTGACTATCAGACTCTTTCCTCCCTCGCCAGAGATTATAAATCTGGTTGGGGGAGTGAAAGGGTTGATATAAATAACTTAAACACCATGGAGATAAATGTAAAGAGCCAATTTTAATCTTTAAATCCCAGAGAAAGACCGTCGACCCCAAGGTCGACGGTTCTCTGAAAACTGCTGATGCATCGTCCCTTTTCTGGTCAACCAGATAAGAACCCCTTTGCCATATTCCGCTTGATTATTGATCAAGAGAGTTTGTTGGCGTTGTGCTATGGATTGTCCTCTTATAATCAACGGATTTTCTTCATTTTGCCATTTTAAAACGCTTCCTTGTCCCAAAGCACTCATCCATGCTTTGCGTGCGGCTCTCTCATGCACAAGACTGTTCACCATCAACTGACCGTCCTCCAACCGCAGACCGATCAACTTCCCTTTTGGCCCGATCATCAGATCTGGCAGCGGTCTGATTAGATAAATCAAAATTGATACCCCGCTCACGCCAATCCCCAGCCAACGCCAGCTCTGGGTCATTAAGCAACACCACAATAATCCAAAAACCATCAGGGCAAAGACCCAAGTCTGTATCTGAGGCACGAGAATCTCAGATCCCGGCCACTGAGCAACACTCTGAGCAACGTTGATTAAGCAACCAATACTTAGATTGAGCAAGCTTCCAATAAAATCGAGTGGTACAAAAACATAGATAACTGTAAGGGGCATAATGATAAAACTCATCAATGGAATGCCAATCAAATTGGCAGACAGACTTTGCAGGGTAATTTTTTTAAAAGTGTAGGCAACAAAGGGTAACGTAATCGTTGAAGCAATCAGCGTAGTAAGCATCACTCCCCCCACATAAAAGGACAAGCGCGCTAAAATAGAGCGTCTTCTGTAATGTCGACTTACCCATTCACGACTCCTTTCATAATAACTTATCAAGCCTGTGACAGCCGCAAAAGAAAGCTGAAAACTTGGATTCAATAAGGCTTCTGGCATAATCACCAAAATAATCATAGCCGCAAAAGCTAAATTCCTAAGACTAATCGCCGGTCGATCAAATAAAATGCCTAACAGAACTATCGTCGTCATCATAAAAGCTCTAAGGGCGGGAATAGGAATTCCACAAACTAAAAGATAGGCAAAAGTAAAAAAGAAAGCCAAGCAAGCAGCCATTTTCTTGGTATGCCACCGCAGACTTAAAATTGGAAGCATGGATAATCCTCGACGCACAACCAAAAATCCTAGCCCTGCCACTAACGTTAGATGAAGGCCAGAAATCGCTAAAAGATGTGCAAGACCGGCGCGCGCAAACATATCTTTAGTCTCTTGACTAATTCCAGAGCGGTCTCCAGTGACCAAGGCAGCTAAAATCCCTCCCCTTTCTCCAGCAACGCCCTGTCGTAGCTTTTGAGTCAGATCGTTCCGAATCCTTTCAATTCTGTTTGTATAAGAAAGTTCTTTAACGTCTATTTCTTGAATGTCTAAAGGTTTTATGGCAAAGCCAATGGCACTAAGCCCTTCAAAATAGGCCTTACGCCTAAAATCAAAACTCCCGTCAAAAGGAGGCAGAGGAACAGGTTGCAGAATAAAGATTCCTTTGACTCGATCCCCGGGTGAAGGTAAAGGATTAGGCCGCAACGCCCCTCTTAGAGAAATTCTTACCCGACCTATGGTTTGGTTAAAACCATGAATACCGTTTAAAGTTAAGCGGGTCATACCATCAAAATCTTCAACCTTCACAACCTTGGCCTGAAGCCTTAAAATCTTTGTATCTTCTTCAAGCATTGGCGTTGCGAGATACCAAGTTTTTAGGGTCGCCACGAAATACCCAAGACTTAATATCCCCACACCTGCCAATACGAGGCGTGCACTCTCTGTTTTGATCAAGCCCCGACAAAATAAAGCTGTGACACACATAAGAAAGCTTGGCCAAAAGCTAGAGGGTTCCTTGTCTAAAGAAAAATAAAACCCAATCCCTGTTCCTAACGCAACAGGCGACCACAGGATCCAACGATCCTTTTCAGCTTCAAAATTATCATAAAGCCACCGTGCAATTACCTTGAAAGTATGGTACATACTCCCCCTATAGAATTTTAAATGCCCGATAACATTTTTGATCATAAGGAAAAAATATGTCTGTTGTCACGCGATTTGCTCCGAGTCCTACCGGATTTTTGCACATCGGCAGCGCCCGTACGGCTCTCTTTAATTGGCTTTATGCTCGCAACCAAGGAGGAAAATTTCTCCTTAGAATTGAGGACACAGATCGGGCACGGTCAACTCAAGAAGCGATTAACGTCATTATCAAAGGGCTAAAATGGCTCAACCTTGATTGGGATGATGAGGTAATCTTTCAGTTTGCTCGGGCCAATCGTCATCAAGCAATAGCCCACCAACTTCTGGCAGAAGGTAAAGCGTATTATTGCTATTGTACGCCTGAAGAACTCACTGAAATGCGTGAAAAGGCAAAAGCTGAAGGACGTCCTCCCCGTTATGATGGACGTTGGCGCAACCGAGATCCAAAGGAAGCGCCCGCTGGTATTTTGCCTGCGCTACGTCTCAAAGCTCCGTCAACCAGAGAAACCATCCTAGACGATTTGGTTCAAGGACGCGTCGTAGTTCAGAACGAGCAGCTGGATGATATGGTCCTGCTCAGAGGCGATGGCACACCCACTTATATGCTGTCCGTGGTTGTCGATGACCACGATATGGCGATTACGCACGTCATTCGCGGAGATGATCATTTAACCAATACCTTTAGACAAAAACAAATCTACCAAGCCATGGGATGGGATGAGCCTTCCTTCTCTCATATCCCTCTTATTCATGGTCCCGATGGTGCCAAGCTTTCTAAACGTCATGGCGCCTTGGGTGTTGATGCCTATGAAGCTATGGGCTTTTTGCCTGAAGCCATGACCAACTATTTGCTGCGTCTCGGCTGGAGTCACGGCGACGATGAGATCATCTCCATGCAACAGGCGATTGAATGGTTCAATATTGCAAGCATTGGCAAGTCCCCTGCTCGCTTCGACATGGCAAAGCTTACAAGTGTTAATGCGCATTATATGCGCCTTCGTCCCAATACTGACCTCATCGAGCTCATTCGCCCTTTGCTTGTGGACAAACGTCAAAAGCCTCTCTCTCCAGAAGATGAGAGTGTATTAACGCGTGGCATGGAAGGATTAAAGCAAAGAGCCCGAACTCTAGAAGATTTAGCCGATAGTGCCCTGATCTATGTGAGTGGCGAACGCCCTATTCCCCTGGATGAAAAGGCGCGCAACTTATTAAATGAAGAGGCGGTAACTGTTCTAAAGCCTGTCATTGATGTGCTTGCTCACCTAAGCGATTGGCAAGAAGCTTCTCTAGAAGCAGCTCTTCGCGCCCATAGTGATGTTCAAGGCCTTAAATTCGGTGTGATTGCTCAACCTCTACGTGCGGCCCTTACAGGTCGCGGGGTATCCCCTGGAATTTTTGAAGTCATGGTCGCTTTAGGCAAAGAAGAAAGTATTCAACGCCTCAAAGATATCGCTGACGCTTAGAAATACAAGCGCGCGCTCATGGAGGGTTTTATACGTATACCTTGGGTTGTTGGTAGTTCTTGCGTTTCTTTTTTATGACTATAAAAGTTTAAAAACAGAGCCACGGCGGACTCAATCGTTTTATGAAGCGCATCCTTTGTTGGTTTATGATTCACAATGCCGAACCAAACAGGATAAACCGCGGCCTCTTTTATCATCCCGACCAGTTGTTGGGCTCCCATATAAGGATCGGGAAAGTGCAAAAGCCCCCGCTGTTGTTGCCCCTGAAGATAGGTTGCAAGCTTTCTTAAAAAAGGCATATCCCCATGGGGCCAAAGGGCACTGGCCAAATTCGGAAATTGATTAATCTCGCCAATCACGCGACGCATCAACTGCGTTGACCGCTTGTTGAGCAAAAAATTCACCATCTGTAAACAAAACACCTGTAAATTCTCACGGATTGATACGTCCGAATTAAAGGCCATCTGGGGCATCGACTCCGTGTACTCTTCCAAATGCTGAGTGATCATGTCGCTAAAGAGACGCTCTTTATTTTGAAAATGCTTATAAACAGTTACTTTTGATGCATCAGCCAACTTGGCCACTGCCTCCATACTGGTCCGTTCATAGCCTTCTTCAATGAAGAGTTTTGTAGCTGCATCAATAATTTCTTGATGTTTACGATCATAAAGACGGTCGAGCCGAGGTTTATTCAAGGACGTCATTGGGCACCACGCAGTTTAACAGAAGTTCAACCTACATGTTTCAGATTAACATAGATTACGCAAGGACAAAAGATGCCGCCCCCGGATCGAGAGTGTCATCGCGAGACTCTTCTTAAAAGTCGTGGCGATCTCCAGCGTGTTTAACCTAGATTGCGTCGCCCTGCCCCCCAATGACAGTAAGGAAAATCGCCATAAAAAAAGCCCCACTAAAGGGGCTTTTTTAAAGGTTAAAGTGGGCGCGTCTTAAGGCGCAACGGCACCGTCAGTCATTTTTACTTTACCAGCTTGGCTACCATTTGTTAAATTACTGAATACCACAATCTTTTCAACAACGGGAACTGCCGGTAGAACCGCGGCTAATCCACCAATTTGAGTATCTCTCACTTTGAATCTATTTTGCGTTCCTATACCGCCTATCCCCCCTGCAAACAAACGTGCTTGTGCCGTTAAGCCTAGTGCTCCAACATTTACAGGCCAACGGATAACGAACTCACGATCTCCTACATTTTTCGTATCATATACTGCCGCAGCTCTTGGGATAGTACCAACTGGTTGTGCTCCAAAGCCGTTTTTAATCGCCCACGCAACAGCAGTTCCTATACCCGCAGCTGTTCCACCTTGAGCGTTTCCATCTACCGTTGCTTCTTGAACAGCTCTAATTTGGTCTTTTGAGGGCGCAGGAAGAGCACCGGCACCGGACATGAGTTCAACAGCCGCATCAAGTCTTGCCCGACTAAAGCCAGTCCATGTACCACCGCCTAATGCATGTAAATGATCAGCAGCTAAAGTTTGTTCCGCTGTAGGCCCCCCTATTCCCAGCACTGCAAGCTGTGCTGCTCCTGGATGAACACCACCACCTCCGCCGCCACCTACAGCAATGTCAATTGCTGCTAAGGTATGTACACCCCCAACACCAAGACCAACCAAAGCATCAATACGTGCTAGAGTTGGGGCTGGTACCGCAGGAGCACCTAGATGTCCTCCACGATCTTTTTGTAAATAGACAGTAGCGTCCACCTGATTCGCGGTCGGTGCAGCAACCGCCGCATGCGCTAATCCATTTGCTGGATTTGTTTGCAAATATTCCGTTGCCTCAATTTGATCGAGGTTGGGAGCCCCAATCACTGCTCCCACAGTAGGATTTCCGGGAGCAGCCCCGTGAAGCAAGTAATAGGCCGCATTAAATTCAGGAAGCGTAAAGGCATTCTTTAACGGATGCAAAAGATCCCCAGTCGCTAGGTTTTCAGGCGTCAACCCCACTCCAAGCACGCCAAGTCGCGGAGCCCCAACGTGACCATGGGCTAAAACTTCATTATCAATCGCCGCTAAGGTATGTACACCGCCAACACCGAGTCTAATAAACGCATCAATCTGCGCTAAAGTTGGCGCAAGTACTGGAGCCGCAGCAAGTCCGGCACCATTCCTTTGTAAATAAACTGTGGCATTCACGCGATCCGCGTTTGGTGCAGCAATTACCGCATGCCCTAAGCCTCCTGCGTTTGTTTGCAAATATTCCGTTGCCAGAATTTGATCGAGGTTGGGAGCTCCAATCACTGCTCCCACTGTGGCATGTCCTGGAGCAGCCCCGTGAAGCAAGTAATAGGCCGCATTAAATTCAGGAAGCATAAAGGCATTCTTTAACGGATGCAAAAGATCCCCAGTCACTAGGTTTTCAGGCGTCAACCCCACTCCAAGCACGCCAAGTCGCGGAGCCCCAACATGACCAAGGGCAGCAATACGCACTAATTCCCCTGCAATTGCCGGAGCATTGGGATTAAGATCTTGTGCAGCACCATTAACCCCTCGTAAAAGGTTATCCGTGGCTTCTAACTCTTGGGTTGTAAAATGGCCAGCGTTTGGTAAAGCCGCTAATAAACCTGCAGCCGTCCTTATATGCTTTGCCGCGGTAACGTTTGCAAGGGTGAGGGCCACGACAGCAATTTTTGCACGACCACTCGCTGCATCTCCTTTCACAAGATCTTGTGCAGCTTCAAAATCGGGAAAATCAAAAGCAGGGTTTAAAGCAAAAAGTTTAACTGCAAGTGCAATTTGTTTTGCCGTAGGCGCTGGATTTGCAGCATTCCCCGGAGCTCCAGGAAGACCGGTTAAATGGACGATCGCGGGATTTGCAACGGCCCCTCCACTGGCCTTTACAGCTGCAACAATCGCAGCTGGAGCTGTTCCCTTCGCAGCTTTTTCCTTGGTTTCGACGTAGGCTTTGATATCTACACCAGAAGGTTTGGCCTGTTCAGTAACTTCTTTGAGCAATTCAGGACTTTTCACAATTTTGGCCGCTGTTGAGGCATCTGTATGAATACCACGGGCTTCCAAGCTTTTTTGAGGGGTTGCAAACCCTACACTTGTGATTAAAACCGATGTAGCGATACCAAGCAACAATCGTTGTTCAAATTTATTCAGTTTTTTCATTCATTATCTCCCTATTTCGGTTTTTTTTCAAAAGCACTCTATCCTATTCGCCTAGAACATCTTTTTTAACCGGCTTTCCTCTTCTTTTTCCTGTTACCAGAGTCTTTTGTTTAGGCTCGTCTTCTATCGTATTGACAGCTGTTACAACAACAGCTTCTTGTTGCACGATAACTTCTGGTTGAGGATTAAGGAGTGGTTCAGGAATAATTTCATCTTGCTGTTCTTGGACAACGTTTACTTTTACCTCAGGTTGAAGAGGGGGAATTATATCATCCTGTTTCTTCTGCTCTTTAGTAACTGGATCGGGTTGTGGTTGCAAAATAACGTTGTCTTGTTTCTCTTCAATCGTAACTGGATTTGGTTGTGGCACCACAACAACTGCAGGCTGTGGTACGTCTACTTTCTTTGGAAGATTTGGATGATTTACAGGCTTTTTAAAAACACCTTCATTTTTTTTATCTTCTGCTCCTTCAGGATTGTTTTTTGTTGTCTCTTGACTGACGAAAATCTCACTACTCTCAAAACTAAATCCTAACTTCGGTTTTTTACGAACAACGTATTCTTTGGGTGATTCTATTCTTTTTCTACTTTTAAATTTAGTGATCAGTTGAGGATTTTGAGACATAACAACGGCTGTCTCATAATCTGTATGAATACCGTGCGCTTCTAAACTTTTTTGAGGTGTCGCCCAGCCTGCGCTTGTTATTAAAACCGATGTGGTTATCCCTAACAATAAGTGTTGCGTTCTATAAGTCATTTTTTTCATTTAAAAGTCTCCCTCATTTATTTTTATATTTTTACGATAAAGCCCAGGCGCGCCGTAAAGAAATTAGGGCGGTAAGAACTGGAATAAAACACAGCATTGTTATTGAACAGGGGTGCAATTTCATTCCCAAAAGATGTCTTAGAAACTTTTGAATAAAATTCTCCAGCAACGTTTGCAACTAAAGAAACACGTTCAGTGGCGGCAAACTCTAGACCTAAGGAAGGCACAAATCCAACTTTTGTCTCAGTCTTCTTAAAAGATCCATTCCCGAGCACGTTAATAACTTGTAGTTCAAATTGAGAAATACCAAGACCAAGGCCAAGAGTTCCATGAAAACGGTTTCCCAACACTTTACCAACGCTAATGCCAGGAATTACGCTTACATTTTTGCGTCTGAATTTATTCAAAAAAGGAGCATTCGCTTGCGTAAATATTTTGGTTGCTTCTTTACTTCGATTAAAATTCAATACAACGTCGCCGCCAAAGCTTACGCCATTAGCAAAAATATGACGATACCCCCCAATAATTCCCCCCATAAAATTGGTCTTCGAGGCGGATCCCCCTGCAGAATAAGGTCCTGGTGCACCAAGACGATCATCAAAGAGTGTTGAGAATTTACCGCTCATACTGCTAAACCCCAAATGGCCACCGGCAATAAATCCGGATTTAAAGTAAGCTGCTTTGGCTGGTTGTGAGAGAAGTGCTACAGTAGAGGCAAGTAGAAATGCTTTCCTTAACATATTGTTTTCCCTGTTGTTTTTTATTTTATCGATTGTGATTATTACATAAGGATTTGAATTTTAAAAGAGCTCTTTAAAATTACAGCACATCTATGCCGTATTATGTCATCAGTGCCACACTTTTTGGTTTTTATTGTGACGGCAGGATGTTATAGCATAAGCCAGCAATGATTTTTAAGGACCAAAACCATGCTACAGAAGACTTTTTCTGACCTGAAACAAGATTTAAAAAAACAATACTATTGCAAGGTTCCTTTTGCGATGAGCCATGAACAGATTCAAGGTGCTGTTGAAGCCTTCATGGAATTTTTAAAACAACCCGACGACATTAAACATCACATTCATTATAAGATAAGCGATATTCATCGCCGCGGTGATGTTGGGTTTATCCATCGAGATCCCGAAGACGACATCTATAACGATAGCAAAGACTATTTCCACTATCACGATTCCATCAGGGAACAGTATGCAGATTTTTTGCGCGCCCATCCAGGAGTGAATAACTTTATTGAAAAAGCGTCCCCTATTTGGAAAGCTGCGCAAGAAACTGCTCAAAATATTTTAAAACCTTTTGATGCTGACTCTCCGGGCCTTTATGAGCGCATTTTTGGAGCCAAACTGCCGCACGTTATTTTGCGCTTTATTTGTTATAATTGGGAAAGCGCGCAAAAAAGACTCGCCAAAGCACATTATGATGCTGGTTCTTTTACTTTGGCGCTGGCTGAAAGCGAAAGAGGTTTGAGAATTGGTCTCGATGAAGACAGTTTAACGCTTGTTGAACATCACCCCAATGAGGCTCTCTTTTTCTTAAGTAAGAATTTTTCAAAGTTAATCAATAGCACGGATTATAAGCCAGCTTGGCATGATGTTATTCAATTAAACGATCAGATCATCGGTAAGCCTTATGCTCGTTGGTCTGTGGTTTGTTTTCTCGATGCCAATGATATTGAGGCCGAGTCACGAGAATCTACACACACCTGTGCTGCAGCCGGTTAACAAAAATTTGATCGAAGAGCTTGCGCTCTTAAAATAATTGGATAGAATTCGTTTTTGTAAGGGTGCTCTCTTAAAGAAGAGAGATAATAGGGAATGCGGTCAAAACCGCAGCTGCCCCCGCAACTGTAAGCACTATAAACTCTTCAAAACATACCACTGACATCTGTTGGGAAGGTCTGAAGAGAATGGGTGAAAGCCAGGAAACCTGCCTTTGCAGCCACCATTATTTTTAACGGGGCGTTTGAAAATAACGGAAGCATCACTTGCTCTTTGGTGGCGTTGTTTATCAATGACCATTTGGGAGTAATCCGTGAGACCTTCGTGTCGTCAATTTATTGGACTGAGCTTTTTAGCCAGTATGAATCTAAGTACATCCTATGCTGCAGAAACAGTGTTAAAGGAAACGATTGTAAAAGCAGAACCACTCTCAAGCGATACCCAAGAAGATAGATCTCCCATTATGGTTAAGGCCACAAATGAAGCTTTTAGAGAAAAACAATATACTTTTGCCGTTGAAGCCCTTCAAATGAGCCCGAGCCTCAGTGTTGTTCCGAGCGCTTTTAATCGCGGGCTTCCACGTACAGAGATTCGAGGATCAAACACCTATAATACCATCGTCTTAATCGATAACGTTCGAGAAAACGACCCAGGTGTTGATGGTGCCTTTAATATTACTGATCTTACCCCACAAGATTTACAGAAGATGACTGTTCTTCCTGGACCTCGAGCCCTTTTTTATGATCATCAAGCAGCAGGGGGTATTATCCTTTTTGAAACAAGACGTGGGAAAGATAAACCAAAACTGAGCTATGATCTTGAAGGCGGCCAATATCGCACACAAAAAGCAGGATTGAACATTGAAGGGGCACAAACGAGCCTTGATTATTATTTGGGAGGATCTTTTTTAAGGACTGGAACAGGCGTACAAAAGAATCGTCTCCATGGCAATAGAGTTGCCGATCATTTTCAAAATGGGAATGGCACCTTAAGAACAGTTTTTAAACCCGCTTCTCATTTTGAGACAGATGTGACGGTGAGAGCAGGCGAATCGCGCGTTCTCCTCAATCGTCGTGCACAACCATTTTATACAGTCTCGGATAATTTTTCAGAAACAGACAGATATTTTTTCAAAGTAGAAAATCGCTTTGAGACAAACGATAAAAAAAGTCGTCATCGTTTACTCCTAGCCAATAATGGCACAAGACGCACAACAATGTTTGATGCCAGTCCTTATCTCACCCACGGAGAAAATCAACAGATTAAATATTATTTTGACTGGGATATAAGTAAGTTTCATACCTTAACGCTCGGTGTCGAGCATTTACGGGAAATCGCTAATCTGCAGAATGTCGGCACAAAAACTGATCACCTCACAACGCTCGTAAGTCAATATAATAGGCATCTTTCAGAACGTCTCAAACTGATAATCGGTAGTCGTTTTATCAAGCACCGAGAATTTGCAACCAAAATGACTCCTTGGATCGGCTTGGATTATGATTTATGTGATAGCACCACAATTTTTACAAGCTATGGCTTGGGATATCGCTTTCCCTTGATTATGGATCTTTATCAATCGCACCCCAACAAAATTGGTAATCCGACCCTCAGGCCAGAAAATACGCGCAGTTTTGAATTTGGCGCGAGACAAAGTTTCCTTGATGAAACCATTATTGGCTCCCTCACCTATTTTCACCTCATCAGCACAGATTTAATTTCCACGCGTCAATTACCCAATCAAACTTTTCAAAAAATCAATAAAGGTCGACGTCGTTCTCAGGGACTTGAGACAAGTCTCACCTATAAAATTTCCCTTAAATGGGATCTTCAAGTCGCCTATACTTTCATGGATGCGACGGAAAGTGCCCGGGACCAACGTGCTTTATATCTCCCTACCCATACCGTTTCAGGAGGCCTAAATTTTAAGCCTCAAGAAAATCTTAAAACTTTTTTGAGTGCTTATTATAAAAGCAGTCAAGGTGATTTGAACTTCGCTGTCTTCCCTGCTCAACCCGTCTCTCTTCCTCCCTCTCTCACAATTAGAGCAGGAGCAAATTATATAATTGATGATAGTTTTGAAATCTATGGACGTGTTGAAAACGTGTTAAACGATAAATCGGAATCTTTTTATGGCTACGGATCACGCGATATTGGGGCTTTTGCGGGAATGAGAATCACATGGCAATAAATGAAACTTCTTTTGTTTTGAAATCTTTGGCTTTTCTGCTTTCAGGACTCATTCATAGTGCGCTTATTGTAAGTGTCGTCAGCATGCATAGTTCTCCTTTAAAGAAAGAGGCTTCCCATTTCACTGTTGAATTTGTTACCCCTCAACCCCGTCAATCGAACAAAGTTATTCATAAGATTGCAAAGATTAAGAAAACGTCACAAAAAGGTTTCATCAAATCTTTTAATAATACTCTCAGAAGAGACCCTTCTGTTTTGCCAACAACTGCAGAATCTCACTCCTCTCCCTTACTTGCGCCTTCTTATACTGAAGTTTCCTATAGCTTGGGTTCAAGTCAAACGCCCATGCCCATCTATCCTACTCTTGCGCGCAAAAAAGGCTTCGAGGGCCAAGTTATTCTTCTCGCTCACGTGAATACTGACGGAAGAGTCTCCGCCCTAAAGCTTTATCAATCTAGTGGATTTGAATGCCTTGATCAAGCAGCCCTAGAAACTGTAAAACGCTGGAGACTTGAACCAGCAAGAAATGGTGCTCAAAAAATAGCAAGTAACATTAAAATACCAATTCGATTTTTATTAAAAATATAATCAATATTACAATAAATTAATTTATTTGATTTCTTACATATCATTGCCTATTTGTCCAATGTATCCATTTTTTGAGAGAAAGACGTTTTATGAAATCTATTTTAATGAATTTTGTTTTTATTGGCTCACTTGGAGTGTCTAGTCTATGTTATGCTTCTAGCGGCCTTGAAGAAGAGGTTCCATCACATGCGCGCACTGCTCAAACAGGACAATCGGATGCTGAAGGGCACATGGTTGAAGAATATTCAAATGACAAAGCGCGTTTTCTTCAGGATATCCTCGCGTGTGTACGAGGTCTATCCTTTGCATCAAGCTCTGAACTAGAGAATGCAGAGTTTTATAAAGCCTCGTTACGTAGAGCTAATATCCTGACGCGCGATGAAATCGATCTTCTGTTTCCTAGAGCACTTACAGAAACAGAAAAAAACATTGTTAGTACCTTTCTCAATTTTTATGGATGTTCTGATTCAAAACAGTATTTAATCGGCTTAATGGCTCCCATAGAGAGTGATTATACCGAAGAACTTTATATCAAACGTATCAACGCTCTTGAAAAATCTAGAGACATAGAGACCATAAAATCTCGATATATTGAGGGTGCAACCAATTTCATATTTAAAAAGGATCAATTAATAAGGTTTTATTCCAGCTTTCGTAAATCAGCCAACTTATATACAGCGACTTTTCTTGAAGCTGCAGAGACCCCTTTCAAAACCATGGTTTTAGGTTTTCTTAAAGCACGTCAATCTCAAGAGAATGTTTTGTTCGATTTTTTCAAGGCCTCTGGTTTTACAGGCAAGTGCAGTGTCGATAAAGTGAGAAAATTTGAGTCTTGGATCACCGAAACATCCAAAACATTCAAAGGTAAACTAAGAGATGATTCAACAGACGCCATCCATAAACTAAGAAACAAACCCCTAACCTGGGATCAATTTGTTACACATATTATTGGCGTTTTTACGGATCAAACTGATAAAAAAATATTCAAGATAAAAACTCAAGTATTTTCTGGGAAAATGTCGCCAACAACAGCAGCTGGATATATTGTGAATAACATTAAAGCAGACGCGATTTTTGATTTAAAATTTATGAAAATTATTTTGACAGATTGCCCTGTCTTATTTGAGGGCGAAATGAAATATAATGCAAAAACTCGTGCCTTAGTTACTAAAAAGTTTGGAGAAAAGGCTAAGCTTGTAAAAGATAAAAATACAGGCGATAAAACAATCGTTATTGATTCTATAAATCAAACTTTAAAAAATCTTATTAAGGAATCAATTACTGCCCAGTTACAAGCTGCATTTGAATAAAAATTCTTTAATAACCCTATCAAGAGTATCATTGCAAGTCTTCAACGCTGTGAAGAACTTGCAATGATGGGATTCATCGTCACCTATTGAAATGTGACATCTACATATTTTTGCTTAACCATCCTGATAATTTTGTCGCACGCTTAGCGACGCATCCATCCTTCATAGTAAGAGCATTAAATAACCCCGGAAACAATATTGGATTCCCCATAGCAATTTGATACCCTTTACTTACAATTGCCATAGGTTCATAGCACATCTGCATCACAGAATCGGTTAACGCTTGACCGCTTTTTCCTGTCAGTCTCTCTTGATTATATTTAAACAAGGTAATGGGTCGGTGAAGAGACGTGGCTCTATTCTTAATGAGCTGTAGCCCTTGAGATAATGTTTTGCTTTGTTTAAAGAGCGCCGTAAAATCTTCAGAATGATCTACATAAAATTCGCAGAGTCCTTCCATAGTCTCTAAACTCTGACGCTGTGGTATAGGTATCATTTCGTACTCAGGTGTAGATCTGATTGTTTGCTTAAAAAGTTTATAATTTGCTTGAATTTCTTCTGGAGACCACTTGAGGTCATCAGACGCATGAACCGTACTTGTCAATAATAGCATAAATAATATTACTTTTCCGACACCCTGAAACAACAGCCTCTCCCTTAAATTTTGATTTAATATTGAGTAAAATTTTTGACATATGTGATTCAATTAGTCAATATTATTTAATATATGAATGGATGGATAAGTTGATTGATCCCTCTCTTAAAGGGGATGTAAGGATCACCGCAGAAGCGAAGTGGAAGAAAAGATTAATTATAATCCGTTTTAGATTTATGACCTCTCTAAATTGAGAGAAGATAGTTGTGCTGTTAACCTTTTTTCAAACCATTTGGCAAGAGATTCATATCGTTTTGCCACGCAGCCGTTTTTTACAGCAATCGCCCTAAATAGGCTTGGTTGGGCAGAAGTATTTTCAATCGCTATACCATAGGCATTGGTTAAAGCGACTAAGGGTGTAAGAGAAAGATTGCGGACGGCACTTCTTAAAAGGTGTGGATTTGCTTTTTCAACCCCCAACAGAATCATCTTATTGTAATTAAAAAGAGTTATACTGTGATTAAGTGCCCTTTCTAATTTTTTAAATTCCTTTAATGCACAAACAACGCCCCCTTTTTTTTCAGGAACTAGGTTTTCAAAAACCTTTGCATGACTTCCATAAAACTCAAAAATTTCTTCTGTGGCCCCCATATTGCTTTTATCAACCTGTGCAAGGTCATGATACTTTGGCGTCTGATGGATAATGTCTTTTCTTTCACTATATTTCTGAGGAAGATCTTGTTCCTCGCAACTTACTTCACCAAATCCATCAGATGAAAAGCAAGGAACAGCAGCCAGTAGAAAAATAAAAAAGAGAAGGGATTTCATTAGATATCCTTTTTATAATGAATCATTAATGACTATATGTCAATTCTCTAGGGAATCGTCAACTCTAACTTAAAAAAAATTAACGTGTTAACGGTTTATATTTAATTCGGTGAGGTCTGAGCGCCTCATCTCCAAGACGACGTTTACGATCAGCTTCATAATCCGCATAGTTTCCTTCAAACCATACCACTTTACTATCGCCTTCAAACGCAAGGATATGAGTAGCGATGCGGTCTAAAAACCAACGATCATGGGAAATCACAAAAGCAGAACCAGCAAAATTAAGCAAAGCATCTTCAAGAGCACGCAGAGTCTCGACATCCAAGTCGTTCGTGGGTTCGTCGAGCAATAAAACGTTCGCTCCTGATTTTAGAATCTTTGCCAGATGCACACGGTTGCGCTCTCCTCCAGAAAGTTGACCAACTTTTTTTTGTTGATCAGGACCACGGAAGTTAAAAAAACTACAGTAAGCACGACTTTGAACCTTACGTTTTCCGAGTTCAATTTCATCCAACCCTTCAGAAATTTCCTCCCAAACAGTTTTATTATCATTCAGAGAATCTCGAGACTGATCAATGTAGTTCATTTGTACACTGTCTCCAAGACGCATTGACCCTTGATCTGGCATTTCTGCACCTACAATCATTTTTGAAAGAGTTGTTTTTCCTGCTCCATTTGGTCCAATAACACCAACAACAGCCCCAGGAGGCACCTTAAAACTTAAATCTTCAATGAGCAACCGTTCATTAAACCCTTTTGAGACGCCTTCCATCTCGATAACAATTCCTCCCAGTCTAGGACCAGCAGGGATATAAATTTGAGCAGGAGCTTGACGACTTTCAGATTCACGCGCCAACAATTCGTTGTAAGCTTGGATACGCGCTTTATTCTTGGCCTGACGGGCTTTTGGTGATTGTTGAATCCATTCTAATTCGCGACTCAGTGTCTTTTGACGATCAGATTCCTGCTTTTCTTCTTGCTGCAAACGTTTTTGTTTTTGATTTAACCATGCAGAGTAATTGCCTTCAAAAGGAATACCTTCGCCTCGATCCAACTCAAGAATCCAACCGACGACATTATCCAAGAAATATCGATCATGGGTCACGAGTACCACGGTGCCTTGATACTCTTGTAAATGCCTTTCAAGCCAAGCGACAGACTCAGCGTCTAAATGGTTTGTTGGTTCGTCAAGAAGCAATAAATCTGGCTTTTGTAGCAAAAGGCGGCAAAGAGCAACACGACGACGTTCTCCACCAGATAGTTTGGTTACATCAGCGTCTCCCGCAGGACAACGTAAAGCATCCATAGCAATTTCAATCGTGCGTTCTAGTTCCCAACCATTGACGGCATCGATTTTTTCTTGCAATTCACCTTGCTCGGCAATAAGCGCGTTCATTTCATCATCAGAAAGCTCTTCAGCAAATTGCGCACTTAAAGCTTCAAAACGATCGAGAAGATCTTTAATGGGTTTGAGCCCCAGCAGAATATTTTCTTGAACGGTCAAAGATGGATCAAGCTCTGGTTCTTGTGAAAGATACCCTACTGTAGCTCCTTCAGCTGCCCAAGCTTCACCATTAAATTCTGTATCCATCCCTGCCATAATTTTCATGACAGTGGACTTACCAGCGCCGTTTACACCAATAATACCAATCTTTGCACCTGGCAAAAAGGATAGATAGATGTCCTTAAGCACTTGCTTTCCTCCGGGAAAGCTTTTGCTTAATTGCTTCATCACGTAAACGTATTGATAAGATGCCATAGAATCTCCAGCATAGTAGACTATTTTATTCTTTGAGGTGGTGGGCCCGGTAGGACTCGAACCTACGACCACACCGTTATGAGCGGCGCGCTCTAACCAACTGAGCTACAGGCCCCACCTGAAGGAAACATATCGATTTCCCAAGCCACGTCAAGGATATTTACACTTAATTATCCAAGAAACTGCGTAATTTACGTGAACGGCTTGGATGTTTTAACTTACGCAACGCTTTTGCTTCAATCTGACGAATACGTTCACGTGTAACCGAGAACTGTTGTCCGACTTCTTCCAGCGTATGGTCTGTATTCATACCAATACCAAAGCGCATGCGCAATACACGTTCTTCACGAGCAGTCAAACTGGCGAGAACACGCGTTGTTGTTTCACGCAAGTTTGAGTTAACTGCTGAATCCAGTGGCTGAATCGCATTTTTATCTTCAATAAAATCGCCTAATGAACCATCTTCTTCATCACCAATAGGCGTCTCGAGACTGATCGGTTCCTTAGCAATTTTCATGACTTTACGTACTTTTTCCACGGGAATGAGCAATTTTGTTGCTAGCTCTTCAGGGGTTGGCTCCCGCCCAATCTCATGCAACATCTGACGAGATGTACGAATTAATTTATTAATAGTCTCTATCATGTGAACTGGAATACGAATTGTACGCGCTTGATCAGCAATAGAGCGTGTAATCGCCTGACGTATCCACCAAGTTGCGTAAGTTGAAAACTTATAACCGCGGCGGTATTCGAACTTATCAACGGCTTTCATCAATCCGATATTACCTTCCTGGATGAGATCAAGGAATTGTAATCCGCGGTTAGTATATTTCTTGGCAATTGAAATCACTAAGCGCAAGTTGGCTTCAATCATTTCTTTCTTAGCACGACGGGCTTGACTTTCACCCTTTTGAACTGCACGAACAATACGACGCAGTTCACTCACGTTCAGACCTGATTCCACAGAAATCACAGCAACTTTATCGCGAATTTCCTTCACTTCATCTTTGTGCTTTTCTAAGAATTTTTTCCAGCCTTTTCCAGTGAGCTTATTCACTTTATCAAACCATTTTGGATCAAGTTCATGTCCATAATAATTTTTCAAGAAATCTTCACGATTCACGCCAGAATCTTGCGCATAACGAAGAATTGATCCTTCGAGAGTCGTCAATTTACGATTAAAGGCATAAAGTTGTTCAATAAGACGATCAATACAATTCGTGCTGAATCTAACTTCATTCACAAAAGTAACGAGGTCAGCCTTAAGTTTGTTATAACGTGCATCATCTTTTTTCGCAGGCTCTTTTCCTTCTTGGGTAAGCTTCAATCTTGCAACTTGCAGTTTATGAAACTCAGCGTATGTTTTAGCAATTTTGTCGAAAGTTTCAAGAACTTGAGGTTTTAAAACTTCTTCCATGGCAGCAAGGGATGCACCGCTCTCTTCCTCTTCTTCAAAATCATCTTCTTCGGTTTCTTCACCTTCTTTTTCTTCTCCGCCTTCAACTTCAGCTTCATCTTCTAATTCAGATTTTGCTTTTGGCTTTTTAGACTTCGTCTCTTTTTGTTCTTTGATTTCGTCTTTCTGAACAGCAGCAGCTTTTGTCTTTTTAGGACTTTCAACAGCTTTCTTATTATCGTTTAGTGACTCTAATTGAGTATCTTCAAGAGCACTTTCCGCCTCTGGAGTCTCTGCATTGGTATACATATCTTCAAGATCGATGATTTCCCTCAAGAGCATTTTGTTCTCATTCAAAGCGTCTCGCCAACCAATAATCGCTCTGGTCGTTAAGGGACTTTCGCAGATCGCTTCAATCATCATGAGTCGACCTTCTTCAATACGCTTTGCAATCTCAATTTCGCCTTCACGAGAAAGTAACTCAACCTGCCCCATTTCTCTTAAATACATACGAACAGGATCATCGGTACGTCCCGCATCGGAATCTTTTAGGTTACCGCTTTCGGACTCTTCTTCATCTGCTTCTTTTTCTTCTTGAACTAGTTCTTCAGCTTCATCTAAAGGCTCTTCAACCGCATCATCACCATCTCCAACTTCTTCTAAAGCGCTAATTTCTTCGATATCTTCAATTTCATCAACATCAACGGAAATTTCTTCGCTTTCTTCATCGGACTTGCCTTCAATACTATCAACCTCATCGAGTTCTTCAACTTCTTCGGCCTCAATTAGGTTTATCCCCATTTCGGACAAGACAGACATTGCATCTTCAATTTGTTCTGATGAAATTTCTTCTTGAGGTAAAGCAGCGTTCAACTCATCATATGTTATGTAGCCGCGCTCTTGACCTCTTGCAATCAGCCTCTTGAGAGATGACTTGGCATCCATGGGCTCACTATCAACGTTTTTTACCATTGATTTTTTATCAATAGATTTTTCTTGAAAAACTCCTTTTTTCTTTACTTTTAAAGGAGCTTTAGTTTCAACCTTAACTGGCGCAACAGAAGGCTTCTTGACCTTTGATTGAAGCAGAGTTTTAGACTCAACTTTAGGAGAATTTTTTGTCTTGCTGGTTGAGTTTTTTACAACTACGTTCGCTTTTACAGGTGCCTTTTTCTTTTGAGATACAGGTGCTTTTGATTTCTTGTTCAACTGGATTTTTTCTTTCTTATCTGACTTTGATTTAACAGCTGGCTTTCCTTTAAAGGATTCTTTTAATTTTGCAAATAATCCTTTGCCGCTCTGATTTTTTACTTTTTGTTTTTCTTTGCTATTCGATGCCTTAACCGCAGGTTTTGCCTTTTTAGGAACTACAACTTTTGAAGGACTTTTCTTTGGAGTCATCTTCTTGGGTTGCGCGTTTTTAGGCTGAGCTTTCAACACGGGCTTCTTTTTAGGATCAGTTTTTTTTGATAAAATTTTCTTTTGCACTTTTTTAACCACGGTCATTATCCTTTAACATTTGAAGAAGGTTGAGGAAAACTATCTTGATTTAATGATGTTTCTTGAGATTTTTGTTTGTAGGTTTTTGCTTGATTAAAGAGTAATTGCATTCGCTTCCAAGATTGTGATGACATTGCATCGGATAGTTGAGATTGTGCACGCTTAATATCTTCAGCGAAGAGTTTTGATTCTAAAAGGTGCTGCCACACTTCTAACCAACCCTCACGCGCCATATCAATTGATACGTGCGGACGGGCAAAATGTGCATGCACATAAATAGTTTCAGAGAGAAGACTTTGCACAAGTTTGCCATGTCCGTGGTTATTAAGGTGGTGCTTTAAACTCACTTCGTCAAGATCTCGATGTTCATTTAATGCAAAAAAAATCTCATCCCTTAGCTTTATCAAATTTTTATCTATAATTTCAAGCTCTGCGAGCTTTTCTCCCACGTCATAAATCATTTGAGGGTGATTTAAGAGCCCAGCGAAGAGAATTTTAAGCTTTAGTGCACTTGTATTCAGTTGAACTTTGGCTTTTTTAAGAGGCTGTAAAAGGTCGTTTTTTCTTTTTTTGCCATACAGCGCCCCACTAAAAACCTCAAAAATCCTGCTTTTAAAGGCGGCTTTATAATATTGTTTAACAGAAAGATCCTTAATCGTTTCCGCTAAGCTCATAAGTTTTTTTTCTAAAAGAGCTCGTTTTTCAGGAGTATCATAAACTTCGTTGGTAAAAACTCTCTCCCATAAAAAGTCTACAAGATGTTGGGGAGCAGAAACCAATTTTTCTAAAAAGGGTTTCCCTCCTCCTTTTATCAGACTATCTGGGTCCTCCCCTTGAGGAAGAACAGCGATAGAAAGCGATTTTCCAGGCTCTAAATTCGGCAATGCCCTCTCAGCCGCCCTAAAAGTAGCATTTTGCCCAGCGAGATCACCATCTAGACATAAACAAGGTGTTGGGGTTAAGCGCCACAATTCAGCGATGTGCAATTCAGTTATTGCAGTTCCTAAGGGAGCAACAGCTTGAAACCCTTCTTGCTTAAGCATCATTACATCCACAAATCCTTCAACAACAAGAAGTGGATGATTTGAAAGATTTTTACGATTAATAAGATGTAAACCATAAAGAGTATTACTTTTGTGAAACACCTCTGTTTCCGGAGAATTCAAATACTTAGGTTCACCCTCTCCTAAAATTCTACCCCCAAAAGCAATCACTGCACCACGTTTGTCAAAAATAGGAAAAAGCAAGCGATCACGAAAATAATCAATCGTTCGTCCGCCTTCACGACGAATCATCAAGCCTGCTTTTACAAGAGTCTCGTCCTCAAACCCTCTTTCTTTCATGAAATTGATTAAAGAGCTCGGTCCTTCTGGCGCAAACCCTACTCGAAAACTCTTTAAAGTTTCATCTCTAAGATGACGATGTTCAAGATACTGGAGAACTTTTTCACCAGCCTTTGATTGATACAATTGTTTTTCATACCAATCTGTTGCTATTTCAAGCGCTTCAAGGATTGTCTTCTTCTTTTCTCGTGCCTCAAAGGTTTGAGGTGTAAGATTTGGAAGCGTCAATCCCGCTTCAAGAGCTAGATTTTCAACAGCTTCAAGAAAACTTAACCCTTCTGTTTGCATCTTAAAACTAAAAACATCACCGTGCACTCCACAACCAAAGCAATGATACGTATCTTGTTGCTCATAGACAGTAAATGAGGGGGTTTTTTCATTATGAAAAGGACAAAGACCAAGCAAAAGCCTCCCCTTGCGCGTTAATTTAACACGCTTTTGCACCACATTTGCTATGGGGTGGCGGGCTCTTACTTCATCTAAAAAATCTGATGGAAACGCCATCAAAATTCCTTTTCGTGTGACTTTAATCTGCGTTCAAATACTCGCTACCTTGATAAGTGCTTTCTTCCACTACATCCAATGCTTCCTGCCGTTTTTGAGCTTTTTCATGATGATGACAATGACAAGGTCCCTTACGCACTTCAGCGTCAATGTCTTTCTCAATAATATTGCCCATCTTATCTTCAAGGATAAGCTTAATATGTACCAATTGGCCTTCGAAAAGCGGCTTTCTAATTTTCATCAACATGATATGCAATCCACCAGGTTGCAAGATGACAGTTTTACCTGAAGCAACAGGAATATTCTTTATAGGTCGCATACGATAAACGTTATTACATTTATCTTTTTTATGGGTGTGAAGTTCAACTCTATGAGAAGCATTAACCTCTGCACGAACCAATGTAAGGTTCTCGCTCGAGCGATTATGTATTTCCATGAACGCAGCCGTATTACCATGCATTTGTTTATTTTCTCTCACCCAAACATCCGAAAGAACTATTTCTTCTGGGCTTCTGCAAGCAGACCAGGATGAACTACTTGAAATCAGACAGAAAAAAACGAATAAAATGTTTATTATTCTCACATTAATCTCCCAAGATAACTTGCTGATAAAATGGTTATACAGTTTTTTAGTTTAAACACAACTCTTAATGCGCGTCGGCCCAATTATGACCTATGCCAATATCGGCAATCATAGGCACATCAATCCTTACAGCTGTTTCCATCGTTTCCTTAACGATTTTAGCTGTCAACTCAACTTGTGTTTCAGGGACTTCAAAAATAAGCTCGTCGTGGACCTGCAAGAGCATTCTTGCTTTTAAGTTTTCTTTTGTAAGCACGGGCTTAATATGACACATGGCAATTTTAATAATATCAGCCGCAGATCCTTGGAGGGGAGCATTTATGGCTTGACGTTCAGCAAAATTCTTACGGGCAGGATTTTTATCTAGAATACTATTGATATAACATTTACGACCAAACATTGTTTCAACGAAACCCTGCCGTCTGGCATTTTCTTTGGTAGCCTCCATGTATTGTGTAATTCCTGGATATTTGAGGTGATAAGCTTTTATATATTGCCCAGCCTCTTCTCTTGATATTTTAAGTTGCTGCGATAAACCAAAAGCACTCATGCCATAGATAATGCCGAAATTAATTGCCTTGGCTTGACGACGTAATTCTGGACTCACTGATTCAAAAGGAACATTAAACACTTCTGAAGCTGTTAAAGCATGAATATCATAGCCTTTTCTGAATGCTTCTTTTAAGGACTCAATATCTGCCATACAAGCTAATAACCTTAACTCGATTTGTGAATAATCAAGTGACATAAGACTAAATCCTACTTCAGGTATAAAAGCGCGACGTATTTTTCGTCCTTCTTCTGTTCGAATGGGGATATTTTGTAGATTAGGATTACTAGATGACAATCTTCCCGTGGAAGTGATAGTCATCGCATATGAGGTATGAAGTCTTAGTGTCTTTGGGTTAATTTGTCTCACCAAAGCATCTGTGTATGTACTTTTAAGTTTTGCGAGTTGTCGCCAATCGAGTACACGCTCCGCCAAAACTATTCCTTGTCCCGCGAGGGTTTCTAGTGTGTCTGCATCGGTTACATAAGCGCCTAGCTTGCTTTTCTTCGCTCCAGGTAGCTTGAGTTTATCATAAAGAACTTCTCCCAATTGCTTTGGTGATCCTATGTTAAAGTCCTCACCAGCCAATCCATGGATTTCCTTTTCTAGCTCTAACAATCTTTTTTGAAACTCTTTCCCTAATTGATCAAGATAATTGACATCAATCTTAACCCCCGTCTGCTCCATATCCTTCAGAACAGGTATGAGCGGACGATCAATGTTTTCATAAACACTTGTAGCAGACTCGGTCACCAATCTTTTTTTGAAAAGCGTATGAAGCCTGAAGGTAATGTCAGCATCTTCAGCTGCATATTCTAAAGCTCTTTTCAAATCAACATAATCAAACGTAATTTGGTTTTTACCGGTACCCGCGACTTCTTCAAAAGTAATAGTTTTATAATTCAGATGCAGTTTTGCTAATTCGTCCATTCCATGGCCATTCTTTGTGCCATCTAAAACATACGACATCACCATCGTGTCATCGATAGTATCGAGATTAAATCCATAACGCGCTAAGACCAGTAAATCATATTTAATATTATGACCAACCTTCAAAATAGAGGGATCAGCCATGAGGGGACTTAGAAGATCCACTATCTGACTTAAAGGGATCTGCTTTAAGGCTTCACTTTCGGAAGAAGCGAAATCGCCAAGTGTGAGCTGTTGTTGAGCCTTTTTATGTGCAATTGGGATATAGCAAGCTTTTCCATCTGGCAGTCCTAAAGAAATTCCAACAAGATCAGCTTGCATTGGATCGAGTCCTGTTGTTTCAGTATCCACTGCAACTTTACCAACATTGTAAATAGCCTTGATCCACTTTTTCAGGTGATCAGGAGTTACAATCAGCTCATATTCTTTTTTAAGCTGGTCATTAACATTATTAGGCAGCTGATTTTCCGTTCCTTGCCACTGACGTTCCAATCGAGAAATAAGCGTCTTAAATCCTTGTTCTTTTAAAAAATGTAAGGCTTTATCAGGATCTATCTCTTGGCGGTTCAGTTCATTAAAATGCTTCACTAAAGGAGCAGTATTATCCAAAACGACAAGTCTTTTCGAAATACGAGCATCTTCAGCATGATCAATCAGTGACTGTCGCCTTTTAGGTTGTTTAATTTCGGAAGAACGCGCTAATAATTCTTCCACAGTTCCATAAGCATTAATTAGTTCCGCTGCCGTTTTCAAACCAATCCCAGGAATGCCTGGAATATTATCAACGCTATCACCCGCAAGTGCTTGGACTTCAATCACTTTCTCAGGAGGGACTCCAAATTTCTCAATCACTTGCTGCCTACCAATAATGCGGTCTTTCATGGGATCAAGCATCTCAACCCCACCACGAACTAACTGCATAAGGTCTTTATCTGAAGAAACGATCGTTACCTGTGTATCATTTCTCTGTGCTTCATCTACATATGCAGCAATAAGATCATCAGCCTCATAACCTTCCTGTTCAATCATTGCCACATTAAAAGCGTTACAAACTTCTCTTATCAAAGGAAATTGGGGGATAAGGTCTTCTGGAGGCTCTGGACGATTAGCTTTATATTGAGAGTAAATATCATGCCTAAAATTTCGACGTGCTGAATCGAAAACAACACAAAAATAATCCACATCTGTTTTATCGAGGATTTTTAAAAGCATGGACGTAAAACCATACACCGCATTCACTGGAGTACCATCCATGCGCGTTAACGGTGGCAGGGCATGGTAAGCTCTAAAGATAAAGCCTGATCCATCAATCAGATATAAATGCTTTTGACGGTTTTGTGTTTCAGTCATGTTGCTTATTGGAGATTTGATTTTTACTGACCATACCTTAAAAAATTATAGATTGTTAGTAGTTTTTTAGGGATGTTTGAGTTTTAATACAAGCAGTTGAGAGAGGCATTAATGTCTTTTTGAATGAGGGACATAATTAATAACAAGGATAGCTCTTGGCAATTCAAAGCAAAGTAATATTTATCTTTTTTTATGGCTTTTTATGTCTGGGGTTAGGAATAGGGCTTATCTATTTTCTGCCGAACTGGACTCCTTTTGAGATCAGCTTAGTTGCTTGTATCAGTTATCTTTTTATGTTGTTTCTCCATGAAGCACTTTTAAATTCAAATCTTCAGAAAATGAGCGTCAATCTAGCGGCAATTCACGCCGAACAAAAGATTTTGGTACAAAAAATCACAAGCTTTCAACTGAATCAAAACAAAGTTCTAGAAGAACTTGAATTAAAAATGCATGAGTTTTTACAACATCAGTTGGATTCTTATTTTCATGGTAAAGAAATAGAAGCACCATCAGAACAACGCTCAATTATACCAGAGAGCAAAGCTTTAACGGATACAAGTGCTCATCAGCTTTCACGAGAAGAGCTTTTGGGTGAAATTCACCATGCTTTGAAACAAGATAAAATTGAAATGCTGCTCCAGCCCATAGTGAGCTTACCACAACGAAAGAACCGTTATATTGAATGCTTTTCTCGCATTCACAGTCACAATAACTATATTCTCATTCCAGATCAGTATTTACAGATAGCAGAAGAGGAATCTCTGATTAGAATTATTGATAACACTCTCCTATTTAAGTGCATTAACCTCTTACGCAAATCTCAAAAAAAAGACTTAAACTTGGGATTTTTTTGTAATGTTTCCTTAAAAACTCTTGAAGATTCAGATTTTTTACAAGGATTGGTTGAATTCATTGAGCTTAATCAAAATCTTGCGCAAAATTTAACTTTTGAATTAGATGCTGCATGCCTTACAGAAAGTCCCGATCATACTCTTAAAACTATTAAGCAGTTATCTAAATTTGGCTGTCAGTTTTCACTGGAACACCTCAAGTCTCTTGATCTCGATTTTGATCAATTATATGCCCATCAGATACGCTTTTTAAAAATTGATCAAAATATTCTTGCGAGTTACGTCAAAAACCATTCTCTCGATGCCATTCGAGCTTTTAAAAAGAAAGCTTATAGTAAATATGTCGATTTGATCGTATCAAAAATTGAAACTGAGAATGATTTAGCACAAGTGACTGATATGGAGTGCGATTATGGTCAAGGATATCTCTTTGGTATGCCTACTCTAAAAATCAACTAAAATTGATCTTATGAGCATTCATTTAAAGTCCATCAATTTGTTTTATGCATTTTTCACTTAAAATAAAAAAACTGCTTGCAGAATCTTTGACTTCATCTTAATTTCAACACCTTGATTGGGGTCATAGCTCAGCTGGGAGAGCGCTACGATGGCATTGTAGAGGTCGGGGGTTCGATCCCCCCTGACTCCACCAAACTCCTTATTTTCCCGTTCTTAAATCTTTATATTTTTGTTTATGGGGCTGTCCTAGATCACTAGATTAAAAATCCAGAAACCCATTGTTTTAACTGCTTTAATTGAGATATTCCTCCCTCTCGGGCATGAGATCTAAAGAAATGTAATAATAGGGAGAGGAATCCGTATCATTGACGTACGCTATAAAAAAATAAGAAGGAAGTTCGTTTGAGCGGAAAATCCGCTTGCATCAACATAAGCCTTACGCTTAGTATCGAGCGATCATTATTATAAACTTTACAAGAGAGAAACCATGCCGATTCTTCCCGATACCTGGATCCGCGAAACAGCTAAACGCCATGCCATGATTACCCCTTTTGAAGACCGCCAGGTTGCCGAAGGAAAAATCTCCTATGGGCTCTCATCCTATGGCTATGATGCTCGTGTCGCTAACGAATTCAAAGTGTTTACGAACGTTGATAATGCGATCGTTGATCCGAAAGATTTTTCCCATCGCGGTTTTGTTGAACGGGAAACTGACGTTTGTGTCGTCCCCCCTAATAGTTTTGTCTTGGCTCGTACTGTTGAATATTTTCGAATTCCGCGCGATGTTTTAGTGATCTGTCTTGGCAAATCCACTTATGCGCGTTGCGGTATTATCGTGAATGTTACACCTTTAGAACCCGAGTGGGAAGGTTATGTAACGCTTGAGTTTTCAAACACTACCCCCCTCCCCGCCAAGATTTATGCCAATGAAGGTGCATGCCAATTTTTGTTCCTGAAAGCCACTGATGTCTGCGAAGTTTCCTATAAAGATCGTCAAGGAAAGTATATGGGCCAAGAAGGAGTTACTCTCCCTCACGTTATTCGACGTCGTACAGCAAGCTGAATAACCCATGGATAGAATCAGCATTATCGGAGGCAACCCTCTAAAAGGTACTATTCGCATCTCTGGCGCCAAAAACGCGGCGCTACCATTGATGACAGCCTCTCTTTTAACGGATCAACCTCTCACATTGACTAACTTGCCTGAACTCCACGATATCGAAACGTTAGCTCAAGTTTTGGAACATATGGGCGTCAGCCTTACCCATGTACCAAGCAGCCATGAAATCATTCTTAAAGCCGATGATATTCATGATAAAGAAGCTCCTTATGATCTCGTGCGCAAAATGCGCGCTTCAATTTTGGTTTTGGGACCTCTGGTTGCTCGCACAGGCTATGCGCGTGTATCTCTTCCTGGGGGTTGCGCTATAGGTACTCGACCTATTGATTTTCATATTAAGGGCCTTGAACAAATGGGAGCGGAGATTGAGCTAGAAGCAGGCTATGTAACAGCACGCGCTCCAAAAGGTCTTAAAGGTGCTGATATAACTTTCCCATTAGTCTCCGTCACAGGAACCGAGAATCTTATGATGGCAGCGGTACTCGCCAAAGGCGTCACACGTCTTATTAATGCAGCTCAAGAGCCAGAAGTAACTGACCTTGCCCATTGTCTTATAAAGATGGGAGCCAAGATCACTGGTTTGGACTCTACAACCTTAATAATTGAGGGGGTTGATTCTCTCAAGGCAGCCACTCATAGCATTTTGCCAGACCGCATCGAAACAGGAACTTATATTATGGCCGCTGGAATCACTGGTGGCTCGCTCTTATTAACTCACACAGATCCTACTCTTATTCCCACGGTTTTACCCGTTTTAATGCAAGCAGGAATTAAGATTACAACCACAAAAGATACTATTCATGCAGAACATACAGGTCGATTAGGACCTGTAGATATTACGACAGAGCCCTATCCTGGTTACGCCACTGATCTCCAAGCTCAGATAATGGCACTCATGACTATTGCCGATGGCGCTTCTATTATTAGAGAAACTATCTTTGAGAATCGTTTTATGCATGTTCCTGAACTGAATCGTATGGGGGCAGATATACAAGTGAAAGGCAACACAGCTTTAGTTCGTGGTAAGAAATTCCTTAAAGGTGCTCCAGTAATGGCAACAGATTTACGGGCATCCGTGTCTCTCGTTCTTGCGGGTCTTGCAGCACAAGGAGAAACTGTTGTGAGTCGCGTTTATCATCTTGACCGAGGCTATGAAAAAGTAGAACATAAATTAAGGGCTTGTGGCGCACAAATTGAAAGAATTCAGGGAGAAGCCAGTGACGACAGAACATACGCCTCTTAAATTAAGAGCTGAGGATCATACAGATTTAAAGATTTTCTCTGCCCATTTGCAGGATGCTATTCTCTATCCAACAACGATGCATTACCACAAAGATCCTAAGGTTTTTGTTCTCCTCGCAAATCGCTTTCGCTGGGAACACCCAGGCGAAGAACATGAAGGGGTTAAACTCCATCAACGGATTCATTCAGGTATCTACTTTTCCCATGTTCATAAAATTCGTGCCAATGGAATTCATCCCAAAAAAGATCGTCATCAGCCTCTTTGTTTATTGGCTGTTCATGGTGATATTGATGGAGAAGTTCATTTGCTATTCTCTGGGGGTAAAGCCATATGTCTTCATGTAGAGAAAATCCTTTGTCATCTCAAAGATCTTGATGAACCTTGGTGGACCCATCAAAAACCTGAACACGCTCTTGCTGCTTAGGTTATGTCTACAAAACTCAAGGAAAAAATAACGGTCTCAGACCCCGAAGTCGGGTCTATTTATTATCATTATCGTGATATTAAAGGTGAAAAACCCTATATTGTTCGCTGCATTGCTTTGCGAGAAGAAAACGAAGAACCAACAGTCATCTATGAAGCTCAATATGGGGATAGACTTACTTGGGATCGTCGATTAAACGATTGGCATGCAGTTATCGAACTTGATGGGCAAATTATATCACGCTTTCGCAAAGCCTAATCCTTAGGCAAAATATTAACAAAATTTGCAATTTTCATTAAACATCACTATACTAATAGTGTCAGGTAACTGACTATGGTGATAAACGCTATACGCAATAGGCGATACGGACCCGGGGGCGGTACCCGGCGCCTCCACCAAAAAGGCCTTAAAAATAGGCCCTTTTGGTGGGGGTGAAATAGGATCGACGTGCGTTGAAAGGTATGGTTTTTGCCCGGCATTGTACCGCCGTTATCGGGCTATATCAAATAAGTGCAGCTAAAAATACTGCATTCGTTGTTAAGAATTTTACGGTTCCAACCCCTTCAATGGGTGCGGGATCTGCACCAGCTGTAGCAGCTGCTGCTTAATTCTCAATAACGCGGTCGGAGGGGCACCGGGCAACAGAAGCCCCTCGCTTTTATAAGGCGTTTATTTGCAAATCTCGAGATTGTTAAGTAACTGGGTGTTTTGAAATTTATGAATCAGGACGCAACTATGGCACGCATATCCAAACAAACTTTATTGAATTATATAGAAAAGGGGGATGGTAATGAAGCTGATCGCTATTACCAACAAGCCGCTGAGAAACTCTTGACGGGAGAGCGGCATTTTTATTGGAATTGGCCTGCGACTTTTTTCTCGTCCTATTGGCTGGCCTATAGACGCATGTATTTGGAAGCCGCTCTTTTTCAATTATTTTTTTTATACACCGGCGTTTTATCTCATATTTTAGTTATTAATTACACCTTCTTAGCTCTAATACCCTTCCCCCGGATACTCTTGATTGTTGGCCTTGGGCTTTTTGGAACGCGCTATTACTTTTCAACAATTAAAGTCAAAATCTTAAAAGGTTTAAAGCCGGCAGAGCGGCCTATCGATAAGTTTATCGTTCACCTTATGATTTGGCCTCAGCTGATTTTATCATCTCTCATAGGGATTTTTTCTTTTAGAGAAATACTAGAAAATATAGATACCCCAAAATTTAACATAAACAGCAATCAGTTCTTGATGTATTCTAACTATGCTTGGGCAGCTTTTATAATTATTTTTTTGTTTTACAAGTACTTTAAAACAAAATCAAACGATCAGTAACTTCCTTCATTTTTTACTGATGCCTTGTGGTTCTTTCTTTGTATATTTTCGTGAGAAGCTTTGAAGAGTCACTAAAGGAATAAAAATAAGAAAAGCATAGAGCTTTTGCCCGACTAAAAGCATATGAAGAAATACGGCCGCTTCAGCCCAATAAACCATCTTATGCAATTTTTTCCATTTCAAAAACCCAAGCTTTTTCAAAGAATACTTATTGCTCGTCAGCGCTAATAGAAAGAAAATAGGAAAAGCGACAAAAACGACTGGGATTAATGCTGGATGCAAAAAATATTTTAAAGTCTCTAATATATCGCTTCGTTTAATGATAAAGCATAGAATGTGAATTACAGCGTAAGAAAAACATGCTACTCCTATTTGTTGACGATAGAGATTAAGAGTTCTTAGAAAGCTTGCAGTGGGGAAAATTTTTCGTAAAGGATTTAAACTCACCACCAGAGCTAACATAGCTAATGAAAAATAGCCAGAATAAGGCGTAAGTAGCTTCCAATTATTAGGATCATACCCTAAAAGAAAAAGCAGAGGGGGGACAGCCGCATGGGTGATCATCCATGCTTTATATTTATGAAAAAACTTCTTAATTACACCAAGCATGATGAAATCTCTATGCTACGCTTCACATTTTATTTTCTTATCTAAAATGTAATGGGCCATGATCATTCATTGTTAAAGAGCTTTTATGCCCTCTAGCATCATAAGCTTCATAAACACAGGTTTTACTATTTTGCGCTAACGCTTCTTTGGGAGTATCAACTCTTTGAGGATCGCTGTCTAAAAACTCAACGTCTGAATTCATTCTTTCAACTGCCCACACATTACCGTCTATATTTACTTTTTGACCTGAAAAAAGATGACCAAATATCCTTTGAACTGTTGAATTACGTGGACATTGAGCGTCGGCACTTGAAGAAAAAACAACACACACCATTAACATTGAAATAAACTTCAGCATTTTACATTCCATTCAAAAACAACCAATAGTTATAGATTACATAAAAACATTTTATATTTCTTAAAGAGAGTATTAAGTTTATTTAAATTTATTTAGATATTATTTTTTCAAATTTTTTACAAGATAAAGACAAGCATGGCCGTTTTCATAGCCTTCTTGCTTATATTCAACGTAATATCCTAATTTCTCATAAAATTTTAATGCTCTTTGAAAACTCATTGTACGCAGTGTAGAGATCAAGCACCCTTTGCTTCTCGCATAATCGTGTACTTTCCCCATCAACATTCTTCCAAGACCCTTTCCCCTTAGAAGCTTATCCACCCATAGTTGAGCCGTATAAATGCCCCCGTAGAGAACGAAGCCACTAGCACCTGCGATAATTTTTTCATTTTTATCACGCAAGACAAGCCCAAAAGGCTCAACGTCAGAATGAATTCCACTCTCATTGGAATCGTCGTTAATTCCTTTTGTCAAAGTCGCTAAAACTTCCAAACTTGGATTCGTTGTAAATTCAATCTCATGTAAGTCTTCTCTCATAGGGAGTCCTCTAACAATCCATTTAACAATTAAGAAATTTAAAAAAATATATAACAGGTGCGAATTATGAAATACAGAGCTATTGTTAGCTTATTACTGTCGGTAATATTTTTCCCTGCTAATCCACATAGGGTATAGTGAATATTCTGATCGAAAAGTCTAATCTTTAAAGAGATTTTTCTATGAGTTTTTTACATCATATATTTAGTCAATTCAAAAAATATTAATTGACTCTAAATCAAAAAACATCTTTTAATAGTTTAGTAATTTATTGAATTTTCCTCTATCAAGATGTCTGAATTTTAGACACCTAAGGGGGATATTTTTTTGTATTTGCAAATTTGAAAGTGAATAACTAATGCTAAAGATGCTTTCGACTAAGGGGCTCATCATGTGGTTTTGTGCCGCCCTTTTCTATGGTTTCCAATTCATTATTCGTGTTTCTCCTGGTGTTATGGCTGAAGATCTTATGACGACCCTCAGCGTTGATGCTTGTATACTTGGGGTTTTAGCGTCAGCCTATTATTATGGTTACGCAGGCATGCAGATTCCTGCAGGAATACTCATAGACCGAGTGGGTGTTCGTCATCCTCTCAGCGTAGCATGCGTTTTGTGTGCTTTAGGATGTTTTATTTTCGCAACCAGTACTGATCTCAGCGTTTTAACCGTTGGACGCTTTCTAATGGGAATAGGTTCAGCTTTTGGTCTTCTATCATGTATTAAAGTTTCTTCTGAATGGCTTCCTCCAAAACTTCTTACATTTTTCGTAGGAATGGCTTTGATTATTGGAACGACGGGAGCTGTCGGAGGAACACGTCCTCTTTCCATGCTTCTTGATGCTTATGATTGGCAAACTGTCAATCTTATTTTAGGGGTTATAAGCGCGCTTATTGCAGTACTTGCTTTTAGTGTTGTTCGCAGCAAGCCTATAGTTACTCAATCGAAAAATCTACCAAAAGAAAATATTTTTTATGCTATTCGTGGTATTCTTCAAAACCCTCAAACATGGCTCTTTGGTCTTTATGGTATGCTTATGTACGCTCCTCTTTCTGGATTTGCGGATCTATGGGGAGTCCCTTATTTAACTAAACTTTTTAACACGGATCGCACAACTGCAGCTGAAGCTATTGCTTATTTTTATATTGGTGTTGGTGTTGGTGGACCTGCGTGGTCAGGAGTACTTGCTCTCTTTCAAAGTTATCGATGGACAATGGCTGTTAGTGCTATCAGCACAGGTATTCTCTTCATAATAATGATTTTTTACCCTCCAAAATCCTTTGCGGTTACAGAGTGGTTGTATCTTTTTGCAGGTTTCCTATCATCCGGTCAGTTTGTCGCATTTGGCGGTGTAGCAGACATTAACCTGAGAAGTCGTACAGCGACTGCTTCCGGCACCCACAACATGCTTTGTATGATTTCTGGGGTCATCCTTCAGCCTCTTCTTGGTTATATTTTGAGGTTAAGTTCAGGCACAACAGGGGCTACTGGTGAAGCTTCTTATAGCATCGATGATTTTCGAATTGCTCTTTTGATTATCCCTGCATGTTTAATCGCGGCCTCGTTTATTGTCTTATTTATAAAAGAAATTTATAAGAAAGATGTTAAACTTGTTCCTGAAATTCAACCTGCATAGAGATTAAAAAGAAGGTATAAAAAAGGGCCCTACAGGGCCCTTTTTTTTGCCTCATGATACTTCGTTATTAATGCGCTAATATCGCCAATAACAAAAGTGCAACGATATTCGCAATCTTAATCATAGGGTTCACAGCCGGACCTGCAGTATCTTTATATGGGTCACCAACCGTATCTCCTGTCACTGCTGCTTTATGGGCATCAGAACCTTTTCCACCCAAATGTCCATCTTCAATATATTTTTTGGCGTTGTCCCACGCACCACCTCCTGAAGTCATAGAAATTGCTACAAAGAGGCCGGTTACGATCGTTCCTAAAAGCATTGCTCCTACTGCTGTGAATGCTGCTGTTTGACCAGCAAAAGGCAAAATCACAAAATATAGAAGAGGCGGAGCCAATACCGGTAATAAAGAAGGTATAATCATTTCCTTGATTGCAGCTTTTGTCAAAAGATCAACTGCACGACCATATTCAGGTTTTGCTTTACCTGTCATGATACCTTTGATTTCCTTAAATTGACGACGTACTTCAAGGACAACTGCACCTCCTGCCCGCCCCACTGCCATCATTCCCATAGCTCCAAAGAGATAAGGTAATAGACCGCCTATAAAGAGACCAATCACAACATAGGGATCTTGAAGACTAAAGGAACATTGAGAGCTTGGGAAATAATGATGTAGATCTTCTGTATAAGCTGTAAACAACACTAAAGCTGCAAGACCTGCAGATCCAATAGCATACCCTTTGGTTACTGCTTTTGTCGTGTTACCAACGGCATCCAAAGCATCTGTAACAGTTCTAACTGAAGAAGGCATCTCGGACATTTCAGCAATACCACCAGCGTTGTCAGTAATTGGACCATAGGCATCTAAAGCAACAATCATTCCCGCTAAGGCCAACATTGAAGTAGCAGCAATCGCTACACCAAAAAGTCCAGCATTCATAAAGGCTACAAGAATTCCTCCGCAAATTACAAGAACTGGTAAAGCCGTGGATTCCATTGATACAGCAAGGCCTTGGATAATGTTAGTCGCATGACCTGTTTTTGAAGCAGATGCAATGCTTTTAACAGGACGAAAATTTGTCGATGTATAGTATTCAGTAATCCATACAATAAGTCCTGTTACCACTAATCCTGTAAATACACAGGATAATAAATTCATACCTGTTACAAGATGGCCAGAGATTTCAAAAGTATTATGAAAACCAAGGAGATAGTGAGTAGCCGTAACAACAAAAATGGCAGATAGAACAGTGCAGGTAATTAAACCTTTATACAAAGCTCCCATAATGTTTTTGTTTTTTGATAGCCTGACAGCGAAAGTTCCCAAGATCGACCCTACAATGCATACTCCACCAATTACAAGAGGATAGCCCATAAGCAATTCTTGCGTAGCTCCCGATGTGGAAATTGCCGCCAACACCATTGTTGCCACGATTGTAACCACATAAGTCTCAAAAAGATCGGCCGCCATACCTGCACAATCACCTACGTTATCACCAACGTTATCGGCAATAACCGCAGGATTACGGGGATCATCTTCTGGAATGCCCGCTTCGATTTTTCCAACCAGATCAGCACCAACATCCGCACCTTTCGTAAAAATGCCGCCACCAAGACGCGCAAAAATAGAAATCAATGAAGCTCCAAAGCTAAGAGCAATGAGGGCTTCGAGTAATTGACGTTGGGCATGTTGACCTGTTTTCAGAAAAACATAATAGCTGGTTACTCCAATTAGACCTAATCCAACTACAAGCATTCCTGTGATAGCTCCTCCTTTAAACGCAACGTTCAAAGCATGGGACATACTCTTTCTTGCTGCCTCTGCAGTCCTAACGTTTGCTCTTACAGAGACAAACATTCCCACATACCCAGTAATACCCGAAAGGGTCGCACCAATCACAAAGCCTAAACCAACGGCTTTTCCTAGTAAGTAAGTTAATAGAGCCGCTATAATAACTCCAACAAGAGCAATCGTTGAATATTGACGGTTTAAATATGCACTCGCTCCCTCCTGAATGGCGCCGGCGATTTCTTGCATCCGTTTGCTTCCTTGTGGTTCTTTTAATACGCTGAGTGATGCATATAGGCCATATAAAAGAGCCAAAGCACCACAACCAATAATGGCAAGATAGTATGAGTGTGACATTCCTCAAATCCTGTTGTTGTTCATAATTATTTTAAAAGGAGAACCCTTCTCCTTCCTTTTCAAAGGTTGGAAAGACAGTGCCAGAAACTCTTCCACCTTGCAAGAATGGAGTTAGATTTCATTATTTTAAGCGATGAAATGGAGACAGTGGTTTCTTCAAAAGAAAAAGCCCAGTTTTTTAAACTGGGCTCTTAAAAGACGTAAATAGATTTATCCAGCAGCTTCTACAAGTTTTTGCTCATCTGAAGTACCTGTTGCTTTTGCTTCTTCAGTCACTTGAGCAGGTGTTTTGCCTGCCAAAGCTTTAACAGCTTCTTTGTGACATCCAGAATCCATATAATCTGAAGCTGCGTTAGGACATATTTGTTCTGCAACAGCAGCGACTACTTTATTTTTACAAAGCGCGCCTTCAAATGAGCGAATTGTAACAACACCGCTAAAAAAGCTCGCCTTTTTACAAATTTCCTTGGGACTACCCTTCTTTTTAATTGTTGCGAGTAAATCTGTTATGCCGGCACCATAAGTTTCTGTTACGCCAACAGTGCAAAGTGCAAGCATTGAAAGCAAAATAACGTTCTTTTTCATATTGTTAGCTCCATTTGATTTTCAACAGTATATTATAAGCATTGCAATTATTAATTTATCGTTAATAAAAACGGTTAGTTACAAAAATAGAAAATAATAAAAACGCGCTAATCTAGATATGGATGGAACGTCCAAGGACTGACAAAGCCGCCTCTTTTAGAGCCTCACTATGCGTTGGATGAGCATGACACGTCCGTGCAATATCTTCACTTGAAGCTTTAAATTCCATAGCCATAGCTGCTTCAGCAATCATAGTTCCTGCTTCAGAATGGATAATATGAACTCCCAAGACTTCATCTGAAACAGCGTGGGAAATCACTTTGACAAACCCCTCCACATCCGAATTGGCTTTTGCACGACTATTGGCTGAAAAAGGAAATTTTCCTACTTTATAGGCTATACTGGATTTTTTTAGTTCTTCTTCGGTCTTACCAACACTCGCGACTTCCGGATGTGTGTAAATAACGGCTGGAATGACAGCGTAATTTACATGAGATTTTTGACCTGCCAGATATTCAGCAACAGCGACCCCTTCTTCTTCAGCTTTATGAGCCAGCATAGGTCCACGTATTACATCACCAATAGCATAAATTCCATTTACTGAAGTTTTAAAATTCTCATCAACTTTTATGCGTCCGGCTTCTTCTAGAGCAACACCAATTTTTTCTAAAGCTAAGCCTTCCGTGTTTGCACGACGTCCTGCGGACGATAGCAAAACATCTGCATCAAGCTCTTCTATATTTCCCCCTTGAGCTGACTCCAGAGTTAACGTAAGACCATTTTTAGCTTTTTTAACACTGGTAACTTTTGTAGAAAGCTTAAAATTAATCCCTTGATTACGTAAACTTTTCAAAAGGGCTTGTCCTACTTCGTTATCCATCATCGGAACAATACGATCGAAAAATTCAATCACAGTCACTTCAGACCCCAGTCGGCTCCAAACAGAAGCCATTTCAAGGCCTATATAACCGCCTCCGATCACAGCCATCTTTGCAGGCAATATGTTTAAACTAAGAGCTCCTGTTGAACTTACAACCTTTTCCTCATCAAGATAAATTCCCGGTAAGAGTGTAGGTGAAGAGCCAGAAGCGATGATGATCTTATCCGCATTCAAAACTGTTTCATTCCCTGAATCATTTTTCACACTCACCTGACTCGTAGATTTGAAAGATGCAAGCCCTTGAATAAAATCAATATTGTTTTTTTTAAAGAGATACTGGATACCGCGTGTCAGATCTTCAACAACTTTATTTTTACGCGCCATCATTTTGCTTAAATCCAACTTAGCACCTGAAATTTCAATGCCATGAATATCAAGCAGTTTGTTCACCTCTGACCACTTTTGAGAGGATTGTAAAAGAGCTTTTGAAGGAATGCATCCAACGTTAAGACACACCCCGCCTAGCGTTTTTCGTTTGTCAACGCACGCTACTTTCATCCCCAGTTGTGCTGCACGTATAGCCGCTACATATCCACCAGGTCCCGCACCAATTATTATAAGATCATAGTTTTTTGACATTTCTTTTTTCTTTTATGCGTTCAACAATAAACGTTCTGGATTTTCGACGCATTCCTTTATACGAACAAGGAAAGTAACAGCTTCACGCCCATCAATAATGCGATGATCATAAGTTAGTGCTATATACATCATAGGTCGAATCTCAATTTTATCGTCCACAACGACTGGACGTTTTTGAATTTTATGCATACCTAGAATACCAGATTGTGGGTAGTTTAAAATAGGTGTGGACATGAGTGAACCAAAAACACCGCCATTCGTAATAGTAAATGTGGCGCCTGAGAGATCACTAATAGCTAATTTCCCATCACGTGCTTTGTTAGAAAGGTTAACAACTTCCTGTTCAATGCCTGCAAAATTAAGAATATCTGCTCCACGCAAAACAGGTACCACTAAACCTTGAGGGGCAGATACTGCAACGCCAATATCGTAATAATTTTTAAAGACAATCTCATCTCCAGAAATTTCAGCGTTCACACTAGGAATTTCTTTCAAGGCACTCACTGCAGCTTTGACGAAAAAAGACATAAAGCCTAAACGCACACCATTCTTTTTCTCAAAGCTATCCTTATATGTATTACGCAAATCCATCACACGACTCATATCAATCTCATTAAAAGTCGTAAGCATGGCTGCAGTGTTTTGTGCTTCTTTTAAACGTTCAGCAATTCTCTGACGCAAACGCGTCATTTTCACACGCTCCTCTATGCGTTCAACAGAAATTGGAGCTTGTTTAGCACTCGCTTCTTGAGGCGGTTGATCAAGAAAACCTAATACATCGCCTTTTGTTACTCGTCCGTCTTTACCTGTTGCTGGAACATCTTTTAAATTCAGATTGTTTTCTTCTGCGATTTTTTTTGCACTCGGTCCAGATGATTCTGCTTTGGAAATCTTCTGTTGATTTTTTAAAAGATCAGCAATAGAAAGCGCTCCTTCTTTTTGAGGGGATTTTTGTTCTTCAATAACTGGTTTTGGAGAAGATTCAACTTTAGAGGGTTCTGTTGAAATTTGCGTCCCACTGATTGCGATAGATCCAAGTAAATCACCTACTCTAACCGTTGCCCCCACGGCCACGTTAATTTCATTTAGAATACCTGCTTGAGGTGCATTCACTTCTAATGTGACTTTATCAGTTTCTAACTCAACAAGAGCCTCGTCAAGTTTTACAACGTCGCCTTTTTTTTTAAGCCAACGTGCAATTGTTGCTTCTGAAACCGACTCACCTAAAGGAGGAACGACGATATCACCAGGATTTTTTGTTGCCATTTTATTTTACCTCGCACCACTCAATTTTATAAACTTAATGCCTCGTTAATCAACTTTTTCTGTTCTCGATTATGCCAATCAGAATAACCTGTTGCTGGAGATGCTGAATCAGGTCTGCCAACATAGATTGGTCGTTTCGAATTCATTTTTACCTTCTCTAAGACAGCTTCTAATCTACGATCAAGAAAATGCCAAGCCCCCATATTGCGAGGTTCTTCTTGGCACCAAATTAGTTCAGCAGAAGTATAGCTTGTGAGAATTTTAATTAAATGTTCTTCAGGAAAAGGATAGAACTGCTCAAGACGAATTAAAGCTATATTATTAATATTTCTCTTTTCTCTTTCCTCCAGAAGATCGTAATAGACTTTGCCACTGCAGAGAATAACACGTTTGATTTTACTCTCTTTAAAAAGCTTGTCATATAGATCCGGGATCACTTCTTGGAAAACAGTTCCTTGTCCCATATCATTTATTTTTGAAACAGCCTTTGGATGTCGCAATAAAGCTTTAGGTGTCATAATGATAAGAGGACGCCGTGTTTTGCCATGAATTTGTCGACGCAAAAGATGAAAATAGTTAGCGGGTGTAGAACAATTTGCAACGATCATGTTGTGTTCAGCACAAAGCTGAAGATAGCGCTCGAGTCTAGCAGATGTATGTTCTGGTCCTTGTCCATCATAACTATGAGGCAGCAACAACACTAGTCCGGACAATCTCAACCATTTTGCCTGGCCTGCCGATAAAAATTGGTCGATAATGACTTGGGCACCATTTGCAAAATCACCAAATTGTCCTTCCCAAAGAACTAAAGACATAGGGTCAGCGTAAGAATATCCGAGCTCAAAACCCATCACGCCTGATTCAGAGAGCGGGCTGTTTATAACCTCAAAGATTCCCTGATTTTCCTGAATATGATTGAGATGCGCGTAATTTTTTTTAGTTGTTTGATCACTGTAAACCGCGTGTCTTTGTGTAAAAGTGCCTCGCGCAGAATCCTGTCCAGATAATCTTACATTTCTACCTTCTGTTAAGAGAGTGCCGAAAGCTAGCGCTTCTCCCATCGACCAATCGATCCCTTCACCGGTTTCAAACATTTGCATTCTATCTTTTAAAAGTTTATTGAGCTTTGGGTTTAAATTAAAATCTTCTGGCGCTAAAGAAAGTTGTCTACTAATCTTTTCAAGATGAGATTTTTCTACTCCCGTCTCAATTTTTTCAAAGAGATCAACGTGTCCTTGAATATTTTGCCATGAACCTTTTAACCACAAAGGCTCAGAATGGAAAGTTTTTGCTGCTTCAAACTCGCTTTGCAAAAAGCTTTCGTATTCAGTGACAAAAGCTGTGATCTCAGCTTCATTATAACTCCCCTCTTCCTTAAGCTTGGATTGATAACGTTCACGAATAGAAGGACGTTGACGAATAACAGAATACATTAAGGGCTGAGTAAAAGATGGTTCGTCCATTTCATTATGACCAAAACGTCGATAACAAATTAAATCAATAAATACATCTTTTTTAAAAGTTTGGCGATACTCCGCTGCTAATTGAGACACCCAAACAACTGCTTCTGGATCATCTCCATTAACATGAAAAACAGGTACATCTATCATTTTAGCAAGATCAGAACAATAAACAGATGATTTCGTTTCATTGGGAGATGCAGTAAATCCAATCTGATTATTTATAATAATGTGAATTGTTCCACCCGTCGTGTATCCTTCAAGTTGCGATAAAAGCAAAGTTTCCGCTACGATTCCTTGTCCTGCAAATGCCGCATCTCCATGGATTAAAACCCCTTGAGTCTTAGATCTGCTCGCATCGTTTGTGATTGTCTGAAGACCTCGCACTTTTCCCATAACGACAGGATTAATAAATTCAAGATGAGAAGGATTAGGCAATAAGGCGAGATGCATCTTGTGTCCATCAACCTCTCGTTCTTTTGAAACACCAAGATGATATTTTACGTCGCCTGAGCCAGAGACTGAATTTGGTTCACCATGTTGACCCTGGAATTCAGCTAAAATTGAACGTGGCTCCCAACCAATCAAGTTTACAATAACGTTCAGACGTCCTCGATGCGCCATACCAATAAAAACATCTTGAGTACCATCTTTAGATAATGTTTGGAGAATCGATTCAAGTCCAGGCATAAGGGTTTCACCACCCTCTAATCCAAAACGTTTTGCTCCTGTAAATTTTACTTGCAGAAACCTTTCAAAAGACTCAGCGCTAATTAGATTTTTAAGAATTTTTGTTTTCTGATCAATACTAAATTGTGTACGGATCCGTTCAATCCTGTTTTGAAGCCATTCACGTTCTTGAACATTTAAAATGTAGGTATACTCAAAACCAATTGTACCTGAATAGATCGTCTTAAGCGTGGTCTCCAGCTCTCGAATAGAAGCTTTCTCTCGTCCAAAAATCCCCCCTATGGTTATGGGTATGTCATATTCTTCTTCGCTAAATCCAAAATATTTTGGATTCAATTCAGGATGAGCAATCGGCTGAGTAAGCTCTAATGGATCCAAGATTGCGTTAAGATGTCCACGGGCACGATAAGCTTGGATAAATTCAAGCGCCTTTATAGTTTTTTGCAATACATCTTCAGAAACAACTCGCTTTTCCATTGTTGTTTTAGGAAGATCTTTCGTCTCTTTTTTTGGTTCTTCATCACTACGTTCAAATTTACGGGGAGACCAACTTGCGCCTAAAATGTCTTTTAGAAGACCTTCTGGATTATCCCCAAGCCCTTCAAAAAACTCACGCCAGGTAGAATCAATGCTATCCTTATCGCGCAAATAAGCAGCGAACATACTTTCTAAATAGATTGCAGCGTTGCCTGTATAAATCGATGATAACAACTCGTTCTTCTTCATATGATTCTTGAGCTCTTTAATACTTTTACGAAGCTTTTTTCATTACAGTATGCATTGTCACACCTATCTCAGCAGGCGACCGCGCAACGACTACGCCTGCCTTTTCAAGGGCCTTCATTTTACTGGCAGCAGTACCTTCACTACCCGAAATAATGGCACCTGCATGCCCCATACGCCTACCCGGCGGTGCAGTTGTACCAGCGATAAAACTCACAATAGGTTTCTTAACCTTATGAGATTGAATAAATTCAGCTGCTTCTTCTTCAGCTGTGCCCCCAATCTCGCCAATCATAATAATCCCTTGAGTTTCCGGATCATGCATAAAAAGATCTAGGCAATCAATAAAATTAGTCCCAGGAATTGGATCTCCACCAATTCCAATACAGGTAGATTGTCCCAGCCCTACCTGAGTAGTTTGCCATACAGCTTCATAAGTTAGCGTCCCTGAACGAGAAACAATACCAATGCTACCAGGACGATGAATATGACCAGGCATAATACCAATTTTACACTGACCAGGCGTAATTACACCCGGACAATTCGGACCTATGAGCTTTGATTTGCTGAACTCTAGAACACGCTTAACGTGGATCATGTCAACAACTGGTATTCCTTCTGTGATACAAACAATAAGCGGAATTTCAGCATAAACTGCTTCAAGAATAGCATCTGCTGCAAAGCTTGGAGGAACATATATGACCGTTGCATTTGCACCAGTCTCTTTCACTGCTTCAGCAACTGTATCAAAAACTGGTAAATTAAGATGATTTGAGCCTCCTTTTCCAGGCGTAACTCCCCCCACCATCTTTGTTCCATAGGCAATAGCCTGTTCAGAGTGAAAAGTCCCCTGTGCACCCGTAAATCCTTGGCAAATTACTTTAGTATTTGAATCAATCATTACGGCCATTACGCGGCCTCCTTTACAGCTTTAACTATTTTTTCAGCAGCATCTCCTAAATTATCTGCTGATATGATCGCAAGACCTGAATTTGCTAAGATCTTTTTTCCAGAATCAACATTAGTGCCTTCGAGACGTACAACTAATGGAGCATGAATTCCCACATCTTTTGCAGCTGCTACAATTCCTTCTGCGATGATATCGCAGCGCATAATACCTCCGAAAATATTGACCAAAATTCCTTCTACATTCTTATCAGAAAGAATAAGCTTAAAAGCTGTTGTCACACGTTCACGGGGAGCACCGCCGCCTACATCGAGAAAATTCGCTGGTTCTCCACCATATAATTTTATAGCATCCATCGTCGCCATAGCTAATCCTGCACCATTAACTAAGCAACCAATATTTCCATCCAGTTTGATATAGCTAAGTGAATGACGTGCTGCTTCAAGCTCTGCTGGGTCTTCCTCTTGCACATCGCGCAACTCTTCAATCTCAGGATGTCTAAAAAGACCATTATCATCAAATGTCATTTTTGCATCTAGAGCCAGAGCATCACCTTCATTGGTGACCACAAGAGGATTAATTTCAATTAAGCTAGCATCATAATGAACAAACGCCTTGTACGTTGACGAAATCAAAGCAGCAACTTTGAGTGCTTCTCCCCCTTTCAACCCAATTGCAAATGATATTTCGCGCGCTAAATAAGGTTGAAAACCAACAAGTGGATCAACAGTTCTTTTAATTATTTTTTCAGGAGTTTTATCTGCAACAGCTTCAATGTCCATCCCCCCTGCTGCTGACGCAATGACCATAACTCGTCCAGTCTTACGATCCACAAGCAATGACAGATAAAGTTCTTGTTTGATATTACACCCTTTTTCAATATATACACGGCGAACAATTTGTCCTTCCGGACCTGTCTGAGGTGTAACAAGTTTATTTTCAATCATTGCGGCCGTATAGTTTTCAACTTCTTCAAGGGTTTTGGAAAGTTTAATTCCTCCTCCTTTGCCTCGACCACCAGCATGAATTTGAGCTTTAACCACCCACGGTGAAGATCCTAAATCATTAGCTACAGTTCTAGCTTCTTTAGGCGTATAAGCAATGGCACCCTTGGCGATTGCAACGCCAAATCCACTTAAAAGTTTTTTTGCTTGGTATTCATGTATCTTCATTTTTCTTACATCTTTTCACAACATAATTTGCAGAATATTAATATACAATTTAACACTTTATCAAATTGTTGAAAAATCCTTTCTTCTTAAGAAGCTGCAGCTGACGCCCCTGAAGATTTTGATTTCAGAATCCCAATCAGATTTTGAACCTCTTCGACAGAATGCGTAAACATCGCTTTTTCTTCTACAGTCAAGCGCAGTTCAATGATTTTTTCTACACCAGACGCCCCAATAATAACAGGCACACCTACATAAAGATCTTTCACTCCATATTCTCCATTGAGCCATGCAGCACATGGGAAAATACGCTTTTTATCCTTAAGATAGGATTCTGCCATTGCCACAGCTGAGGCAGCTGGCGCATAAAATGCTGATCCTGTCTTTAGAAGATTAACAATTTCACTACCACCATTTCTGGTTCTTTGTACCATCTCATCAAGTTCATTCTGAGAAAGCCATCCCATCTCAACAATTTCAGGCAAAGGAATACCAGCCACTGTCGAAAAACGAACCATAGGCACCATAGTATCTCCATGCCCCCCCATCACCATTGCCGTTACATCTTCTACAGAAACATTGAGCCTTTGACTTAAAAAATAACGAAAACGAGACGAATCAAGAACGCCAGCCATACCCACAACTTTGTTGGTTGAAAAACCTGTAGCTTCTCGCATCACCCACACCATGGCATCAAGTGGATTGGTAATCACGATAACAAAAGCTTGAGGACAGTGTTTCTTAAGATTTTGACCAACTTCTTGGATAATTTTTGCATTAATATCAAGTAAGTCATCGCGACTCATCCCAGGTTTTCTGGGTAGACCAGCAGTTACAATAACGACATCAGCGTCTTTAAGAAGAGCATAATCTTGCCCCCCTGAAATGTTAGAATCAAAATCCTCGATTGTTGAAGATTCAGCTATATCAAGAGCTTTCCCCTGAGGCACGCCTTCCATAATATCCAAAAGAACCACATCACCAAGTTCTTTAAGACCTATCAGATGAGCTAATGTTCCACCGATATTACCAGAACCAACTAAACCTATTTTTGCCCTTTTCATTTTTTATTCCTTCACTGTGGTTTTTCTTCTTTGTATCAACAAATCTTTGTCAAAAAGTTAACATGAAAGTTTTTAAGATGCTTGTGCAAAACAAGCCTTTAAAAATCGAGCGCCAGCTTCGAGGCCTTCTTGACTGATACTGTGCGGTGTATGCTCACAGAGCAAAGTCTGTGGATGAATAGAAACCGATTGAAGAAATTGAGCAGTTTTTTCCATAGCTTGATATTGGATCACTTCATCGTCTTCACCATGAACAAGGTAGATTGGAGGGCGTGATTTAACGTAAGATTTATCACGGCATACAAAACCACCTGAATAACTTAACACGCCAGCACAAGGATTCGTACGATTTAAAGCTGTCGCAAGTGCCATCATTGATCCTTGTGAAAATCCAAGATAAGCCAAATTGGATTCTTGTAAGTTATTTTCCGCTAAAACTTCGTCGATAAATTGATTTAAAATTGATCGAGCGCTTTTAGTACGATCAAACATCTGCAATAGATATTCCTGATCTTCAAATAGACTGGCTTCCCAATCTCTTAAATCAAACCATTCACGCCCAAAGGGATTGACTTGGCACATAAAGGGTGCATGAGGCGCTATAAAATCCGCGTCAGAAAAAACCATTTTCAAGGTTTCTCCTAAACTTATCAAATCATTCCCATCAGCTCCATAGCCGTGTAGCAAGAGAATCACTTGTTTTGTTTGTCCACTTTGAGCTTTGATATAGGGACCTTCTAAAGATGTCATCGTCTACTTCAATCTTTCATTACAAAGGCTTAAATTAGACTAATTTCCGCATTTTAGCAAACCTTCTCACGACGTTTCTAAACTCTAAATGTCTGATCTCGATAGAAAAGATCCTGTTCAAGCGAAGAGGATTTTATAAAAATTCCAATTTGACAAAAAACATAAATTGTCATTACATTAAATTTATCATAAATTTTAATTGCTTAAGAATTTGGTCGATAGACTTATTTTGAAAAATTCATTGCTCTCTATCTTTATAACCTTAGGTATATTCATTCTGTGCGGATGTAATGAAAACATTAAATATTACCAACATTATGATTCTGTAACAAAATTGCAGGAAAATGAGTATAAAGAACTCTTAAAATCTTCTTCTGATACTCATCAAAAAAACTTAAACTTAATTACAAAAAAAAGCGCTCAAGAACTCCCCGTCAGATTGTCCGACCAAAGAATTAGTCTGACATTTACGAACAGCATCCCTATCACGGAAATTTTACTTACACTCAGTAAACAGACTGGGACTGATATGATTATTTCACCAGATATTGAAGGAAGTTTGATAGTTAATGCACATCAAAAGCCTTTTAATCAAATTCTAGAACAAATCTGCCAAGATGCTCATCTTCGATATCGCCATAAAGATGGAATTCTACATATTGAACCTGATACCCCCTATATAAAAAACTACAATATTCAATTTATGGTTATGCATCGTAAGAATCAAAATCGCGTTTCTGTCGCTACTGATGTATTTGCAGTTTCAGAAGGAGTCAACATAGACTCTGATAATGGATCAAGCACCTTACTAAGCGCTGACTCAGAAAGTGATTTCTGGGAGGAATTATATAATAATCTTGAGTTGCTTCTAGGTTTCCAAGATCCCTCTTTGCAAGAAATGGACGGAACACGATTTACGCTTCACAAACAAGCAGGTCTTATAACTATTTTTGCAAACGAGACACAGCATAAACAAATTGAAAAATATCTTGAAATACTCAGAAAAAACACTGCAACACAAGTTCTTATTGAAGCTAAAATATTAGAAATAAATCTCAAAGAAGAATTTAAAAGTGGCATTAATTGGAATTCTCTAAAAGGTAACTTTGTTATTCAATCTCCCCTCGGTCGACTCATAACTCCAGGTCCATTTAATTCTGAGAAAATTCCAACAAGAGATGTCTTTACGCTTGGCGGAAGTGGTCACCACCTTACTGGAATTGTGAGTTTTTTAGAAAAATTTGGCACTGTTCGCACTCTTTCAAGTCCTCGCCTCACAGTCCTCAACAATCAATCAGCTATTCTTAAAGTAGCGACGAACAGTGTTTTTTTTCGCATCGATTACGATCGTGACTTTGGGTATGACAACAAGAGAGAACATGTTCATGTATCAAGTGAAATTCAGACTGTTCCAATAGGTCTTGTCATGGTTGTCCATCCAGCAATCAATCTTGAAAATGGACGCATCATACTTACCCTAAGACCCACTATTTCACGCATAGTTGGAGAAAAAGAAGATCCGGCCGTGGCGATTGTTTCAAAGCAAGAACAGCAATCACTTATTCCTCAGGTTCAGATTCGAGAAATGGATTCAGTAATAAGCATGAATTCAGGAGAAATTGTCGTGATGGGAGGTCTTATGGAAGAACGCTCCGATAATGAAAAATCAAGCATACCATTCATGAGTGATTTTCCCGTCATAGGAAATTTTTTCAAAGCTAAATCTAGTGAACACAGCGTGACAGAACTCATCATTTTTCTGAAAGCCACTATTTTAGACGATACGGAGGATCATTTATTTTATCTTGAAGCGCCCCTTGTTAGTCAAAAGGACAAAAAACTATATGACTCTTTTGGCAATGATCCTCGACGTTCTGAATTTAATCCTTAAAAACAGTTCCATTCCATTTCCTTGACATTTGCTCTATTACCCGGCAAAAGAGTTGGTAATGAGGAGAATTCGATGATTTCAAAAAAATTACTTATATTAAGCACTGTCTCAGTGAGTATCTTTTTATCAGCGTGCAGCGCACGCATAGATCAACGTGGAAAAATCATCGATGATGCAAACGTTGAAAAGGTCAAGATAGGCGCACACACAAGAGAAGATGTTTTTCGTGTTTTAGGAAGTCCCACAGATATTGAATCATTTGATAAGAATACTTGGCTTTATATTTATCGACGTACTGAAACTGTATCTTTTTTTGATCCAAAAATTTTAGAAGAAAAAGTCCTCAAGGTCACTTTTGACAGAGAAGGTCTTGTTCAAACAATCAAATATCTCGATGAAAAAGGTCGTGAGATTGAACCAGTTCAAAGAGAAACGCCTTACATTGAAGCTGAACGATCCGCTTTAGAACAAGTGTTTGGAAGCTTTGGTCGCATCGGTAAAGATGAAAAGAAAAAGTAAACAATAGAATAAGATTTTAAAATTAAGGGGCCATGATGGCCCCTTTTCATTTGTAAAGAAGTTCTTTTGACAAGCCCCCCTATACTCAATGAGCAGTGAGAGTATCCTCTTGAGACTTATCGTCCCCTGATTTTAAATTAGTCTTTTTCTTGGGTGTCCAAATAATAGGCTTCAGCTTTTTAGTCAAAGCAAAATGCAACACTTCTTCAAGAGTTTTAACAGGAAGAATTTTGAGCCCCTTTTTAATATTATCTGGAATATCAACTAAATCCTTTTGATTGCCTTCAGGAATCAGAACCGTTTTGATCCCACCACGAAGAGCTGCTAATAGTTTCTCTTTCAGACCTCCAATAGGAAGAACTCTGCCACGCAAAGTTATTTCTCCTGTCATCGCAACATCATTTTTAACTGGGATGCCTGTTAAGACAGAAACCATCGACGTACAGATCGCAATGCCTGCTGATGGACCATCCTTAGGTGTCGCTCCCTCTGGAACGTGCACATGCACATCATTATTTTCAAAAATAGGCGGTTCAATCCCAAAAGAAGCCGCTCTTGAACGAACAAAACTCCACGAAGCTTGAACAGATTCTTTCATCACTTCTCCGAGCTTACCGGTATCAATCGCTTTTCCTTTACCAGGCAACATCACAGCTTCAATCATGAGCAATTCACCACCAACCTCAGTCCAAGCTAAGCCAGTCGTAACTCCAACCAGATTCTTTTCTTCGGATACTCCAAATTGGAAACGCTCGACACCTGCATATTTTCCAAGGTTTGATGGTGTTAAGCTTACTGATTTTTTCTTCTTTGAGACGATGTCTTTAACAACTTTACGCATTAAATTGGCAAGTTCTCGTTCCAAATTACGCACACCAGCTTCGCGAGTATAATGGCGAATAAGCTTTCTGAGAGCCTCAGTATTTATAGACCACTCTGATTTTTTAAGACCATGAATCTTCAATTGTTTCTGAATGAGATGCTGTTTAGCAATTTCAACTTTTTCGTCTTCGGTATACCCCGCTAAACGGATAATCTCGAGTCTATCAAGTAATGGCTGAGGCATGTCTAAGCTATTTGCCGTTGTAATAAACATTACATCAGAAAGATCATAATCCACTTCAAGATAGTGATCATTGAAAGAAAAGTTCTGCTCTGGATCCAACACTTCTAAAAGAGCAGAAGTTGGATCGCCTCGCCAATCAGCGCCAAGCTTATCAATTTCATCCAAAAGAAATAAAGGATTTGAAGTTTTAGCCTTTTTCATCCCCTGAATAATTTTTCCAGGCATAGACCCTATATAAGTTCTTCTATGTCCACGGATTTCAGCTTCATCCCTAACGCCACCCAAAGAAATACGAACAAAATTACGTCCCGTTGCTTTTGCTATGGATTGCCCCAAAGAAGTTTTACCGACACCAGGAGGGCCTACGAGGCATATAATAGGCCCCTTAATTTTACCAACACGATTTTGAACTGCTAAATACTCTAAAATACGCTCTTTGACTTTCTCTAGGCCATAATGATCTTCATTGAGTGTCTTTTCAGCCAAGTCTATATCTTTTTTAATTTTACTTGGAGAACTCCAAGGAATCCCAAGCAACCAATCTAAATAGTTGCGTACAACAGTGGCCTCTGAGGCCATAGGACTCATACTTCTCAAGCGTTTAACTTCTGAATCTGCTTTTTCGCGCGCTTCTTTGGTTAATTTTAAACTTGCAATTCTCTTTTCAACTTCGCTTAATTCGTCACGTCCATCTTCAATCTCTGAAAGTTCTTTTTGAATAGCTTTGAGCTGCTCATTCAAATAGTAATCTCTCTGAGATTTTTCCATTTGACGTTTAACACGACTTTTAATGCGCTTTTCAACTTGAAGCACACTAATTTCAGATCCCATAAAGTCACAAATTTTTTCAAACCGCTTGTTAACTGAAAAGGTTTCCAAAAGATTTTGTTTATCAATGATCTTTTTCAATGAAAGATGAGAAGCTAGTGTGTCAGAAAGTTTGGCTGGATTATCAATTTTCCCCAAAGTATTCATGACATCAGCAGGTATTTTTGGGTTAAGTTTAATATATTGCTCAAAAAGCGATAATGTTGTCCTTATTAAGGCATCAAAATCAGGCCCTTCTTGAGTCGTTTCTTTTACTGCTTCTGCATATGCTTCCAAATACCCATTTGATTCTGAATATTCGCGAATTGCAGATCTATGCAGACCTTCAACTAAAACTTTTACTGTGCCATCGGGTAATTTCAGAAGTTGCAGAATTTGACCGACTGTTCCCACACTATAAAGATCGTCCTTGCTCGGATTGTCTAAAGATGCATCTTTTTGAGTCAGAAGAAGAACATGCTGCTCATTCATCGCAGCAACTTTTTCAAGCGCTTTAACAGATTTTTCTCGCCCAACGAAAAGAGGCACAATCATGTTAGGAAATACAACTATGTCCCTTAAGGGAAGTACGGGAAAAGATAAAAGTTCCGCTTGCTTTTTAATCTTGCTCAAGGTCATTCCTTTGAAAAATGTTACAAGCGATTAAAGCAATTTATGCTTTGCTCGCCTTTTCTTTCACATTAGCTTGTTCGCTATATATAAGTAAAGGTTTCGCTTCGCCTTCAACGACCTCTCGACTAATAACGACTTCCTTCACATTTTTCAAGCTTGGAAGCTCAAACATAGTATCCAATAAAATATCTTCAAGGATAGATCTTAACCCGCGTGCACCTGTATTTCTCACAATCGCTTTTTTGGCGATTGCTTGTAAAGATTCCTCTTTGAAAACCAACGATACCCCTTCAATTTCAAACAATTTCTGGTATTGCTTAGTGATTGCATTTTTAGGCTTCAAGAGAATTTCGATCAAAGCATCTTCACTGAGGTCATTAAGTGTCGCTAACACTGGCAAACGACCAACGAATTCAGGGATTAACCCAAACTTTAATAAGTCTTCTGGTTCAATGCTTTGCAAGAGCTCACCCGTTTTACGATCATCAGGCGCCTTTACGTCGGCCATAAATCCAATGGAAGATCCTTTTCCGCGAGCCGAAATAATTCTCTCAAGACCAGCAAATGCTCCACCACAAATAAACAAGATATTCGTCGTATCAACTTGTAGAAACTCTTGTTGGGGATGCTTACGACCACCTTGAGGAGGAACTGAAGCAACAGTGCCTTCCATAATTTTCAATAAAGCTTGTTGAACACCTTCACCAGAAACATCTCGTGTAATTGATGGATTGTCTGACTTACGAGAAATCTTATCGATTTCATCAATATAAACAATACCTTTTTGAGCACGCTCCACATTATATTCAGCTGCTTGTAACAGCTTTAAAATAATGTTTTCAACATCTTCACCAACGTACCCTGCTTCTGTTAATGTCGTAGCATCTGCAATGGTAAATGGGACATCCAAAATACGTGCAAGAGTTTGTGCCAACAAAGTCTTACCACAACCGGTAGGCCCTACTAAAAGAATATTGGATTTTGCTATTTCAATATCACCATTTTTACTCAATGATTCTATACGTTTATAATGGTTATAAACAGCCACAGAAAGGATACGCTTTGCGTGATCTTGACCAATAACATAATCGTTTAAAACATTGTAAATTTCTTTTGGAGTTGGAATAGCTTCTCCGGGAGTAGAAACGCCCGTTCCCCCCTCTTCACGAATAATCTCGATGCAAAGATCAACGCATTCATCACAAATAAACACATTTGGGCCAGCAATCAGCTTTCTGACCTCATGTTGACTTTTTCCACAGAAGGAACAATGGAGAATGTCTTTGTTGTTCATGTCTTCATTATCTTTTTCCATAACACCTCTGCCTTGCTAACTGCGCCTTTATTAACTTGTTATATTTCTTAAGCTCAATCGCATACACTCTATTAAGATATCCTGAAAGCTTATACAAAACGTTAACGGTACGTTATATAGTCCCCATTAAGACTTTTTTTCATCTTCAGGCTTTGCTCTTAAATGAATAACTTGATCTATTAAACCAAATTTTTTTGCTTCGTCTGGCGATAAAAAATGATCTCTTTCCATAGCTTTCTCTATTTGATTAAGCGTTTGTCCGGTTTTATCGGCATAGATACGATTCAAATTCTTCTTTTGATCAATAATTTCTTTTGCATGAATCTCAATATCAGTGGCTTGACCTTGCACACCGCCTAAGGGTTGATGGATCATTATGCGAGAGTTTGGCAAAGAATACCGCTTCCCTTTCGCACCTCCTACAAGAAGCAAAGACCCCGCAGAAGCAGCCATTCCCAAACAAATCGTAGACACATCACAACGGATATATTGCATTGTATCGTACATCGCAAGCCCCGCATGAAGCGCACCTCCTGGAGAATTTATATAAAAGAAAATATCCTTTTTAGGATTTTCCGATTCAAGAAAAAGCAACTGAGCACACACAAGGCTGGCTGTTTCGTCTGTCACTTGCCCAACAAGAAAAATGATTCTTTCTTTTAAAAGACGTGAATATATATCGTAGGCTCTCTCACCACGGTTTGTTTGCTCCACAACCATAGGAACTAGAGTGTTTAGATAAATCTCACTAATGCCAGCCACGCGCCTTCTCCTTTTGTTTTCTATACTTTTTTATTCTGCATCGTCACCTTGAGTAATTTCAATGACGGCCTTTTCAAGCTCTTCAAAGGTTACCGTCTTTTCATTAATTTTTGCTTTCTGCAAAATTAATTCAATCACTTTATCTTCAAAAATTGGCGCCTTCAACGAAGCCAAAGCGTGAGGATGCTCACGAAAATAGTCAAAAACCATTTTTTCTTGACCAGGATATTGACGTGCCTGCTCTAAAATAGCTTTTTCAAGTTCCTTTTGAGTAACATCAATCTTATTTTCACGACCGATTTCCGCTAGAAGAAGACCTAAACGTACGCGACGCTCTGCTATATCTTTATATTGCTGCTTAAGCTTTGGATCTTCTAAATCTTCAGATTTCTCAGTTTTTTTCTTTTTAGGGTTAGATTCTTCAGCTTTATGTTCTTTTTTAATCTCTTCCCAAATAACGTTAAATTCATTCTCAACTAAGGTTTCAGGAACTTCAAATTTATTATCTTCAGCTAATTTATCCAGTACTGCTCTTTTTGAAAGCAAGAAAGACATACGTGCATATTCATCTTTCAGCTTATCTGAAATAATTTTTTCCAGTTTTTCAGCACTTTCTATACCGAGTTTCTTGGCAAATTCGTCGTCAATCTTTGGCTCAACTGTTTTTTGTACTTTGTTTACAGTAACTGCAAATTCAGCTGATTTACCTGCTAACTCTTTAGCATGATAGTCCTTTGGGAAAGGGACTTTTACTTTGACGTCATCGCCAGCCTTTGACCCGATGAGTTGATCTTCAAATCCTGGGATAAAAGAATTAGAGCCCAACTCCAGCTCAACATTTTTTCCTGATCCACCTTCAATCTTTTTACCATCCTCTAAACGTCCGTCAAAGTCGATAACAACAACATCGCCTTTAGAAGCCTTGTGATCTGGTTTGTGGTCTTCTCGTCCTTTATAGCCTTGAGACAAATTCTTAAGAGACTTATCGATTTGTTTTTTGTCAACAGAAGCCCCTAGCTTTTCGAAAGAGTATTTATCCAATTTCGGCGTTTTAATTTCTGGCAAGGCTTCAAAAGTCATAACATAATCAAGGTCAGCACCCTCTTTTTCAGAATTTATCTTAACCTGAGGTTGTAAGGCTGGTCGAAGATTCTTCTCTTGAATAACCTTCTGATTAGATTCTTTAATCACTTCTTCAATCACTTCGTTACGCACGGCTGCCCCATATCTTTTCTTTAAGACATCTAGAGGAATCTTTCCGGGTCTAAACCCAGAGATACGAATTGATCGACCATGGTACTCAAGGCGTTCCACCATTTTCTTTTCAATGAAGGTGGAAGGTACGGTTACCTGAAATTCGTGTTTTAAGCCTTTTGACTTGATTTCTTTTACTTGCATTGAAATCCCTTACGTATATTTAATCTCATTTACTGGTGCGGGCGGAGGGACTTGAACCCCCACGACTTTCGTCACCAGAACCTAAATCTGGCGTGTCTGCCAATTTCACCACGCCCGCATGCGACATATTCGCTGGATACCTATCCTTGGCGATGATTTACATCTTAGATATCGCCCTTCTATAAAAAAAGCAACGCCAGATCCTATTTTTTTCAAGCTTTCTTGCGCAAAGATCACAATCACGCTAAAAGCCTAAATAGATAAATAAAGCTCATATAAAACAGCGATTGGGTAAAATTTTGGTAAAAACTCAAAAAATTAAAAAACGTCAATACTTACTATCTAATGAAGATGTACGAGAAATATTCAAGCGTTTTTCTGCAGCTACTCCTCATCCACAAGGTGAACTATCCTTTACCAATCCATTTACTCTTTTGATTGCTGTCATTTTATCTGCTCAATCTACAGACAAGGGTGTCAATAAAGCCACAAAGCACCTTTTTTTAAAAGCTGATACTCCTCAAAAAATATTGTCATTAGGGGAAGATGCCTTGAAAAACTATATTAAAACAATCGGACTCTATAATACGAAGGCAAAGAATATTATAAAAGTATGCCAAATCTTAATTGATAAGCATAATGGAGATGTTCCTCATAATCGGCAAGCCTTAGAAGCCCTACCAGGCGTTGGACGAAAAACAGCTAATGTTGTCTTAAATACGGCATTTAATCATCCCACAATCGCTGTCGATACTCATCTTTTTAGAGTAGCAAATCGCACAGGGATGGCACCAGGTAAAACGCCTGAAGCAGTAGAAGAAAAGCTTTATCAGATGATCCCCTCAGAGTTTCACTCTTACGCTCATCATTGGCTTATTTTGCATGGCAGATATATATGTAAGGCAAAAAAACCTTTATGTTCAAAATGCCTCATCAATGATATTTGCCTCTATCCATTGAAGGAATTTTGACCCTCTTCCCTTATTCATCATAAATCTGATATAGAAGGCTGACAAATATAATTGGAGGACTGTATGCAATTACGTACTAAATTTAATAAAAGCTTACGCATAGCAAGCGTGAGTGCCTTAGCTATTGTAGCTGCAGGGTGTGCACGTGAAATTTCACCAAACGTATATAAAGAATCTCACGTTGGAGAGGCTCAACAAACTTTTCAAGGCACAATTGTAAGCGTTCGTAAAGTTTCTGTTCAAGGCTCTGAGAAACTTCAAGAAAATACAGCCGGTGCAGCTCTCGGTGGAATCGCAGGGGGTGTCGCTGGTTATCAATTTGGTAAAGGCAAGGGTAATGTGGCAACAACCGCTGCAGGTGCTCTCATAGGTGCAACTGCAGGAGCATTCGCACAAAAGACACTAGAAACACAAGAGGCTCTAGAATATACAGTGAGCTTGCATAATGGGGAGATGCGGACCGTTGTTCAGGGGCTACAACCAGCATTTCAACCAGGACAATCTGTCTTTTTAATCGTTGGAAGAGATGGACGATCCCGCGTTGTTCCATTTAATGGCTAAGCATTCAGGATATGCTGATGGTTATCATCAGCACATCTTATTTAGTTTAAATGATCTTCTGAGGGAATATACATAGTAAAAGTAGACCCGCGGCCTTTTTCACTTTGAACCATCACATCTCCCCCTAACAATTGACAAGATTTTTTTGTGATCGCCAATCCAAGTCCGGTGCCACCATACTTTCGCGTTGTTGTTTCGTCAGCTTGTGTAAAAGACTTAAAAATTTTTTCCATTTCTTTCTCTGTCATACCAATACCCGTATCTTTAACTTCAAAAAAATACATTGGATATTGAGCCTTTTGATTTTTAAAAATCTTAAGGTTGATGTTACCATTCTCAGTAAATTTACAGGCATTCGATAACAAATTAATAAGACAACGTCTTATTTTACTGCGATCAGTAGAAATCATCTTTACGTCATTTTCAAAATCAATATGAATAACATTATTATTCTTTTTAGAAAGATGATTGGTAATTTCGAGCACTTCATCAATCAATTTTGGAATGGGAAAAGTGCTGATATTCATCTCTTCCTTCCCCGCTTCAATTTTTGCAAGATCAAGAACATCATTGACTAAATCAAGCAAATGCCGACTTGAATCTAGAATCTTATCTAAATCTTTCGAAAAAGGTTGATCTTTAAACTCATCCACAAGAAGCTCAGCATACCCAATGATAGCAGTCAGAGGCGTTCTAAATTCATGACTCATATTAGCCAAAAAACGGCTTTTAGCATTATTGGCCTCAATGGCCATATCTCTAGCTCCTTTTAATTTAATCATAGCCTCCGTAAGCTGCGCTTTCTGGAAATTGAGTTCTATTTCATTTTGTTTGAGGTCGTTATTCTGGTGTACAATTTCACGAATAATGTAAGCAAAGAGTGTTAAAAGAGGTAAAGCAACGATAATTGTTGTTAAAAAAGTAACAAATATGACCTCGTAAAGATCAACTCCATAAACATAATGCCATAAAAAATAAGCAACGACTTGTGCAAGAAATATGGCTGCTATAGAAAAAACAGCAATGACATTAATCACCGTACTTTTACTAATGAGATCAATGAAATAATATTTATTAGCAGTTTGAGCCTTGTTCTCTGAACTCATTCTCTTTTTTATCCTTTTAAACACAAATAAGCCTATATAAGATTAATTAACAATTGCTAACTAAAGAAAAATTTTTGAATCTCTTAAAAGAATCAGAGATATTCTGTGAAAGATAAGCTGAACAACTCTTTGCTCTGTTAAAACTTTTAATGGCCTAGAAATTTTTCCTATTAAAGAATTTAATTTTTTAGATAAAGAACCTGTCATTAGTTCTTTAAATTGAATTAAAATATTTTTGTTCTTAATGGTCAATTAAGATGGCTTAAGGATGAAAAACGATATTAAATGCTTATTTCGAGGGGATATCAACAATGACATTGTGACAAATAATTACTCTTTATCAAAAGAAGGAAGAGATGATAAAGAAAGAGAATGTCTTTTATCTCAATGCTTGAAGATATCTGGACTTTGCGAGAGCTTTCCAGTAAAAGGAGCTTTCTGGTTTTATATTTTTTAACTTACTTGTGATTAAATACCCTTATGACAAAACTACGTAATATCGCTATCATAGCACACGTCGATCATGGAAAAACAACCTTGGTAGATGCCATGTTCCGACAGAGCGGAACTTTTCGAGAAAATCAAGCCGTCGCTGAACGCGCGATGGACTCTAATGAACTTGAACGAGAAAGAGGCATTACCATTCTTGCAAAGTGTACCTCGATTCTTTGGAATGATGTTCGCTTTAATATTGTTGATACCCCTGGACACGCTGACTTTGGTGGTGAAGTTGAACGTATTTTAAGTATGGTCGATGGCGTTCTCCTGCTTGTCGATGCTGCAGAAGGCCCAATGCCTCAAACTAAATTCGTTATGATGAAAGCTTTGAAGCAAGGATTAAGACCCATAGTAGTGCTCAATAAAGCAGATCGGCCTGATGCCCGGGCTGATGAAGTGCTTAATGCCGTATTTGATCTATTCGTTGCTTTAGAAGCAACTGATGAACAGTTAGATTTTCCAGTAATCTATGCTTCCGCTAAGGAAGGATGGGCCATTAAAGCTCCGGGAGATGAAAAAGAGAGCCTGACTCCCCTCTTCCGCATTATAGCGGAACATGTTGCTCCTCCTAAAGGTGATGTCAATGCTCCTTTTAGTATGCTGGTCACTACGTTAGAAGCTGATCCATATTTAGGTCGTATTCTCACTGGACGGGTAACTTCTGGTGCTGCTCAAGTCAACATGCCTGTAAAAACCCTTAATCATAAGGGAGAAATTATTGAACAGTCACGTCTTACTAAGATTCTCGCATTCAGAGGATTAAAACGCGAAGCTGTAGATCGTGTTGAAGCAGGTGATATTGTTGCTGTTGCCGGTTTAGAGAAATCAACAGTTGCTGATACTATTTGCGCTCTTGAAGTTAATACCCCGATCCCAGCTTTACCTATTGATCCTCCAACTTTGGTCATGACTTTCTCCATCAATGACTCCCCTTTAGCAGGACGCGAAGGAGCTAAAGTTACTTCTCGAGTTATTCGAGATAGACTCTTAAGAGAGGCTGAAAGTAACGTAGCTATTCAAATTCATGAAACCGCAGATCGCGATGCTTTTGAAGTCGCCGGTCGTGGAGAGCTTCAATTAGGAGTTCTCATTGAAACCATGCGACGTGAAGGCTATGAACTCTCGATTAGTCGTCCAAGAGTTGTGTATCAAACCGATCCTAAGACCAACGAACGCTTGGAACCTATGGAAGAAGTACAAATTGACGTGGATGATGAATTTACAGGCGTTGTTGTTGAAAAAATGGGTACTCGAAAAGGTGAAATGAAAGATATGCGTCCTTCTAGCGGAGGAAAAACACGTATCGTTTTTATTGCACCCGCGCGCGGTCTCATTGGTTATTTGGGTGAATTTTTAACAGATACACGTGGAACGGGTGTCATGAGTCGGTTATTTCATGGGTATGCTCCCCATAAAGGAGCCATAGAAAAACGACGCAATGGTGTTTTGATTTCTAACGGATCTGGCAAAGCAGTAGCTTATGCCCTGAATAACCTTGAAGAAAGAGGCGTGCTCTTTATCAATCCTGGAGATGAAGTTTATGAGGGAATGATCATAGGTGAAAATAGCCGTGAAAATGACTTGGAAGTTAATCCCCTTAAAGCAAAACAGCTCTCTAACGTCCGCGCTGCAGGAAAAGATGAGGCTATTCGCTTGACTCCTCCTCGTATAATGACCCTTGAACAAGCTATGTCTTACATTGGGGATGATGAGCGTGTAGAAGTCACTCCTACGGCCATACGCTTACGTAAGGCTATGTTAGATCCAAACGCACGTAAACGTGAAAGTAGAAAGCAAGAAGATTAAGGCCTGCGCCGTATCAATATCTTTTCTAAATTTGTTGGAAATTGATAATCTAATGCTTATATATTTCTTAAGTTCAGGTAGGTTGACGGCATAAGAAATGCGAACACAGCATAAATTAAAAATGGGCAGGACTTCAGGCACCAAAGTGCAGAATGCTGAAGTGCTTCCGTTTCATCGTCCATTCATTGCAATCCAATGGCAAGGTGCCTTTTGGAAGGTATTGTCATGTTTTAGTTTTGCTTTAGTCAATATTGTTGTTCGCTATATAAATGGCGGCTCTGGAGGATTTGAACATCCGCTCTCTCCTTATGAAATTACCTTCCTACAGTATCTATGTGCCGCTTTTTTTATGCTGCCTACTTTCGCTAAGAGCGGGTTTTCATCACTCAAGACAAAAGAACCCGTTCTTCATATAGTACGTGCCGTTGCTGCTGTTATGGGGGTAACTTTATGGTATTTCTCGTTATTTTACATGGATATTGCTAAAGCGCTGGCCTTGAATTTTACTGGTCCTATGTTTGCAGTCATTGGAGCAAAGTTCTATTTACAAGAGCGCGTTGGACTTTTACGTTGGGGGGGAATATTAACAGGCTTTATAGGGACCTTCATTATAACACGTCCAGATAAGGTGCTGTTTCCAGATCTTACACTTACAAACTCGACCATTGAATACGGCTGGATCTCTTTCTTACCACTAGGGTCTGCCGTAATGATAGCCATTTCAAAGCTTACAGGACGTCAGCTGGGCATTCGTGGAGAATCCCCACGTGTATTAACCACTTACTTACTATTTTTGATGGTTCCTGCATCGTTTATTCCGGCAGTTATGCATTGGTCAACTCCTACGTTAGAACATATATTATGGATGTTAGTGCTTGGTTTGCTATCTGCTGCAGCCAATTATTCACTTGCAAAGGCCTTAAGTCTTGCCGAAATAACATTTTTAAACCCCTTCGGATTTTCTAAACTCGTGCTTAGCACCGGGTTGAGCTACCTTGTTTTTAATGAGTTTCCCAAATCCTTAAGTGTCTGGGCAGGTACCGCCGTCATTATAATGGGTATCGTTTTGATGAGCCTTGATAACTCTTATCGCTTCCGTAAAATGAGCTTTGATTAACTGTTTTTCAAATTTTCTGCCTGTTCTTTTTGGGCTTTAGCTTTAGCTGTTTTTTCTAAATCCAATTGATACTTAGTGAGTAATTGACGTGCTTTTTCCATTAAAGAGACTACGACACGTTCTTTTTGGTTTTGATTAACAGGAAACTTTCCGATTAACTGATCCATGTCTTTAAGTAAATCTTCATAACCTTGAGACAATCCTGGCGTTGTTTCCATCTGCTGATTGACATCATAAAATACTTCTGCTAGCAGACGATCGCTATTGAATAGCAATCCTCCAATAGCAAGAATTTTATAAAATTTTAAATACTTCACAACCACACCTATTAAATTAATTTAATTTTTACATAACTTTTATTTTTTATTAATTACTTGAAGAGTAGTTATTAATTATTAAAAAATTATTTATTTATAATTATTTTATGTCATTAGTTATCAAAACTAAAATTTGTGAAGAGTATGATAAAAACTTTATTTAATCTCACCAATTGCGTCAGTTAAGAGTGTAAAATAAAAGGCAACAAGACGTCCGTTCACACCTGGGTGGCATCCCCCTTGAGTTTCATAGTTTTCAGCAAGCTTTTCACACAGTAATCCCAAATAATCTGGCCCATAAGTTTGAGCAAGCGTATAGGTATGTGAGAATACTTCTTTTAAATTCACTGTTGTTTCGCCATCAGTTGGATTGTTCCAATACACAGATTCAATCTGGGTAAGCATTTTTGCGATTGCAGGCATCCGATCTGTTAATTTTTGAACGTCTTTCTTTGGTAATTCTAATTCTTGAGCCTTGATTATCTCCATATAACTTTCTAAGCCTTCTTTAATTTCTTTGATAGATTTTAAAGTAGCATCCGTAGTTATTTTTAAATAACTTTGCTCTATTTTCTTTATTCTAGAGTAATGTGTCCTTGCAAAAGTAACCGTCATACTATGTACGTTACTATCAAAAGGAATCTTGGCGAATTGCTCTCTGATGAGTCCTATAAATTTCTTATCTTCATCTAAGAGAGGCTCTTCTAAGTATGGCAGATAAAATCCTCTTTCTTGCTTAGCTAACTCAATTTCTTCAGCAAGAATTTTTTTGGCCAGAGCGATACTCTGTTCATCAGGGGTCTGAGTAGATTCTTCGCTCTCAACACCTAGAACTGTTTTCTCTGACGAAGATGATGAAACCACTTTTGTTTCTAGTGCTGATTCTTCTTCTACTTTTTTGACTGACTTTTCAGAAACCTCTTGTACAGCCGTTATACTTTCATTCTTAATCGTTTGTTCCTCTTCTAATATTTTAAGGGGTTCTATAGAGGCTTCTGATGTGGAAATAACGCTTTCAGTATTATTGAAATCTGTACCGATGTTGTGATCATCTTCTATAATAACTATTTTTTTAGCTATTGTTTGACTTTCATCTTCCAGTTCTGTTGGAGGAGTCATGTCGACTGCGTTAACATTGGTTACAAAAAATAATAATGTTGCTAGAAAAAACCGAATGATTAGCATGATGACCTCCTCTAGAGATTCTGTTGACCATTTCAATAAATGTTTCTAATTGTAATGGAAGGTTACATTTTAATAGATTTAAAAAGAGCTAAAATATCTCATGCATTTTAATGAAATTTAAGAAACCCATGAAAATTATTCCGATAAAAACCCATATTATTCAACCCAATGAACCTATTATAAGAGCAATAGGACCTTATTTAGATAATTTAGAAGAAAGAGACGTTGTACTCATCACCTCAAAAATTGTGAGCATTTCTGAAGGAAGACTCATTAAAAAAAAATCAGTGGGTAGTAAAGAATTACTCATCAAGAAGGAAGCCGATGCATATATTGAGGATTGTGGCAATTATGACATCTGTCTCACGTTAAAAAACAATATTTTAATTCCTTCTGCTGGTATTGATGAATCTAACAGTCAAGGACACTATGTCCTTTACCCACAAGATGTCCAAAGAAGCGCGGAACGTATTTGGAAAGAATTGCGACAACTTAATAAAATTGAATCGTTGGGCATCATTATTACCGATAGTCATACTACTCCTCTAAGACGGGGGGTAACTGGCATTGGCCTTGGTTGGTGTGGGTTTAAAGCTTTAAAAAACTATATTGGATCAACCGATCTTGATGGTAAAAAACTTTGTTTCACTCAGTCTAACCTTATGGATGGCTTATCAGCGGCAGCGGTCTTAGTGATGGGGGAAGGCGATGAACAAACTCCAATTGTCATAATAAGAGATTTTAAAAAACTAGAGTTTCAAAATCATCCCCCCACCCCTGAAGAAAAAAATAATCTTTCCATTGAACCTGAAAAAGACCTCTACGCTCCTCTTTTAAGAGGTGTTTCATGGAAACGATCTAATCAGTCTTAATAAGGTTGAGCCACTCGTCTTCGTTCAAAACAGTAACGCCAAGTTCTTGAGCAGCTTTGGCTTTGCTACCTGCGTCAGCGCCGACAACCACAAAATCTGTTTTTGCAGATACAGAACTGGCTACTTTGGCTCCTAAGCTTTCTGCTTTAGATTTTGCCTCTGCTCTTGTGAATTTTGTTAGGGTGCCAGTAAAGACAATAGTTTTTTCAGAAATTTTTGATGCCATTGAATTGGAAGAAACAAAATCTTCAATCAGAATTTGTGCAGCATGATGAGCATCTCCATGCAGTTTATTAAGTATTGTCAAATTATGAGGCTCTTTGAAAAAGATAAGAATATCTTCTGCAATGCTTGGTCCAACACCTTCAATCGCAATTAACTCTTGGTATGAACTACTACCAAAATCAACAGCTTTTAACATCGAATCTCTAAAATTTTTAAAAGATCCATAGTTTTTAGCCAAGACTTTTGCTGTACTTTCGCCAACTTGAGGAACTCCTAAGGCATAAATAAATCGATTGAGAGAAATCTTTCTACGTTTATTAATTGCATCAAAAAGTTTTTGAGCGGATTTATCACCCCACCCTTCCCTTTTACGCAAAGGGGTTATGCTCTTATGATCACGCTCTTGGAAAGTAAAAATATCGACAGGCGTTTTGATAAGTCCTTCTTGAAAAAAAGCATCCACGTGTTTTGCACCGAGTCCCTCAATATCAAAAGCATCTTTAGAAACAAAATGTCTTAATCTCAATGATGCCTGCGCTGAACAAATCAAGCCTCCTGTACATTTATAAGCGACTTCACCTTCGTGTTGAACTACGTGACTATCACAAACGGGACATTTTTTAGGAAAAACAAAAGGCTTTTCTCTTTCATGACTATGAAGATTAAGAACCTTTACAATTTGAGGAATCACATCTCCAGCACGTTGGATCAACACGCGATCTCCAATTCGAATATCTTTACGATTAATCTCATCCTGGTTATGAAGAGTAGCTCTAGAAACAACAACTCCACCGATATTAATTGGATCTAATATAGCAACAGGCGTTAAAACTCCCGTTCTGCCAACCTGTATAATAATATTTCTCAGAGTTGTCTGCCCTTGTTCAGGCGGAAATTTATGGGCAATCGCAAATCGCGGAGCACGTGCTACAAAGCCAAGCCTTTCCTGCCAATCCAAACGATTAATTTTATAAACCGCTCCATCTATATCAAAAGGTAAGTTTGAACGCTTTGCTTCTAGATCATTAAAATAATGGATAATATCTCTTTTGTTTTTACAAAGCGCCGTCAATGTTGTTATCGGAAATCCCCACGATTTTAGAAGCTCTAAACTTTCTTGATAAGTTTTCAGGAAAGACGGATATGTCGCATAACCATAAACAAAGAATTTAAGAGATCTTTCTGCAGTAACTTTAGGATCTAATTGTCGGATAGACCCAGCAGCAGCATTACGCGGATTCGCAAATAATGATTGTCCTTCAGCCTCTCGTTTCTGATTCAGCGAATTAAAATCAGCATGTGTCATGTATATTTCACCCCGAATTTCAATAAATTCAGGGGGACTTGCGGTAAATAACTCATGAGGAATCTCTCTTAAAGTTCTCACGTTTTCAGTGATATCTTCCCCAATATTTCCATCACCACGTGTAGCAGCACGCGTAAATTTGCCTTCTTCATAGACTAAACTGCATGCTAGACCATCTATTTTTGGCTCAGCAAAAACATCAATATTAAGATCGTCTGACAACGCTAAAAAACGCTTTGCTCTAGCGAGAAACTCTTCAACGTCTTCTTCATTAAAAGCATTATCTAATGATAGCATCGGCTTGCTATGAGTAACTTTTTTGAAACCAGTATTTTCTGCATATCCAACGCGCTTTGATGGAGAATCAGGTCGCACAAGCAGTGGAAATTTTTTCTCTATGTCATGATTACGTATTCTTAAGGCGTCATACTCTGCATCTGTAATGAGCGGATTATCTTCGCCATAATAACGGTCGTCGTGATATTTTATTTCGCGAGCGAGAGCAGCAAGTTCTTTTTCAGCTTCGTCAGAAGTAAGCTGCTCAACAGGAACTGCCCTTAGATTCCCCATGCTTCTTATGCTCCCACTTTAAGGAGCGTTGCCGCTGCAGCGCGAGCTTCGTTTGTAATAGTCTCTCCAGCAAGCATGCGAGCCACTTCTTCTTGTCTCATAATCATGTCTAATCGATCAACACGAATGATAACTTCTTCGCCGAGACTTCCCTTTTCAATATGCAAATGATGCTGAGCATAAGATGCAACTTGCGGAGAGTGTGTAATGGCAATGATTTGCAAGTTATTGCTCAGCTTTCTAAGACGCTCCCCAACCGCAGAAGCAACAGCCCCTCCAATCCCTGAATCAATTTCATCAAAAATTAGAGAAGCGACATATCCCGCATGAGCTAATACAACTTTTAAGGCGAGCATAAAGCGATTTCTTTCACCGCCTGAAGCAATTCTTGAAATACTCCCAAAAGGCATTCCTGGATTTGTTTGGATTAAAAATTCAATATGTTCTATTCCTTTTGGACCCCAATCATTTTCACTCAAGATTTCTAACGCCGTCTTAAACACGGCTTTTTCAAGCTTTAAAGGAGGTAATTCATTATTAACTGAAATGTCTATTTCTTTTATCGCTTTTGAGCGCTTTTGACTAAGAATTGTTGCTGCATCAAAATACTCTGCTCTTGCAACCTCTAGCTCTTCTTTTAGAACCTTGAGAGAGTCTTCGCCACCTTCGATTAACTTTAGTTTTTCTTGCAATTCTTCTTGTAGATCAGCAAGCTCATCGACTGTTTTACCATGCTTGCGTGCTAAAGAACGTAGCATAAACAAACGATCTTCAATTGATTGAAGCTTTCCTAAACTTTCATCATCTTCTTGTAAAAATTCTTCTAAACAACTACTCACTTCAGAAAGTTCAACATGAATTCTTTCAAATGATCCTATTAAGTTCTCAAATTTATGAGGTGCAAGCACGGCAGCTTTTTCTATTTGTTTGTAGGAAGCAGCAAAAAAATGCTCAGCTCCATTCTCATGAGTTAATAATTCCATTGCACTTGAGACAGCTTCAATAATTTTTGCGCGATTTTGTAGAAATTCTCGTTCTTCTATAAGTTTTTGTTCTTCTCCCTTATTGGGTTCAACGCGAGAAAGCTCTTCAAGAGCATACTTTAAAAACTCACAATTTTGAGTATTCTGAGCCTGTAAAGCCTCTGTTTCTTTGAGAAATTTCTCTTTATTTTTCCAAACAGCATAAAGAGCTTTTACTTTTTCCACATCCTTTGTCAGTCCTGCAAAAGCATCAATATAGTCTAAATGAGTATCAGCCTTTAGCAACTGGTCAAATTGACCGTGGATCTCTATTAATTTTTCTCCAACTTCAGATAAAAAATTAATGCTTACCCCTTGGTCATTGATAAATGCTTTTGATTTACCATCGCTATTGATAACTCTTCTTAAGACAAGACTATCTTCTTGCTCTATTCCTTGTTCTTCAAGCAAGTTATACACATAACTGTCAGTAGATATTGTGAAGGAAGCAGTAACGCTTGCTTGATCTGCGCCAGGTTTAATATATGAAGTGTTAGCACGTTCCCCTAGCGCAAGGCTTAAGGCATCTAAAAGTATTGATTTGCCTGCACCGGTTTCACCAGTTAAAACCGTCATCCCCCCATCCAATGTGAGATCCAGTTTAGAGATCAAAATCACATTTCTTATGGAAAGACTTTGAAGCATTGTCAGTATATATATTTAGATTTGCCTGGATCTTGATGGGTATCATAGTGCAGCGCGGGTTCCCCCCATTCAAAAAAGGATTTTTGCTTCTTTTTTGAATCTGCTGGACTATAGTCTTTTCCCTCAAGTAAATAATAAGAATCAGCGTACCAAGAGCTGCCTGGGAAGTTGTAACCAAGGACAGCGCCAGCCTTGCGAGCTTCTTCATTCAATCCTAAAGCTAAATATACTTCAACCATACGATGCAGCGCTTCTGGAACATGAGAAGTTGTTTGGAACTTATCAACTACGGTTTTGAAACGTCCCAATGCAGCGATATACGCCCTAATGCTAAGATAATCTCTACCAACAAGCATTTCTTTCGCTGCCAATGAATCATGCAAAAGATCTATTTTTAAACGTGCATCTTTTGCATACTTTGTATTACGAAAACGCTTAATCACATCTTCGAAAGCTTGCAATGCCAGCTCAGTAATTTTTTGATCGCGTCTAATGGGAGAAATTTGTTCGTAATAGCAGAGTCCCTGAAGATAATAAGCGTAAGCAATATCTTTATGAGCTGGATGCAACTGAATAAATGTTTCAATTTCAGTTAAAGCTCTGTCATATTTTTGCTTTTCGTAATAGGCATATGCTGCCATCAATTGAGCTTTAGCAGCCCAAGGTGAATAAGGGTGCTGTCTATCCACTTCACCAAATTCTGCTGCGGCTTTTTCAAACTGCTTATCTTCTAAGTAATCCATAGCGGTGTTATAAATATCGTCTACAGAGCGCTCAACATAAGGCTCTTCTTTTTCAGAGCAACCTTGTATCAGCACAGCACCTGCGATTAAAAGCGCCATATAAAATTTGTAAAAACGAAAATGGAAAGTCAGCATTATTTTCTAAGCCTGTGATCAAAGTTTATTATGGCTTTAATAGCCCAATCTTGGGTTCTTGGACAAGCTTTTTATAGCTTATGATGAAAGATGTACAGGTTTAAGTGTAATATATGAGAAAACAGTTGATTCTAAAGGATAAGACTCTTCAAAACACCAAGCCTCTTGATCAGCAAAGAGTTCCTGTAGCAGCTTTGCATTTAATTCATGACCAGCATTAATCCCATGGTAGCGTGCACGAAGAGGCGCTCCTGCAAGGTACAGATCTCCCAAAGCATCAAGAACTTTATGACGCACACATTCATCTTCATAACGAAAACCTTCATTATTGAGTGGTTTTCCATCCTTAATAACAACAGCGTTTTCTAAAGACGATCCTTTTGCAAAACCTGCAGCCCACAATTTTTCAGCATCGTCAAAAAAACCAAATGTACGGGCAGAAGCCACATCCTTTAAAAACTCAGCCGCAGATCCCTGAAAAGAATAATTCTGTGTTTTGAGACCATCTCTTCCTTTAAAATCCAAAGAAAAATCAATTTTCAAGTGGCTTGATGGAAAAAGTTCTGCAGATCTTCCATTTTCTTCCACGCGCACTGGCTTAAGAACACGGATTAATTTCTTTGTGTGCATTTCCTCTTTAATGCCTTCTTTTTCTATAGCAGAAATAAAAGGTGCAGCACTGCCATCCATAATTGGAACTTCAGGTCCATCTATCTTGATCAAAAGATTATCTATTTCCAAAGCAGCTAAAGCAGCAAGTAAATGTTCAATTGTATTAACAAACACTGAATCTTGACGAATTTGTGTACAAAAAGGAATGGGAACACTTTTTGACCAATGAGCTTGAACCATAGGTTGATCCGCAAGATCAATACGCTGAAACCAAATTCCAAAATTGGCTTCTGCAGGGTAAAGTGTCATTGTTACGGGAACACCTGAATGAGTACCTATTCCTTTAAAAGAAACTGGTTTTGCGACGGTTTTTTGCTTCTGTGTGTTTTGCATTGCCATTTTGTAATTTTTTATATCTTTTCTTTATTGCTACTAGGTTTAATTTACTGCATATTATGAAACCCAGCAAAATCCTCTTTGTTACAAAATGTTACGACTCAAGATCATTGTTTCATAAGACTTTTAGCATAATCCAAACATTCATTCAGAGTAGGACGACATTCATGATCCACCCACCACTCCTCAATCTTGGATAATTTCTTTGAGATTTGCGGCCCTTTTGGAATACCTAGATTGAGAATGTGTTGTCCTTTAACTGGAAAGACACTGGATTTCCAAGATTTTGCAAGCTGAATAATTTGAGATTTCTCTCCTTCAAGAAGCAGAACATCAATCATCACCTCCCTACCAAAATAATAAAGCCGTTTGTGAAGAAGCCAATGATGATGATCAAGAGCCAAATGGATTTTCTCCAAATATTTTTTTTCAATATTGGAAAATCGAAAAAGTTTTAGAGCATGATGAAGTTCAGCGGGAAACTCTTTAAAAATACTATAAAACCTTCTTAGGCCAGAAGCTTCTATTTGATTCTTTTTTTCTGCTTCAAGAATATTTCTTAAATATTCAAATTTGGGTTCAAATCCAAATAAGACCCTAAAAACACTTGTTGAAACCATATATTGTAGAGCATTTAGAGGATTAGACGCTTTCAATAACGTTAAAAGCTCTTTATGAATGCGTTCACCCGATATTGTAGTAAGATAAGGTGATAACGCATGACACGCTTCAAGCGTCTTTTTTAAAGGTTGTTCACGGCCATAATACGCTAAGAACCTAAAATAGCGCAGAATACGTAGGTAATCTTCTTGAATACGATCTAAAGGATTACCAATAAATTTGACGCGTCCCGCCTCAAGATCTTTCTGACCATGAAATAGATCGTAGAGCTCACCGTCATAATCAAGGTAAAGTGCATTAAAAGTGAAATCTCGTCGCTTCGCATCTTCATCCCAACGATCTGTAAAACTAACTTGCGCATGCCTTCCGTAAGTTTCAGTATCAATACGGAGCGTTGTAATTTCAAAGGGTATTTTATTAATAACTGCAGTAACAGTGCCATGAGCTAGTCCCGTTGGTATCACCACTATGTTCGCTTTTTTAAGCAAATCTATTACAGCTTCAGGTGTCAAAGGGGTCGCCAAATCTATATCAAAACCTTGTAATCCTAAAAGAGTGTCTCTAACGCACCCTCCAACAAAACGTAAATTATCCTTGTGATCAGGAAAAGCACGAAACAACGTTACAATTTCTTCCGTGCGCATCCAATTTTGAATAGGAATCTTTCCTGTGGGTGTCACTCAAGTCACCTAATTTTTATGCTTTTAGAAAGCAAGATTATAACCCAAATGTTCTTTGATATTGATAGACAATTGAGCATCCAGGTCGTGAATCATTTCCATAATCAAGAGTTTCACTTTATTCTCACGTTCAAGCAAAGAAGAACTTGAAGGCACTATCACTGAACGCTTCACTTGATTTTCAACATATGATTTTTCAAAACCTACAGCATCATTGATACTGACACGTATCGCTAAGGTTCCCATGTATTGATCTTTACGAGAAGCAAAAAGATTTCCTTTACCACCACTTAAAGGTGATTCTACGATTGAAAGATCACTAATTTTTACAACAGCCGTTCCATGTTGCCCTGCCGGTAAAAAGCGTTCACGAGCCCATTTTTCAACCTCTGCAAAAAGCAGCTGATTATGACGCTCTAATCCTGTTTTAGATTTGTTTGCACTAATAACATCAATAGAGGTAACGTTTAGCGATATTGGAGCCAGCTCTTTATAAGACTGTTGTAATTGCACTTCTGGTTCGTTTGTTATTCCACATCCCCCCATCAGACCACTCAACATCACACATGCGATTAAATTTTTCTTCATGATTCCCTCTCAATTTTGACAAAGTTATTCAAAAATTATCCAATTTTTATACTTTAATCCAGAGATTTCAATAAAGCATCTTTGATCCGCTCCTCAGCTCATGTTAACCTTAAGAAAAAAATGAAAGAGAGTAAGATGGAGCCCCTCTGGAAACCCTCATCTGATAAAATAGCCGCAGCCAATATGACGCGGTTTATGAACTTTATTTCAAAAAAATATGATATTTTTCTCAAAGATTATGATTCTCTCTATGATTGGAGTATTGAACACTCTCCTGAGTTTTGGTCAGAAATTTGGGATTTTTGCGGCGTTATTTCTCAAACCAAAGGAAAAACAAATTTTCTTTCTCATACCTCAATAGAAAAATGTAAATTTTTTCCTGAGGCTCGTCTCAATTACGCTGAGAACCTTCTTCATCCACGCAATGACTCAGATGTCATTATTTTTTGGGGCGAGGATCAAATTCAACGTCGTATAAGGTATCATGAGTTGATTTCAACAGTTAGTCAGCTTGCTCAAGCGCTCAGAGAGCTTGGTGTTAAAAAAGGAGATCGTGTTGTAGGATTTATGCCTAACATGCCTGAAACGCTTATGGCTATGTTAGCCACAGCGAGTCTCGGAGCTATTTGGTCGTCCTGCTCTCCTGATTTTGGAGTACAGGGCGTATTGGATCGCTTTGGACAAATCACACCTAAAATCATGTTTTCAGTTGATGGTTATTATTATGGTGGAAAATCCTTTAGTACACTTGAGAAAATAGCACAGATATCTGCAAGCCTTCCTTCTTTAGAAAAGATCGTTATTACATCTTACCTTGGAACAAATAATGTTGAAAAAACAACAACTCATAGTGTTCGATTTGATAGCTTTATAAAAGAAAAATCAAAAAATAGTTTAACTTTTGAACAAGTCTCCTTTGATCACCCCTTATTTATTATGTATTCGTCAGGCACAACAGGTGTTCCAAAGTGTATTGTTCATGGCCATGGAGGTACACTTCTCCAACATCTCAAGGAACATCAATTACACTCAGATATTAAGCCTGGGGATCATGTTTTTTATTATACTACTTGCGGATGGATGATGTGGAATTGGCTGGTTTCAGCTCTCGCCAGTGAAGCGACTATACTTCTTTATGATGGATCCCCTCTTCATCCAGGTCCTCAAATTCTTTTTGAATATGCTGAAAAAGAATCAATGACCCTTTTTGGTACATCAGCAAAATATATCGATGCTTTACGAAAGATAGGGTTTACAACAAAAGAACGATATCCTTTAAAGTCTTTACGCACACTATGCTCTACAGGATCTCCTCTTGTGTCAGAGAGTTTTGATTACGTCTATGAAAAAATTGCAAACGATGTTTGTCTAGCGTCTATTTCAGGGGGTACTGATATCATATCATGTTTTGCGCTCGGCAATCCAATTGGACCAGTTTGGCGCGGCGAACTTCAAACACGAGGTCTCGGACTTAAAGTCGAAGTTTTTGATGACAGTGGTAAAAGTATAAAAGGTCAAAAGGGTGAACTTGTTTGCACAGCCCCCTTTCCTTCTATGCCCATTGGCTTTTGGAACGATGACAATGGTGAAAAATATCATAAAGCTTATTTTGCAGATTATGAGAATGTCTGGGCCCATCGGGACTATGTAGAATTAACGAATCATAATGGAATTATTATTTATGGTCGTTCAGATGCTACACTCAATCCAGGAGGTGTACGCATTGGTACAGCTGAAATTTATAGACAAGTGGAACAAGTTCCTGAAGTATTAGAAAGCCTCGTTGTTGGGCAAGATTGGAAAGATGATGTTCGCGTTATACTCTTTGTAAAACTTCGGAACGGCGATATCCTTTCCTCTGCACTTAAAGACAAAATTGTTGCACAAATTCGTACCAATACGACACCACGACATGTCCCCAAAAAGATTATTCAAATTCCAGATATTCCACGCACCATTAGTGGTAAGATTGTTGAACTCGCAGTCCATAATGTGATTCATGGTGAAGCTGTTAAGAATAAGGAAGCCTTAGCAAATCCAGAAACTCTGAAGTATTTTTCTAACCTACCAGAGCTCACAACGGACTAAACACCAAAATGCGCTCTCAGAGTTCGCTTTTTTCTTTCTCAAAAATAGCCTTATTTTCGTTTAAGAAAGCACTAACGGTATTATAATAAAGATCTATACCGGGGCGTATATCGACCTTTAAAACAGAAGCTAATCTTAATATAGTTGCACGATACTCATTCCACATTTTACCATAACGATCGAGTCGCATTTTTATTGTTTTTAGATCGTACACGTAGTCCGCAAAGAAATTCAACCAATCTGACAAGGAATGAACATACTTCCCCTGCTTCACAAGACTAAAATAAAGATCTCGACGTGGAAGATACGCTTTCCTTTCTTTTTCTCTTTTATTCATGAATGATTCTTCTAAGATCGTACGAACAACATATAACTTGCGAATAACTGCATCACAAAAAGCTGCTGAAATAATCATCTGATTAAGTTTTGTGTAATTTTGTTGTGTGCGCTGAACTAAAGTGCTCTTTGAACTCTCCTCTTCAACTAAAAGTGGGAAGGACGTACACCGCACTTCGATTGAAAAAAAAGTTCCCCATATAAGAAACACATAAAAAAATCTTATGGGAAAAGAAATATACATAACCAGCCTGAATATTAGTTCAGAATTCATCTATAGTATTATGAAATAAAAAGCAATGTTATTTTAATCCCGTGCACGTTTTATAGAGTTTTGAATAAAAGACATTTAAGATATTTTTTGGTGATTCTTTATTTTCAATCATCTGATGTTTTAAATGAACTTAAAGCTTCATGAATAGTTATCATGAGAGTTAACTCCTCTAAAGGGGATTCTTCAAATCCGACAGATTTGTAAAATTTTTGAGCATCGAGATCTAAAGCATGCACCAGAATCACTCTAATACCGGCAATTTTTGATGCTTTTAGAATACGCAAGATTCCATCTTTTAAAAGAGCTTTTCCAATCCCTTGCTTATGATAATTTTGATCAACTGCCAAACGTGCAATAATCATTGCAGGAATTGGATCAGGCATGTTTCTTTTAATTTTTCCTGAGGCAAGTTCATGCACAATAGCCCCATTACAAAGTGCATAATAAGCTATAGCCTTACCGCCTTTACATAAAACATAAGTTCTTGAAGCACCACTACGTTCATTAGCCAGAGCCCTTTTTTGAAGCCAAATGTCTAACTGCACTTTGCCACAAGAAAAATCCTTAAGGATCATTTTTTCATGGATAGGCGTAGGTGCTTCTATTTTTCCCATGGAGCAGCTGTATTAAGGAGTTTTCTCAGTTTTTTGTTATCAGAAGGTGCCTTGTCCAGGGCTTGATTGAACTTAGTCCACTGCTCATCATTCAGAACAAATAATCTTTGATCTAAAATTACTTCTTCTGCTGCTTGATAAGAAGCTTCAATCATAAAATCTGTTCGTGTCTTGCCTTGTAAAGCAGCTGCATGATCTATAAGATTTTTTCTCGCTGTGTCGATTCTAAGATTCATCTGAGACATAACGTTTTCTCCTTTAATAACAGTACATCATAACTACATTAACAAACCGTAAATACGATGTATATACAACAATATATGTAATGTTAATTCACAGCCATTTCAAGGAAAATAATTAACGATTTTTTGTTTATAATGATTTGACTAATCAAAAAGTCGATGATTTTTTACAAAATCTCACGGATGATCTCTATAAATCTTACGCTAATGCAGTTAAAGAGAATGAAGGATTAACGAAAGATTTTTTGGAGTATCTTAAAAAAAGATTTCCTAAAAACTCCTGCAAATTGATGATAGTGAAATAGAAAAAATCTCTGAATTGAATCCTTTAAAATGCTTGTAGAAGTCATTTTTTAAAAAATTTCTGCATCATCTATGAACTTACACTCATGCGGTTTTAGATTCATTTTATACTTTTCAAATTGGCGATAATCGTCTTTTTATGAGTAAAATGCTCTAACATCGATTCAGTAGAAGCTTCCTTGCCTAGCCCTGAATTTTTCATGCCACCATAGGAAAGACCGGGTTGCACGACTATATTCTGATTAATCTGTACAAAACCTGCTTCTAGTCGATGAACTGCATCTAACGCCCTATGAAAATCGTTTGTCCATATCGTTGCTGCCAGCCCATAATTTGTGTCATTCGCTTGATCAATCACTTCATCATAATCTCGCCAAGAGATCAGACACGCCACGGGTCCAAAGATTTCTTCCTGGCAAAGCTGATGTTGATTGCTCAGTCCAGTAAAAAGCACGGGACGCACAAAAAGCCCTTTTTTTAGGTTGGGATCGTTAGGCAGAACACCACATTCATGGGCTTCAGCGTTTTGAGAATTTTTGCCGATCTCAATATAACGTTGCACACGCTCATATTGTTCAGAAGAAATCATGCACCCAACATCGCTTGTCTCATCCATGGGATCGTCAATTTTAAGCACATTAAGTTTTTGTTTTAGCCGTTTCAAAAATTCATCAAAGATATTTTCATGCACAAAAATGCGGCTCGCTGCAGAACAGCTCTGACCTTGACGCGTAAAGCGCATACTGGCAAAGGCTCCATCAACAGCTCGATCAATATTAACATCATCCGAAACAATCATGGCACTCTTGCCTCCAAGTTCCAGAGTAACAGGGATAAGTTTTTCGCTTGCCAATTGATACACTGAGCGTCCAGCCTCAACAGACCCCGTAAAAGTTATTTTTTTAACCTTTGGATGTGTAACGAGCGCCGCACCGCAGTTAGGGCCATCTCCAGAGATTACATTCAAAACCCCCTCTGGAAGAATCGTGTTCATAAGTTCTGCTGCACGCAAAACTGTAAAGGGAGCTTGTTCTGCTGATTTTAAAACAACCGTATTACCTGCAATAATAGCAGGACCAATTTTAAAAGCCATTAACAGTAAGGGAACATTCCATGGAATAATTGCTCCCACAACACCTACTGGCTCTCGAATCGTTATGGTGAGCATGTCAGGATTAAATGGTACGGTCTCGCCCTTTAGTTCCAATCCTAACCCACTATAAAACCTTAGAGCATTTATAAAGGCTGAGACTTCAACACGACTTTCAGTTCGTATTGCCTTCCCTGTTTCAAGGCTCATCAGTCTAGCGAGCTCTTCACTATGCTTTTCCAGCAAATCTACACAACGCAAAAGGAGATAACCTCGTTTCTGAGCATCAACTTTCCTCCAGTTCTTTTGAGATTCATAAGCAAATTCAACTGCCTGATGAACAGTTTCAAAATCGGATTCAGGAGCTTCTCCAATGATATCCATAGTTGCTGGATTATAGACAGGGAAAGACTTTTGATCTTTAGTGAAGATTAGCTTCCCATTCATTAAGTTGTGGCGCTCTAAATGCTTTACAAGTATTACTGATGATAATTCTGGCTCCATAGCTCTCCCCTTTTTTTCATGAGACGAATTATAGTTCCTTTATGACCCTCGTAAAGATTCATTTAAAAGAACTTGATATTTTCTAGACACACCTTATTTTTTTGGTATGGTGGCATAAATTATTTGGAGGATGCATTCATCTTTACACTTCGTTTTTGGCAGGAAACATTATCGCTGTATAGAAATCCCCGTGTTATTGCCATGGGTTTCCTTGGTTTTTCAAGCGGTCTCCCTCTTCTTCTAACAAGCTCAACTTTAGCTTTCTGGTTAAAAAAGCTTGGCTTAGATTATACAACTATAGGGCTTTTAAGCCTTACTGCTCTTCCATACACCATCAAATTCTTATGGGCTCCCATTGTTGATAAAGTTCCCCTACCTTTTCTGACTAAACACTTTGGGCAAAGACGTAGTTGGCTCTTGCTTAGTCAAGTTTTATTAGGGCTTTGTCTTCTTAGTCTTAGTTTTATTAATCCAGTCGAAAGCCTGTCAGTAACATGTGCCTTAGCTGTCGCTATCTCTTTTTCTTCTGCAACTCAAGATATAGCAATGTTGGCTTATCAAATGGAACGTCTGGGGCGGAGTCAATACGGTGCAGGAGAAGCCGTGGGAATTTTTGGCTATCGTATGGGTATGCTCTGTTCTGGAGCAGGAGCTCTTAGCCTATCAACAGTGGTCAGTTGGAATACTGTTTATATGGTTATGGCCTTCTCTTTAATCGTTGGCCTCATTACAGTCCTACGTATTAAAGAGCCTGAAAGGCCTAACGCAGATGAAGAATACAACACTCTCTTAAAACACTATAAAAAGAAATTCCCTGCTTTTTCTTCATTAAATCAAGGACTCTTACCTTCTTTGCACTTGGCGGTTCTTTCACCGTTTAGTGATTTTATGAAACGTCAAGGCTGGGTTCTAGCTCTTATCATTATGTTTACCTATAAAATAGGGGATAACATTATTGGCACGATGCATAATCTATTTTACATAGAGCTGGGTTTTAATGAGCTTGAAATTTCCGCTGCTTCAAAGATTTTTGGCATGTGGGCATCGATTCTAGGAGGATTTATAGGCGGCTTGCTATTCTCTCGTTGGGGACTTTATAAAAGCCTTTATTTTTGTGGTTTAACTCACAGTCTCTCAATTTTAAGCAATTTAATTCTTTTACACGTGGGAAACGATATTCTCTCTCTTTATTTCTGCGTAGCTGCTGAACATATTACAAGTGGAATGCGTTTAACCGCACTCTTCGCCTATCAACTTACTTTATGTAATCGTATACATGCAGCTACTCAATTAGCTCTATTAACATCTCTCGTACATTTAGGCAGGGTCACATTTGCTTCAACGTCAGGTTGGATTGTTGATCATTTGGGATGGAACAATCTCTTTTTAATAAGTACCTTTTCAATTATCCCCGTCTTGCTCATAATACATTGGTTAAGTGTCTTAGAAGGACAACCCTTTTTTAAACAAAAGAAAGCTAACAATTAAATAATAAGAGCGATACAATAATCTAATGCAAGAAGATATAACATATACAGATAAGCTATCTATTGCCTGTAATGGCTATGGATATTCAGGACACCCTCGTGTCTACCTAGATTTAGCTAAAAAGGGAGAAATTGTCTGTCCCTACTGTAGTCACAAATTTATTCTTGTAAAAGATACTCAGCAGGAGGAATAAAAAGGATGCGTTTATATTATTGGATGACTTGTCCTTTTGCATGCAAAGTCTTAGCAGCTATAGAAGAAATTGGCATTAAAGACTCAATAGAATTAATCCCTATGCATCCTTGGGAAAAGTCTTCACAGCTTTCTCACCTTAACCCATTAAAGCAAATTCCCGTTCTTGAAATTGAAGATGGGTTTTGTATCGGGGATTCTCCAGTCATTGTTGAATATATTGATACTCTCCACCAAGGCACTCGACTTATTCCTCCAGGAGGAATGGAACGCTGGAAAGCACTCAAATTACAAGCGTTAGCTGATGGTATTATGGAAGCAGCAGTCCTACGTGTTTTGGAAGAGCATGCGAGACATGAGCTTCATCGCTCTGATCCCTGGATACAACGCCAGAATATAAAATTGATTCAATCTCTTGATTATTTAGAAAAGGAAGTAAGTAACTTTAATAACAAAATAAACATTGGAACGCTTTCTGTAGCAATTGCGCTTAGCTATCTCAATCTTCGTTTCAGCCATGAAAACTGGGCTGAAAAACGTCAAGATTTAGGCAGATGGTTTAAAAAAATAAGTGCACGTCCTTCTATTAAAGAAACGCATCCAAGAGAAAAACACTCTCTTCCCGAACCACATTTGATGGAACATCTCGGATAAAACCCTTGCAATTTTGTTTACAATAAGGCTAGTGTCAGTGCGGAAGGTCACAGTGGACGAAGGCCTTGCGAACCCGGTCAGATTCGGAAGAAAGCAGCCGTAGTGAGTGTCCTGCGGGTCATTGTTGGCCTTCCACTGTTCTGCTCTTTTTAAGACTTTTCTACTCTATGTTCCCCAATAATCCCCAATGAAACAACTATTTTAATACCTTCTTCAACTGTTAAAGAGAGTTTTTTCACTTCTTTCTCAGATACAAAAAGCAAAAATCCAGCCGTGGGGTTGGGCGTTGTAGGGACAAAGATACTAAGCATTTTAGAACTTTTAAGATTCTTTTTAATCTCCCCTTTTGTTTCTCCCGTGACAAATCCCAAAGTCCATACATCTTTACGTGGATATTCCACAAGCACTACTTCTTTTAAGCTTTTTGAATTTTTTTCTAACAAAGCATGAAATATTTGTTTAATCGCTGCATAAATCCCCCTTACAAAAGGCGTCTTATGCAATATGCGATCACCAAAATGAACAATCATACGCCCTAAAAATCCCGTAGCAATAGCTCCAATTCCTATTAAAACTACAATGCCTAAGATTAGGCCCAAGCCAGGAATTCTAAAGGGGATATAAAGTTCCAACTGGTAACTATTGGGAATAAATGCCTTAACTGCATCATCCAAAAATTTAACGATGAGCCAAATAATATAAAAAGTCAAAGCAACTGGTGCTGTCACTAGAAGACCAGAGAAGAAATAGGATCTTACCTTGGCGAGAAAATGTAGTTCATTCTTATTGCTGTCCCGAGAGGGGATTTTTTGATTACGCATAAAATTCTACTCTTCACTAAATTTATTTAACACAAGATTTTTCAGAGACTGAATAGCCTCTAAAGCTTCTAATCCAGTCGCCTCAATCTGAATAACTGTACCTAACCCTGCCGTTAGCATCATAAGCCCCATAATAGATGTTGCTGGCACGCGTCTATCGCGGCATTGCACATGAATGTTTGCTTTAAATTTAGAAGCTTCTTTCACAAACTGAGCAGCTGCACGCGCATGTAACCCTTTACGATTGGCTATTTCAACAGATTCCCTGATAATTTTAGTCGAACTTTGCTTTGTTTTATCCATTCGCCGCTAACAATTTTGATGCAACGTTTATATATTTTCGACCAGCTTCTTGAGCCTCGGTAATCACTTTGCTAAGAGGTTCAGACTGCCTCAGACTAGAAAATTTAATCAGCATAGGTAAATTCACCCCAGCAATCACTTCAATACCTTTTTCTTGTAAAAGAGAGATCGCCAAGTTAGAAGGTGTTCCTCCAAACATATCTGTAAAAATAACAACACCTTGCCCCCCCTCAACTGCCTTCACTTCTTGAATCAACAATTGACGCCTTTCTTCCATATCATCATGGGGCCCAATTGCAACCGCTTTGGCATTTTTTTGAGGTCCCAAGACATGTTCAAGCGCTGCTAACATTTCTTGACCTAAGTTACCGTGAGTAATGACAATTAATCCAATCATGCTCCCTTTCCCTCTTTTTTTTTAATCCTATCATAGGGCTAGAGATGATTCACCTCTTTTAAGAATATTCTCTGTCGAGAACCTTGTTAAGTACGCCATTTAATATTGCAGCCAATACTTGGTTTTTGTGGTTGGGGCACTGGTTGACCAGCTAAAATAGACTCAAGCGCAGCTTTTAAGTCTGATCCAGTTACAGGTAATCCATTGTTAGGTCTAGAATCATCAAACTGTCCTCGATAAACACATTTTAAGTGAGCATCATAAACGAAAAAATCTGGAGTGCAGGCAGCATCATAGGCTTTTGCAACTTCTTGCGTTGCATCAAATAAATACGGAAAAGAAAATCCAAGACTTTCTGCGACTTTTTTCATGTGATCAGGCCCATCTTCTGGATATTCAATAGGATCATTCGCGCTAATACCAACAAAAGAAATACCTTGAACTTTATAATCATGAGCAACTTTAACGAGCTCTTTGTAAATATGTTGTACAAAAGGACAGTGATTGCAAATAAACATCACAACTATTGCCTTGTCTGACTTTAAATCTTTTAAAGATAAGTTTCGCCCAGAAATAACATCTAAAAGCTCAAAACCAGGAGCTAGTGTATTAAGGGCTATCATTTTAGAAGAAATTAGTGCCATTATCTTAGTCTCTCTTTAATTATTATCATTTTTTAACAGTGTACCATTGTTTTCCTGTAACTGCCCAGGTAGTTCCAATGAGATAAGCTCTTTAAATACTTTCTAAAATTTGTCATAAATACAAAATGACAAATGAAGAATGGCAGAAACGCGTAGAGATATTAGGATCCCTACTTGCTGCTAAGGACAAAGAAATCGAATTTTTAAAAGCACGCATTGCCGAGCTTGAGAAGCGGTTAGGGTTAGATAGCAGTACCAGCTCCAAACACCCTCAAGTGATGGGTTGCGCAAGAAGCCATACACACAGAGCTTGCGAATCAAAGGCAAGAATCCCAGTGGTGGCCAAAAGGGTCATAAGGGACACAGCCTAAATCAAGTTGAACAACCAGATGAGGTTGTAAACCATAAAGTGCGAATTTGCCCTGAGTGTAAAAGGTATCTAGACGAAACTACTGTGGACGGGACAATCAAGCGCCAGATTTTTGATATCCCACCAATGGGCATTAGAGTTACTGAACATCAGGCCGAAGTTAAAGTTTGTGATCATTGCCAAAAGCGAGTTGTGGGAGAATTTCCTGAAGGTGTTTCAGCCCCGGCACAATACGGTGAGGGGATCAAAGCCATGGCTGTGTACTTGAACCATCAGCAACTAATTCCTGAAGCTCGCGTTCAAGAAGTTTTCTCCGATCTCTTTGGATTGTCGATCAGCACAGCAACGATTGTAAAGATGGGGGAAATGTTTGCAGCCAAGGTGATACCTTATATTGAAGTCGTTAAAGACTATCTGAAGAAAGCACCGGTGAAGCATATGGATGAAACAGGATTTCGTATTGGTGGGGCACTACCCGCTGGTTGCATGTTTTGTGTAATGATAAGGCCACGGTTTATCGGGCTGCTCAGCATCGGGGCGATATTGAAGAAGGGTTAAAAGGAGTAGTTTGTCACGACTACTTTCGACCCTATTTTAGGCTCAAAAAGGCCAAACACAGCCTATGCAATGCACATATTTTGCGAAAGTTGAAAGCGCTGATTGAGCATGACCGAGAACCATAGGCACGGCAGATGAGTCGATTACTTTACTTTGTGGGACAAATTGCCAAAGATGATGTGAAGATAAGACGTCTCAAATGGCGTGTTATCCCCCTTTATGACGTGATTGTAGACAAGGGGTTATGCTATCATGACAGCCCTGCCTCCTTTACCTCAGAAAAGCAAAGATAATTCAAAGCGAAGAGATGGGCATAATCTTTTGCTGCGGCTTAAAGCACATAAGCAAGATGTGTTACGCTGCCTTGATCTCAGGGTTCCTGGAGTTGCCTTTACGAACAATCAGGCCGAGCAAGACATTCGTATGATGAAAGTGAAACAAAAGATTAGCGGCGGATTTCGAACGATGGGAGGAGCTGAAACCTTTGCGACGATCCGTTTTTTCTATCAACTATGCGTAAGCAAGGGAATAAACCGTTTGAGGTTATCACAGCTGCTTTAAATACGCAGATAAATCACATCGCACTTAACTCATTAACCTTTGTTGAGGAGTTACGCCATTCTATTTCTTAATGGTAATATCATTTACTGTCCCCTCATCCCCTGGTAGGTTGTATCTTTTGGATTCATCTCCAGATGAGACATATTCAAACCTGCATTTATAAAAGGCAGCTTTTGCCTCTTTTAAGGATTTTTCCAAGGTTTGCAACTCATTCGAGAGTGTAAAGGTATCAGCGGCCACCTTTCCCATCAAGCTATCAAACTTATCTGTCGTACTTTTTAAATCGGCAATAGTTGCATCAAATTCCTTTTTAGCATCGGAAGACATTTTAGTTTTATCGACCTTAGCTGCAGTATTCGTAAAAGCATGCGCGGCAGAAAGATTTGAAATTTGGTTTAATGTTTCTTTCTGTTTTATAAGTTGCTCTAACACAAAAACTCTGGCTTCAAGCTTACCAATGTTACATGTTGGAGTAGCAGCCACGTACTTAGCACTGAGCAAACAAATACTAGCAACAAGCAAACCATTTCTAACCATCTCAATCCTCCTTATTTATTCATTCACTTTATTATGTATGTTATTTATTAATTTATAGTAAATGACAAATAGAATTAACTAGGTGAAAGCCTTGCTTTTGTATCGTTTCTAAAAATGAATAAAACGTCTTGATGTTTCTGCCATCTTGCTTTGTCGTAATTCACCCATGACAAATCATACGAATTTATTAAAAAGGAAATTTTATTTCTCTCTTACCTGAGTAGTTACGTTTTCCTCTGATAGATCAATCCTTAATTTTTGTTTTCTGTTCAGTATTCTAACTTTCTATCTATATTGCATCAAAAACTTATCCCTTTTAAATTTACGCTTCTTATAAGATGGGATTATGCGTTCGAGTAAACGTTAACAACATTCTTCAACACGCTGGTTTGAAATTCCTTTCGTTTCCTAAAATAACTCTTTCCTTGAAAAACATGAGTTTATTATATATATTCTAAAAAAAATATAAATAATTGCTATTATTGCATAGGTGGGGGAGCAATGGATAATAAACAATTTAATACAACACCAGGATGGGTAGAGCTTTCACTTCTGCTGTCATTTGTCACAAAAAATGGACTGCATAATGAAATTGCAGAAGAGTTACTAGAAAAGTTTGGGAGTCTCTTAGCTGTCTTTAATACGCCTGCCAACAAATTAAAATCTGTCACAGGAGTAACAATAGAAGATGTCAAACTTATTAAATCTGTTAATTGCATCGCCCGCTCTCTCCTCAAAGAAAACATCAAGAAAAAATCTGTTCTTAATTCCTGCAAAGATTTGAAAAAATACTGTCGAGCAATGCTAAGAAATAATTATAAAGAAGAATTCAGGTTACTGTCATTCAGTGACAATGGTCATTTCATAGACGATGAAATCATTGCCATAGGAACAACAAATAAAGTTGTTCCCTACTTACGGGATATTGCCTTAAGAGCCTTACAACACAGTGCCTCTAAAATAGTTATTGTTCATAGTCACCCATCAGATAATACAAAACCCTCTTCTCAAGACATCGCTTTTACGAATCATATTCGTATTCTACTGCTCGATTTTAAAATCGATTTGTATGATCACATTATTGTTTCACTTCACAACACCTTCTCATTTAGAGAGAATAAGTTGATCAATGATATTATGAGAGTTATTTGAGAGTGCTTTCAAAGCAACGCGATCTGTTTTAACCCCCTGCTAAAACAACTGACAAATATTCTACGATCTTGGTTTTAACTTCTTAACCATGAGAAATGCTGCTTCACCTGTAAAATCCCAGTATTTTTTCGCGCTTTTAAAATCACCTACACAAACAAAGCCTGCCTTTTCATAAACATGCTCTGCTCTTGGATTATTCACATCAGGATCTATAAAAAACGTATCTGCTTTTGGATCTATCTTTGCTTGAAAAAAGTCAGTAAACGCTTCTAAAGTAGGCGCTGCTAAACCTTGACCTAAAAATTTTTTATTTCCAATACCAAAGTCCAAACTATACGTTGTCCCTGATTGAGAAATATTCTCCCGCCATATTTGAGGATACGCTTCCCTTGGTTTTACTGCTGCAGTGAGAATGAAACAAAAGGGCTGTTCGTTCAAGGAACCGATCCAATAAGTAAAAATCCCATCAAAATAAGGAGATGGCTGAACTCTACTCTTAATAAAGTTAATAATATCGTCTTTATGTTCCTGGCTATTATCCCAGAATTCTTGCATATGCTGTTCTTCGAGCCATTCAAAAATAATAGCCTCATGATCAGAATTTATTTTTTCAAATTTAATTTTCATACTTTCTTGCGATTCCTAAAGAGGACAGTCAAGAGTAGGAAGAATGTTTTCCTCTTGAAACTCCTTAAGATAAAAACATCATCCTTTGCATAGATTTTTTCAACTCTTTTTATCTAAGGCTTATGTGCAAAGACAATTTCTTGATTTTGTCTGACGTTTCGCGGATTATCATAGTGATCCTTAAATTCAATATTAGTAAAACCAATTTCCTTTAACACATTTTCTGTTTTCGCTTTATCGTAACCGTATCTATCATCTATTCTTAATAACTGACTAAAAAGGGGGAATATTTTTAGAAATATTCTTTTGATAAAAAACTATGGGGGTTAGAGTTTTTAATCACTTGTTAAGATTTTCTTATTAATAAAGTTACTTGGTGTCTGTTAAGAAAGGTCATTATGATTTACTCAATTAACACCAGAGTATCACAACAAGAAAGATACCTGGTTTTATCGATAATCTGTCTGTTTGTATTGGTAAGTGCTTTTGCATCATTGATAAGTAAAATCCAAGGTCCTGTCATACCAGGATTTGTTGTTGTCTGCGGAATTTCTGTCTTTATTATTTCTCTTCAAACGGCGTTTTTACTCTATACACAATCTAATTTAGAACTTAACAAATCTGTCGCACTTCTTGCTTCTGGATATTTTTTAATTAGCTTTCTAGCTCTTTATCGCATCATATTCTTTCCAAATGCCATACTGCCTTCGTATCTCGTAAGTGAAGAGAGTCAAATCTCTTCATGGATGTGGACAATTTGGCATATTATTTTTCCAATTTATATCATCCTTTATTCTTTAAATTTTTCTTTTGGCCAAAAAATATCTTATAAAGCTTATCGTTGGTATTTCCGTTTAGTCCCGCTTATCAGTGTTGTAATAATTTTATCAGTAATTTTTGGTGAACATCTATTGCCTCATATTATAAATGGTAACAATTATTCACAGTCACTTTACCTTGATAAAATCATATTAATATTCAGTATAGGAGCATTGTTCTCATTAATTTTAAAAAAAGGAACATATCATCGCCAAGATCTTTGGCTATTGCTCGCTACTGTTACGCATAGTCTAGATGTTTTTTATGGAATCGTCGGCGAAGTAAGATACTCGATTGGGTGGTATTTGGGAACGATCAACGGTTTAATTTCCTCAACGATTATCTTAGGTGTTTTTATACATCGCATAAAAAAAATTGCGCAAACGATGAAAGAAGAAAATTATCGTCTTAGAGATATGACGGAGACAGATGTTCTTACAGGCATTGCCAACCGAAGAAAATTCAATTTAATTTTTAAAACATTATGGACCTTAGCCTTACAACAAGAGAAATCCATTTGTCTCATTATGATCGATATAGATCATTTTAAGTTATACAATGACACCCTCGGTCATCTTGAAGGTGACAAATGTTTAATGAGCGTCGCTCAAACCCTAAAAACCATTACCAAACGTCAAATTGATCTTACGGCGCGTATCGGAGGAGAAGAATTTGTTATTCTCTTATTCGGCGCCAACGAAAAAGAAGGATTAAAATATTCTGAGGAAGCAAGAAAAGCGATAGAAAATCTTAAAATGCCTACACCTTCTACACTACATCCCTATGTAACAGTGAGTGTAGGATGGGGTGTTATTACGCCAGATACCACAATTAATCCTGATTGGTTTATAGACAAAGTTGATAAAGCTCTTTACCAAGCCAAACATAAAGGAAGGAATACAATTGTAGGCGTTGACTAAGCTCTCAAAAAAGCAAAAAGTGATTAAGACCTTTTGCAGCTATAAAGTTAATGCATATAAAGATATAAAGGCTTCATACAATTCTAAGAATTATTCATTCTAACGTATTTAGCTAAAACTTGATCCATTTGTCTTTCCAATGTCAAAAGCATCATAGCTTTTTTGAAAATCTTACTTTTATTGAAGATATTTGAATGATTGGTTGTGGGGGGGGGAGTTCACAGGTATATTGCAAATTCTCAAAAAGAACAGATGAGTAATTTGCCACAGAGTGACCTAATACGACAGTAATATTGTAACAATTCATTGCGAAGCATCATAGAGAGATCTCTACAACAGTGATGAATTATTTGACAACTTGTCTTTAAATATTATATATGCATATACATTAATAATATTTAAGTATCACAAGGTATCTCTCAATGACCGTTGTCTCAAAACTTCTTCTGACTGTTTCTTTTTTATCATTCACTCTGTCTTCTCCTCTCTTAGCCACGCAAGGAACAGAAGATCTCCCTAAGTCTAAAAAAAGAAAACGTGAAGATGACCTATCTACGCCTTTCACAGAACCTCAAAATAAAAAACTGACCTTAGAACAAAAGCCTACCCTTGCGACCCTCAGAGAAACAATCAAAACTGCAAAAGGAAAAGCCCTTGAAGAGGCGCAAGAACAATTGATCGATCTCTTATTTGACTCTGGGAACCCTTCCATAAAGCCTAAAGATTATGCAACTCTCTTTCTTCATATGGAGAAGCGCAACCCAAAAGCACTCTATTTGGGAATTCTTTCTTATCTTAATATTCCTCAGCTAACGCCAGAAGAAATCAATGATTTAAAGGGGTATTTAGAGAAAGAGAGAGAGAATAAATCAAAAGAAGCTCTCCGTAATTTCTACCTTGGAAGGCTTTACCATAAGGGTATTAGGCCTGATCAGTTAGAGCCCAACGCTGAACTTGCTATCACGTTGAATACAAAAGCTTGGGATAAAGGTCATGTACACGCTGCAGTAGAACTTGGTGATCTTTACAGGTATGGGATTCTTGGTCAGTTAAAGCCCAACGCTGAACTTGCCATCGCGTGGTATACAAAAGCCTGGGATAACGGCGTTGTACGTGCTGCAGACGTTTTTGGAGCTCTTTATCAGAAGGGTATTCCTGGTCAGTTAGAACCTAACGCTGAACTTGCCATCACATGGTTGACAAAAGGTTGGGACAAAGGTGATGCACGAGCTGCAATCCGTCTTGGAGATCTTTATCAGGATGGTATTCCTGGTCAATTAGCACCCAACCATGAACTCTCTCTAAAATATTTTCTTTTGTCCCGCCGGCTAAGCATTTTGGGTGGTTTCCTCTCCTGGCGTTTTTCTCATTATCTGGACATTCCGACTTCTATCTCTGAAATCACCAAGGACGACTCCTTAGAAATTGAACAGGATATCAACACACTCAAAGATCATCTCCAACAGGCAAGAAGGATCATAGATCCAGAAATTATGATGAATGATCCACACTCAACTGCTTCATATTTCAAAGATAGTCTACCGATTCCAGAGCTTCTTGCCCACTATAGAGCTATAGGTGCTTATCAAACGAAAGTTTTGACCCTGTTGCCGGCTCTTGAAAATCCAGGGTTTCTCGTGACTTGGCCTAAGATTAGAATAGTAGATGATCAAGAAGCCATTCCCAATACGGATACTGAAGGGACTTTTCTCAGAAGGTTCACAGTGAATGGTCAGAAGTATCTGACTTTTGGGGAAGAGAATGTGCCCTTATCTCTTGAGCTCGTAGCTCTTCTCAAAGGAGAAGATGAAAGCCTCGTCCAGGCTCAAAAAGCCATAGGGCTTCTGCGTCCCATGATTCAAACACTTCGTGATCAAAGCCTTACTGCTTTGATAAAAGAACAACAAATGAAAAGGTTTTTTGCTAAAGAAGAAGACAAAAATGAGCGTGCCATTCATACAAAGCTTATAGAACATAATAGCAATCTTTTGACAGCGTTAGAGAGTGTTGAAGAACTCCAAGAAAATCTAAAAATCGTTTTTGAGCAAACAACGCCTTTAAGGAATAAAAGATTCATTCATTATTACAAATTCCCTGTTGTAGAAGAAAATGAAAAACTAAAATCATAAGATGAAAAGTGAGTGAAAAATTACGCCGTGTAGTTTGGCGCCGTTTTCACTCACGCTTTGGTAAGAGTTTTGCAAAGATACCTAAACTTAATATTATTTCTTTTTACTAATTTTATTCCTTACCCATTTTATGCGATTCATCGTTCCCATAACACAGTTTCTACCCTTGCAGAAATGCAGAGCTCAAGCATTTTATCTTTTGTATAGTGTTGGAAGGAATGCATCACAAGAGAAAGGATTGAGTCGCTTTTCCTGCAATATCAATCCCTCTAAATTCTTCAGAGACGGCTACTGACTTCTCTTTCTTGATTGTACATACCATTTTTTAAGTTCAATGAGGGTCACCGGAATTAATGTCAGAACCAGAAGTATTAAACAATGTCCCCAATCTATCCTTTGCACTTTGAACAAGGCACGGAACAGATCAAAGTGATGGAGAAAAATCTGAAATGCTACGGGAATGGCGACTGCTAGCAAATGGTAAAGGTTAGAAGTGAGTCCCATTTGAAAGGCCGTTTGTTGATCACTTCTGCAAGCAAAAGATCTAAAAAGTTCTGCAAAAACAAGAAACGAAAAAACATATGTCTTGGCCAGGGTCTCGCCTGCAGTTTTTAGCATGTACGCATAAAGAGCAAGCGCCATAACCGTTGTAATTATGCTCACAAAAGCCAGCTCTAGATAAAACCTCCGATCAAAAAACGTTTTTGGTGAGGGCCTTTTTGTCGTTTTTAAAACATCTTTTGCTACAGGTTCCATGGCAAGTGCTAGAGAAGGAAGACCGTCTGTCACTAGATTGATCCATAAAAGATGAATCGCTGCCAAAGGCGTTGGCCAACCCATTAAAGCTGCGCCAAGCATGATTAGTATTTCGGCAATATTTCCAGACAAAAGATATTGAATAGTGCGGCGAATATTACCATAGATGGCCCTCCCTTCTCCAACAGCAGAAACAATTGTTGCAAAATTATCATCCGTTAAAATCATAGAGGAGGCCTGACGGGCAACTTCAGTTCCTCCCTTCCCCATCGCAACACCAATCGATGCTTGTTTAAGAGCAGGAGCGTCATTAACCCCATCTCCCGTCATGGCAACGATATTCCCCTTATTGATCCAAGCCTGGACAATCTTCAGCTTATGCTCTGGAGATACTCTGGCATAAACTGCTATTTTCTCAACCTGTCCCTCGAGATCCTTGGGCGACATTTTTTCCAGTTCAAGGCCTGTCATAACTTGATCAAAAATTCCATCTTCGACAATACCAAGTTCTTGAGCAATGGCTTTGGCAGTTACAGGATGATCCCCAGTGATCATAACAGCCTTTATTCCTGCAGCCTTACAGTCTTGGATAGCAATAATACTCTCTTGCCTTGGTGGATCCGCAATAGAGACAAGCCCTAAAAATGTGAGATTATTTTCAACCAAGACAGAATCTTTGTAACGCGCTACGTTGAATTCTTGCAAAGGGTCAGGCAGAGTTCTTGTGGCGACAGACAAAAGCCGTCTGCCTTGAGAAGAAAGGGTTTCTATAGCCTCTAAGATCATCACCTTTTCTTTTTCAGTCAACTGACAAAGAGGTAAGAGTGCCTCTGGCGCTCCCTTACAGTGGATGATCACTTCAGAACCAGCCTGAACTGCAACACTCATCCTCTTTCTATTACTGTCAAAACTCCATTCTGCCAGTCTTGGATAAGCAGAATTAAGATATTGATGTTCCAAGTTATTACTCTTCGCCAGATAAAGAAGCGCCACTTCTGTTGGATCTCCTGTTGCAAATCCATCACTCGTGATAGACGCATTGGAACACAGGACGGAACTTTCGATAAGTTTTCTTAACGCGTCATCATTTCTCTGGGCATCTTCTTCCTTTAAAATCCCACTTGAAAGTGTAAACACTTCCCGTACACGCATTTTACCTGTTGTCAGAGTTCCCGTCTTATCTGTGCAAATAACATTGGTAGAACCAAGGGTTTCGACCGCGGACAAACGTCTAACAAGAGCATTTCGTTTTGCCATCCGTTGCACACCTAACACAAGCGTAAGTGTCACCACTGTGGGGAGTCCTTCAGGAATGGCAGCAACAGCAAGGCTAACTGCCGTCATCAGGACATCTAACCATTCCTCACCATGAACCATGCCGAGAATGGCAACCAAAAAGACAACTAATAAACAAAAAAGGAGAAGCCTGTTACTGACCTGCTCTAAGCGCCCTTGAAGAGGAGTTTTAGCGATATCTGTCGATTCTAGAATGCCAGCAATCCGACCGATTTCAGTGTTCATGCCAATCGCAGTAACCACTGCCCGCGCTGTGCCCGTCGCTACGGCCGTGCCAGCAAAGAGCATACATTTTCTTTCTCCTAGAGGCGCCGATGTTTCTACTGGCACTGTGTCTTTATTAACGGGGAGAGATTCGCCCGTCAGAATAGCTTCATCTGCTGAAAGCTGGCTAGCCTGAATCACTCTGCAATCTGCTGAAACATAATCGCCCGCCTCAAAAACTAAAATTTCACCAAGACAAACATCCGCCGCTGGTATTTCCTGGATACTGCCTCCTCTGATAACGCGCGCATGGGGAGCGGAGAGCTTTTTCAGAGCCTCTAGGGCATTATCAGCCTTCGCTTCTTGAATATAGCCAACGATCGCATTGATAATCACTATTGTAAAAATAGCGATAGCATCCACAATATCTCCAACGAGAACAGAAATAGCTGTCGCAATTAAAAGTGTAAGAACTACGGGGCTCTTCAGTTGAAGCAAAAACCTTGCTAGTTGTGTGATTTTTTCTTCTTCTTTAAGGAGATTGCGGCCGTATATTCTTAAGCGTTCCTCTACTTGATGTGAAGAAAAGCCGTTCGTGGAGGATGTCTCAAGAATATCCAATACTTCTTGAGGTGATTGAGCCCATGGAGTCTTAATTTCCGAGTTCATCGTGGATTTCTCCTTCTTAACAAAATTCTCTCTTCATACATTTTATAGATAACAGGAATGACGATGAGCGTGAGTATTAAAAGAGAGATGAGCCCCCCAAACATTGGAGATGAAAGACGTTTCATAACATCAGCACCAATACCTGTGGCAATCATCACAGGCACAAGCCCAAAAATATTCATACTCACAGCCATCATAACTGGCCGCAGGCTTTTTTGTGCACCTTGTATTGTGGCATCTGTAAACTCATTAGGTGTCTTTAATTTCCCCTCTATGGATCTACTCTTCCAAGCCTCATTCAGAAAAATAACCATGATGGAAGTCGTCTCAACGGCCACTCCAATTAAGGCTATAGCCCCCGCCCATACAGCGACGCTCGTGTTATAGTTTAAACTCCACATCAGCAAGATTCCACCAACGAGAGACAATGGGACCGATGCCATGATCATGATCACTTTGGAAACAGATTTCATACTTATATATAAGAAACCAAAGATCAGTAACAAGGTTAATGGTAATATAACTTTCATGCGATTTTGCATGCGTTCCAAATACTCATACTGCCCCGTCCACGAAATGAAATAACCTGGAGGCAATTTAACATTCTTTCTAACTGCTTCTTTTGCATCATTTACGTACCCGCCAGGGTCTCTGTCTTTTAAGTCAATGTAGACATACCCTGCAAGAGAACCGTTTTCATCCAACACCATCGGAGGTCCCATATGAACGGTAAATTTCCCAAGCTCACCCAGTGGCACTTGAGCTCCCGTGCTTGTGGCCACAAGAATACGACTGAGTTTATCAATGCTGTCCCTCAACTCTCTTGGGTAACGGACATTGATAGAATAGCGTTCTCTCCCCTCAATTGTTTGAGAGATTTCCATTCCTCCCACAGAAGTCTCAACAACCATAAGGGCATCCCCCACATTAAGACCATAACGTTGAAGCTTCTTCCTATCCGGTTCAAAATCCAAATAAGATCCACCGACAATGCGTTCAGCATAAACACTCCGTGTGCCTATCACATCCTTGAGAGTTCTCTCCAATTGTTGGCCAATCTCTTCTATAACTTTCAGATCTTTACCAAATATTTTGACGCCCACCTGAGTCCTGATGCCAGTTGATAACATATCGATACGCCCCCGCACCGGTTTAGTCCAAGCACGATTTAATCCCGGTACTTCAACGGCTTTATCAAGCGCTTTAATAAGGGAGTCTTCATCCAAGCCTTTGCGCCATTGATCGCGTGGTTTTAAGTGTATCGAATATTCAAACATAGAAATCGGTGCAGGATCTGTAGCTGTCTCAAACCGTCCAGCCTTACCAAAAACAGTTTCCACTTCTGGTATTGCCTTAATTGCAGCTCCTTGCCTTGTTAAAAGATCAGAGGCCGCATTTATAGAAATCCCTGGAACGGTAATCGGCATGTAAAGAAGGTCCCCTTCCCATAGAGGCGGCATAAATTCCGATCCTAAACGCAGAAATGCAGTGAGAGAAAGTGCAACCAGTATACCCGTCCCACTCAATACAATAGCCGTATGCTTTAAACACCATTGTAAAATGGGTTTATAGAGTCCTTGAAGATAGCGATTTACAGGGTTTTCAAGTTCACCACGAATGCGACCTTTAACAAAATATGCAATCAGCGGCGGCGTAACCGTGATAGTTACTAGTGCAGCTGCAATCATAGCGAAAGTCTTTGTATAGGCGAGTGGATGAAATAGTTTACCTTCTTGAGCCTGTAAAGCAAAAATAGGCAAAAAAGATACCCCAATAATCAACAGGGCGCTAAATATGGAAGGACCCAATTCTCTGCATGCTTCAATTGCCAGTTCCTGGGTGGGTCTTTTATTATGACTCTCTGCGATTTTCTTATGGGTATTCTCAATAAAAACGACAACCCCATCCACAATATCTCCAACGGCGAGAATAATCCCCCCTAACGACATAATGTTAAGGCTAATATCGAGATAATACATGGGAATCATCGATATTAGAACGGACAGAGGTAAAGTAATGGCAACGACAACAATGCTGCGCAGGTGGAAAAGAAAGATAAGTATGACAAGACAGACAAGGAGAATTTCTTCTATGAGCGTATCTCTGAGCGTGTTTACTGCTTCCTTTATCAGAGGAGATCTATCGTAAAGTATTTTTAGTTCAAGACCAGGGGGAAAGGCTTCTTTTACTTCTTCAATCTTCTTCTTAACACTATCGATCACCCGCGCGATATCTTCTCCTTGCCGTAGCACCACAAGACCTACAACGGTATCACCCTGACCATTCACATCGGCAAGCCCCCTTCGAATATTGGGCCCAAGGCTCACTTTTCCAATATTAGCAATCTTTATAGGTGTGTTATTGGGCCCAACACCTATCGAGATATTTTCTATGTCTACAGGATCTTTCACATAACCCAATCCCCGAACATAATATTCGCGCTCAGATACCTCCAGAGTCCTACCCCCCACATCACTGTTGCTATTACGTATGGCGTTAATGACTTTTTCTATGGGAATGTTCAAAGCTGCAAGCCTGTTGGGATCGATTTCTACTTGATATTGTTTTTTAAAACCTCCAATACTAGTAACTTCAGCTACCCCCGAAACAGAAGATAACCAATATTTTAGATACCAGTCCTGAAATGTCTTGATTTCAGCAAGGTTATATTTTCCTGTAGGATCAACGAGAGCATATTGGAAGACCCATCCCACACCTGTCGCATCAGGACCAATAGAAGGAGTAACTCCCTGTGGCAGTTGTCCCGCAAGCTTTGACAAATATTCTATAACCCGCGATCTTGCCCAGTAAAGATCCGTGCCATCTTTGAAAATCACATAAACAAAGGACATCCCAAACATCGAAAATCCGCGAACGACGGATACTTTCGGTGCAGAGACCATCGCAGTGACTAGAGGATAGGTAATTTGTTTTTCAATAAGGTCGGGAGCTCTTCCCATCCATTCTGTAAAAATAATCACCTGGGTCTCAGAAAGATCAGGGATAGCGTCTACTCGGATATTTTTCAGGCAATAACCGCCCCATAATGATAAAAGAACAGTGATGATAATTGTAATGCTGGCATTTCTTCCACACCATGTAATGACTTTTTCAATCATCTATTTTCTCACTTAGCATTATGTCCTGCATGTCCTGAACTCACACCACTGTTTTTCTGAAGAGCTGCCCGAAACTTGCTGTCAGCATCAATAAGAAAATGAGCACTTGTAATGACTTCCTCTCCTTCCATAAGGCCAGAAAGAATGATCACTTTTTTACCGATACGCGACCCCACCGTAATTTCTCGTGGATCAAAGCTGGAAGGTCCAGTTTTAACAAAAACAATCTTTCTTGCACCTGTGTCGATGACTGCATCTTCAGGAATAATGAGAGATGCGCCCATGTCTTTCTTAAGTTCAACGTCAACAAACATGCTTGGCTTTAATTTTTGGTTCACTGAATCAATCTCAATACGGGCCTTTGCAGTTCTTGTTTCAGATTCTATTGCAGGGAAGATGTAATTTATTCTCCCTTTAAAAGTCGCTTCAGGATCATAGGGTAGACGGATTTCTACCTCATCGCCAACAGAGACTGCACTTACATCATATTCATAGAAAGTAACAACAACCCAAAGGTGTGAAAGATCGGCAATTTGATAAAGTTCCATTTCAGGAGTAATATAGGCTCCTCTAATGACTTTCTTATTCACAATAAACCCATCCGTAAGCGAAATGAAGGTGAGTGATTTTTTCACCTTTCCTGATGTTTTAAGTCGGTCAATTTCGAGACTCGGCACTCCCCAAAGCTGCAAACGGTCGAGTGCGGCCGTTGCTATTTCTTGGCCAGTTGAACCGCCCAGTTTCCGTGCTTCTATATATTCTTTTTGCGTTGTGATAAGGTCGGGACTGTAGAGATCAAAAAGGGGGTCTCCCTTTTGAATACGTTTTCCAACATAATCAGCATAAACCTTCTCGACCCAGCCATTAATTTTTGTATGAAAATTAAATTCCCTCGTCTGGTCAGTGGCGACTGTGCCTATGGTGCGAATCGTGCGCGCAACATTCTTTTTTTCTACTTTCGCTGTTTTTAAGCCAACTCTGGCTTGCTGATCAACGGGAACGGTCACAGAGATACGCCCGCCTATAGATTGAGATGAGTTTGAATCTTGCCTGGGAGTGTCTTCTTTCCCAGAATTCATATTATGTTGGGCATGGGCCTGTGCAAAAACAGTCACATTCAACATGAGAAAAGGCAGCACAAGCAAAGTCCACAATCTGCACATTACATCCCCCCTCCCATCCCGGTGCTACGGCTTCCGTTATCACCTGATGAGGTCTTTGATGGAATATTCATTCCCCGACCCATGTTGACAGTACTTGGGGGCATATTTCCCCCCTCCATGCCTCCACTACTCATCGCATTTGCTCCAAAAAGACTCGGTTTGGTAGGTGCTAATTTTAAAATAGGAGGAGACGAGAGCAGTTCTTTGAGTCTTGTCTTAGCCAGTTCCACATCAATCTGAGCAGCGAGGTATTCAAGCTCTTGAGTGCGTTTCACCTTAAGCACATCAAGGTATTGCACCAACGATATTCGCTTAGCGATATAATCATTCTTAGCACTTTGAACCGCTAAGGTTGTTGAAGGAAGAACTTCAGTTTTATAGAGCGTCACAACATTCTTGGCTGTATTAAACTGTTTTCTGGCATCTATGTCTTCGGTGTTCAGTCGATTTTTCATTTTTCTTTCTTCCAAAATAGAAGCTCGCTTATCTATCGTTGCCGCAGCTTCTAGAGGAGCTTGCTTTTCCATAAAATAAAGAGGAATATTGATTCCCACCATCACTCCCCAGTTTGACTTCTTCTCCACCATGTTGGAGCTTGGCTGCATCGCCATTCCCTGAACAACAAAGTCAGGAAAATAAGCTAACTCCGCCAAGCTTTGCTCTTTTTCCGCTCTCCGCACACTGTGTTCAAGCGCTTTAAGTTCTGGCTGATCCTTTAAATCTGAAACCTCTAGTTCTTTTAATTCATTATTAGAAAATTGGACACTCAGAGCGTCAACAGGTGTCGTAGCTGGCAAGTTTCTAAGCTCATTTAATAAGGCATGAAGAATTTTTTGCTCTCTGAGCAGACGTAATCTTTCAATATCAAGAATGGAGGTTTCCACTTTAGCGAGCAGTACATCATGATGACTGGCATCACCAGTTTGGTAATGACTTTTTATGCTTTCCACTGAAGTTTGAATGAGTGTCTTTAGTTGATCATTTAGTTCAAGGGCTTTAGTGTTGTAATATGTCTTATAGAAAACTTGGGTAGCGAGAACAGTCACTTCTCTATTTACTGTTTCAGCGTTGCTATGAGCACTAAGCGCCCTATTTTCAGCAATGGCTACCTTTGCTGAGCGCTTGCCTGGAAAGGGGATAGACTGACTGATTTGATAACGTCTCACATAGGTGCTTCCCGCACCGAACGGCACCTCATCAACACCCGCAGCAACAAATGGATCATCAAGTGCACCTGCAGGGTTAATGCGTTGTTTTAAGGCCTCGGCTCGTAGCTTCGACGATTGTAGGTCGGGATTTTCTGATTTCACTTGAGACAAAAAAATATCTAGCGTCAAAGGTTCAGCAAATAATATATCTGCTGAAATAAATGCATATCCTACCAGGAAAATCACACAAATAAATTTCCTGAGATTCACTATATGCACTCCCCTTCGTTTTTTTAAAGCCAAGTTCTTGAATCATTATGGGCTTTTTATATAGAGTTAATATATATTAAAGATTAAGATAAAGTAAACTATCGGGAGTTTTGATAAAAATTACCCAATAGATAAAAAATAGATAATTGTTCACTTATATTCTATATTATGGATTATTTCTCGGAAAATAAACAAGCTTGAAAAAAGATTCCAACATACTATCACGCATGACCTGAAAATCCTTTAAGATGTCAGTCATTTGTTCACTTACTTCATTTTCTAATTGTTTAAATGAGTTAGCTTCTGAAGCAGAGAATCTAAAGTCTTTTGTTTGCTTAGCACCATAAGCAATCGTTCCCATAAAAGGATTGACCTTCTCAGAAAATATTTTACGGCTAAGACGCATAGGGTGCATTGTTTTCATCAATTGAGAGGGTAAGAAAGCATTGCTTATTTCAACCCACGGACGCACAAACTTTCGATAGAAATGATCATTCACCTCGGAAATATCCCGAACAGCTCTGAACGCATCCATAGGTTCACTTTCACAAAGGTCAGTCACGTCTTTCTCAAGGAATTCGACTTTGTATTCATTTTTGAAAGGATCTTTGTCTGTGGAAGAGTTTAGAATTTTCATCTCATAGAGCCCTGGTTTTAACTCATTTAGTTTTGCAATATGCTCAAAAATAGCATGATGTTCAAAATGTACGACTTTAGCAGAAACAAAAATACCCAAATGTCCTACATGAGGATTAATGAGATAAATAATCTTTTGTCCAGCGTCTTTCAAAGACTTAGTGTCAGGATAGACAGTGCGGATCCAGTGTAAAGCTTGACGAGGCGGCGTGATATTATCGCCATGGGACGCAAAAATAAGAATAGGATTTTTTATATCTTTTAAATTCACTGTACAGTTTTCACACAGAGAAAACTCACCACGTTCCAGCTGATCACCGATAAAAAGATTTTCAACAATCGAGGTAATTTCTTCTTCGCTAAAACTATAAAACCCATTCCACCAACGCTCAAATTCTAAAAATCGTTCTTGCTCTTGATCAAGATTTTGAAACAGGTCGGAATATTTTTTCCAAAAAGAATTTGCAAGGTTGAGATTCTCGAAGTTTTGCACTAACCACGCACCATCAAATTTACCATGATTTACATCGCTCAGAAAACGAGTCAACCACACTCCTCCAACAATACCTGCAAAAATTTGCAAGGGGTTTGCTTCTTTACCACTGGCCCAATATGAAAGAGGAGAGCCATTCATTATAATGGGGCCCATGAGTCCTGGGCTATGCGCAGACAATAAAGCAATCAACCAACCAGCTTGGCAATTCCCATAAAGAATAGGGGGCTTATTATGCCAGCCTTTTACCTTTTCAACAAATCGACGACAGGCAAAAAGAACGTGTGCGATAGTTTGATGGGGAACAGGATCTGGATAAAATATTGCAAAATAGACTGGGTGGCCTTTGCTAAGAGCGATTCCAACTTCTGAGTCGCGTTTAAATCCACCGATGCCTGGCCCATGACCTGCACGGGGATCAAAAATAATAACAGGAGGTTTTTGCGGATTAAGGCAATCTTCTAAACATTTATCATCCACTTCAATAATTTTAAGTAAAGCGTAATTTGAAGGAATTTCAAAATCTCTCCCATCGAGCACTTTTTCAAACTTAAACTTTAAAAGATGAGGCAAGTTTTTTTGCTCATGCTCAAGCATATTGTTGGCGCGTTGACGCAGCGTATCTAGGAACAGAATCAGACGCTGTCCAAAATCAATCTGATATTCTAGAAATTCTTTAGATAAGGATACTAAGTTCATTTTCTATTGGTTGCTTTTTGTAAAATTAAACAATATTCCCTGAAAAGCACGCCGAGCGCGGCGAAAAATATTTTTGTTTAAAGAGTAACTCAAATAATTTGAAGAGGCAAGCACTCTGATTTCTTTGTAATTTTTTTAAGGTGATTTGCAGAATTTATGAGTTTAGAGAATAACCTTGATTTTCATATATTAATGCACGATAATTTTTGAATAAAAAAAATTGGGATGGCTTTAAAATGACTATAAATTCTTTTAAAATCTTTTTGTTTTCTTTAGGGGTAACCTTAACGATCCCCCTCCCCCTTTATGCCCATGGTGGAGAAGACCATGCCCCAAAAGGCTCTCCTGAGCAATCCACATCTCCTATAGATGCAAGCAGAATTACTCTTAAAGGGAGAATTGTCGAGGGTGTTCTTATTGTTTGTAACAAAGAGCTTATTTTTTATCTCGCAGATAGCGCCACAAATCAAGCAGTTGCTAATGCCAAAATCGACGCTGAATTTAAAGGAGATACGGTTGTTAAAACAGAAGGAAAATCAGCAAAAGAAAAAGGTTCGTATAAGATTCCTGTAAACTTTAAAGATGGTACAAAGGTGCATATTGAATTAAAAGTAGCTGCTTCCGACTTCTCCGAAAAACTCTCAATCGATGTGCCCCAATGGCCAAAAGCATCCAGACGTTGCCAGAGAGATGCTCATGAATAAGGTTAATCCACTGTTCATTGGCATAAGTTTAACTCTTATTCTCAATACGTATGTCTTTGGCCATGGAGATGAAGCTCATGAGGATGCTAAACCGCTTCCTCAAATAGCATCGACGTCTTCAGAAACTTTGCCAAGTGATCTTTCTCTTCTCCAAAGAGCCTTTATCCCAAAGGAGGATCAGTTCAAAAACCATCTTACAACTTTTCTTACATCTGAGACAGAGCGCCCTCGCTATGAGATTCTGCCTGCCAAAGTGATCGCAAGTCCCAATGGTTATGCGCAAATACATGTGGCACAGGCATCTCGTGTTGTGGCGGATCCAGCTTATCCTATGCCCAATACAGGAGATAAAGTTGAAGCGAATCAAGTCATTGCAGTGGTAGAACCCCTCGTTACTTCTTTAGATATCACCGATAAAAGAACCGAGCTTTATAAAATTGAAGGAGAAATTGCTGAATTAGAGCGAGAAGTAAAACGCCTCATTACCTTAGGGGATTTTTCTCCCCGCGTGAAATTAGAAGATGCCAAAACCAATTTAGAAAGAGCCAAAAAACAAAAACAACAAATTTTAAAAACAGGACTGGGGCGAGAATTGATTAAAACCCCCATTACAGGCATTGTAAGTGATGCTCATATTCTACCAGGCCAAGTTATTCCAGTCGGTCAGTATCTTGCTGAGATTGTAAATCCTTCTTCCCTTAGAATTGAAGCTTACACCTATGATTATGCGCTCGCGGGCCAAATTAAAGAAGCCTCTTTGCGGTCTCCTGAGGACCTCAGTCAGTTACTAACATTATCTCTCATAGGACTTAGTCCTCGCGTTGGAGATAACGATCAGGCACGCCATATCTTATTTAGTTTAAATGAATCCTCTCCGTCCCTAATGATTGGTATGTTTGTGGATGTGATTGCTTCTCTTCCTTCCTTAAACAAAAAGATTACGGTTCCTAAAAAAGCACTCTTCAAAACGGGGCAAAACTATAGTGTTTTTACTTTGGAAGAACCCGAACTTGTTATTGCACGCCCTGTGCAGGTTGGTGTCTTTTTTGAGGATAGGGTCGAAATCTTAGAAGGTCTTAAAGTTGGGGAGCGTGTAATAGAAGACATTATGAGCCTTGCGAAAACTTTAAAGAAAGAGGATAGCCTTTAATGTTTGCAAAGCTTGTTGAGTTTTCTCTTAAAAACAAGGGCCTGACTCTCTTTTTCTACGCGGCTGTGATCCTCTACGGGTCTCTGATTATTTCCAAGATGCCTATTGATGTGTTTCCGGATTTAAATCGTCCGACAGTAACTCTTTTAACAGAAGCGCCAGGCTTGGCTCCAGAAGAAGTTGAAAAACAAGTAACCTTTCCCATTGAAACGGCCATGAATGGCTTGCCAGGAGTGACGAGGGTGCGCTCCACATCAGGGATTAGCCTTTCAATTGTGTACGTTGAATTTGATTGGGGAACAGATATTTACAGAAATCGTCAAGTCGTCAATGAAAGACTCAATACAACCTTATCTCAATTGCCTACCAATGTTGTTCCTGCGTTAGGCCCTATCACATCCATTATGGGAGAAATTCTTCTCATTGGGCTCAGCTCAGTTCGAGGAGAAACGTCACCAATGGATTTAAGAACCATGGCCAATTGGATCATGAGACCTCGGCTTTTGAGTATCCCAGGCGTTGCTCAAGTCATTCCGATTGGCGGAGAAGTGAAAGAATATCAAGTTCAGCCCTTAAGTCATAAGATGCTGGCTTATAATATCAGCTTAGAAGATCTGATAAAAAGCGTTGTAGGCTTTGCTCAAAATACAACGGGAGGATATCTAGAACAATTTAAAACTGAATCCCTCGTTCGGTTTTTAGGGTTGACAAATAAGTTAGAAGATTTAAGAAAAACACCGTTAAAATACCAAGGTGCTCATACCCTCACTCTGGATCTGGTCAGCAAGGTTGTATTTGCACCAACCGTTAAACGAGGAGATGCCAGTGTTGATGGGAGTCCTGCCGTGATTCTTTCAATCCAAAAACAACCGGGCGCTGATACAACTTCGCTTACAAAGGAAATCGAAAAAAGCTTGGAAGAGCTTCAAAAATCACTCCCATCGGATGTAAAAGCCAATCGCGTGCTTTTCAAGCAGGCAACCTTTATTGAAAATTCAATTCGCAACGTTGAAGAAGCCCTAAGAGATGGTGCTATTCTGGTGTTGATCATTCTCTTTGCTTTTTTGATGAACATCAGTACCACTTTTATAAGCCTGACTGCTATCCCCCTTTCTATTTTAATGACGGCGATTATTTTTCATTGGTTTGGGTTGACCATCAACACCATGACACTTGGAGGCTTGGCCATTGCTATTGGTGAACTTGTTGATGATGCGGTTGTTGGCGTTGAAAATATCTTTAGACGTTTGCGGCAAAACAAACAAAACAAAAAACCTCAAGAGATACTCACAGTTATTAAAGATGCGACCATAGAAGTGAGAAGCTCTATTTTATACGCCACCATTACCGTTATTTTAGTTTTTTTACCTCTTTTTGCCTTGAGTGGTATTGAGGGACGACTTTTTTCTCCTCTAGGAGTGGCTTATATACTCTCTATTTTAGCGTCTATGGTAGTTTCAATTTCCTTGACGCCTGTTCTTTCTTATTATCTTCTTCCCAGACTAAAATTAATGGCGCATGGTGATAGCTGGCTTGTAAAGCATCTTAAAGAGCTCGATACAAAAATTCTGCAATGGTCTTTTGCCCATCCAAAAGTTCCTATATTAGCAACCGTTCTATTAACTCTTCTATCAGCCTCTTCTGTACCTTTCCTAGGAAAATCCTTTCTCCCTCCTTTTAATGAAGGAACGGTGACTATCAATTTGAGGCTTCCTCCAGGATCCTCTTTGTATGAATCAAACAGAGTAGGTACGATTGCAGAAAAACTTATTCTTGAAGTTCCTGAAGTTACTTCTGTGGGCAGACGAAGCGGTCGCGCAGAACTGGATGAACATGCAGAAGGTGTTTATTCTTCTGAAATTGATGTGGATTTAAAATCCTCTAAGCGATCTCGAGAGGTTATTTTGAGTGACATCAGAGGGCGTCTTGCCACCATTCCTGAGGCCATCATCAATATCGGTCAGCCAATCTCTCACCGCCTTGATCATCTTCTCTCCGGTGTGAGGGCAGAACTTGCTGTAAAAGTTTTTGGCGAAGATCTGAAGAAACTAAGAGAAATAGCCGATCAAATTGAATCCTTGATGGGCATCGTGAAGGGAATTACCGATCTTCAAATTGAACAAATTACATCGATTCCTCAGATTCAAATTATCCCTAAAAGGAAAGAATCACTTAAATATGGAATCAACATTAACCAACTTGGTGAGACCATAGAAACACTTCTTTCAGGAAAGATTGTTACCCAGATATTAGAAGGATCAAGACGTTATAACCTTACGGTGCGTCTTCCTGAAAAAGAAAGAGCCAATTTAAATGATATAGGGAATATTCTTATTGATTCTCCTTCTGGTAAGATCCCTTTAAAGTTTGTGACTGATATAAGAGAAAGCTTTGGACCTAACCAGATAAACCGTGATAATACGCAAAGGCGTATTGTGGTATTTGCCAATACGAAGGAACGTGCTTTAGGCGATGTGGCAGAAGATGTACAAAAACAAATATCTTCGATCAAGCTTCCCGAAGGTTATTTTATAAAATTTGAAGGACAATTTGAAAGCCAGAAATCAGCAACCAAACTAATTATTCTTTTATCTCTTCTCTCGCTTGCAGGCATTTTTATTCTCTTAAATAGCCATTTTAAATCACCAGCATTGACCCTTGTTATTATGGCGAATGTACCCATGGCTTTGATAGGAAGTGTTTTTGCAATCTGGCTGACCAATCAAACCCTTTCTGTTGCAAGCCTTGTTGGTTTTATTACTTTAACAGGAATTGCTACTCGTAATGGTATTTTAAAGATTGCTCATTATCTTCACCTTATGAAGTTTGAAGGTGAAAAGTTTGATCTCAAGATGATTACACGAGGTTCTCTCGAACGGTTAACACCTGTTTTGATGACAGCGCTTGTTGCTGCCTTTGCTCTGATCCCTCTTCTTATTGGAGCTGATCAGCCAGGAAAAGAGATTTTGCATCCCGTTGCTGCCGTTATCTTTGGTGGTCTTATTTCCTCAACACTACTTGATACCATTGTTACCCCCGTCATCTTCTGGCTAGTGGGGCAAAGACTTATAAAAACTAAAAAATTAATAATCGAATAAGGAGGAATACATGAAAAACATTTATAAATATTTAAATACCGTAGGGATTATCTTAGCGTTCTTGAGTGTTACTCCAGAGATGAAGGCGACAGAAGGAGAGCAAGATAAAAATCTCACTCAAGAGATGGATCATACTTCGCATAAAGCATCACAGGAAAACACAATTAAAGTTGAAGTTTTACCCTTTAAAGAAGTTAAAAAGGGTAAAACTTACTCTGTCAAAATAAAGCTCACCTTTTTGAAAGATAGTAAAGAAATCCTCTTATCAGACCTCAAAGAGGCGCATACGAAAAAGATCCACGTTCTTATCTTTGATCAGAGTCTCACGGATTACCAACATGTTCATCCCACTCTCACAAAAGAATCGGGTGTTTATCAATTTGATTGGACGCCCCAAAATAACGGGTCCTATAGGTTGTGGGTTAATGTTGTGCCTCTAAACACAGAGGAAGAAGAATACATCAAAGCTGATCTAGCAACAGTGGGCAACACAACGAAGAAAATGGATAAGAAAACGCGTTTAAGCAAAAAAGTAAAAGATAATTATTATTCTTTGTCTTTTGACGCAAAAGACTTAAAAAAAGATCAAGCGTCTATGGGAAAAATAAAAGTTGTCGATCTGCAAGGTCATGACGTTAAAACACTTGAGCCTATCATGGGGGCTTTTGCACACATCGTTGCGATTAATGAAGATTTTGAGACCATCGCCCATGTTCATCCCATGGGGAAAGAACCTTCTAGTAAGAAGGATAGAGGGGGACCAGAGCTGATGTTTCATTTTCAGCCTGAAAAGTCAGGCTACTACAAAGTATGGGTACAAGTTCAAATTAATGGCAAAGAAGTGTTTGTTCCTTTTGGAGTTACTGTGCACCCTTAACTTTCTAACAGATGTGAGAATACTTTGAACGAGATTACCGGTAAAAATTAGGAGTCAGCAAAAATGTCCTTTAAACAACTCTTTTCTTTGGTCATTGTATCTTCCATATTTCTGTTTCCGCTTTATGCAAGTCCTGCCCCAATTAAAATTTCTGGAAATCCTATAGACATTCCCAAGGCTCCAAAATGTGATGGGACGTCCCATGTGGTGAAAATTAATCTAGAAGCAGTAGAAGTGGATGGGTGGTTGAAAGAGGGGGTAACTTATAACTATTGGACTTTTAATCGCCAAGTCCCAGGTCCTTTTTATAGAGCCTGTGTAGGAGATACTATTGAAGTAACATTGAAAAACGATCCTAAGAGTACAATGGAACATTCCGTAGATTTTCATGCTGTCACAGGACCAGGAGGAGGATCAGTTTTGACCAATACAGCTCCTGGCGAACAATCCACTTTTACTTTTAAAGCTTTAAAGCCAGGGCTCTATGTTTATCATTGTGCGACTCCCTTAGTAGCACAACATATTGCTAATGGCATGTATGGACTGATTTTGATTGAACCTGAAGGAAATCTCCCCAGCGTTGACAAAGAGTTTTATGTAATGCAGGGAGAAATTTATGCGGATAAACCTGATAAGGATAAGCGTGCGGCATTTAACTATGACAAAATGATGGCAGAACAGCCAGAACATGTCGTTTTTAATGGTTCTGTTGATGCTTTAACCAAACATCATCTTCTTAAAGCAAATGTCGGTGAAACAGTGAGAATATTTTTTGGTGTAGGAGGGCCTAATTTAACTTCTTCTTTTCATATGATTGGTGAAATTTTTGATCGTGTATATAATCAAGCATCAGTTACTTCTGCGCCTTTGACGAATATTCAAACAACAACCGTTCCACCAGGAGGCGCCACAATCGTAGATATAAAACTTGAAGTTCCAGGTGAATTTATTCTAGTTGATCATGCGATCGCTCGCCTCGAAAAAGGACTTATCGGCAAACTGGTAGTACAAGGTCCAGAACAGCCAGAGATATTTAAAGGTAAGTCTTCCGGTAAAGTCGCGGTAAAACATTAGTTTCACAAGGCCTTGGAACCTACTTTGCAACCTTTAGATAAAAATAAACAGCTAAGTTCAAAAGATTAAAGAAACCTCTGTAATTTTAGCAGACATGTTTTTTAAACGTTGTTGATTTCTTTCAAATCCACCCATCCCTGTCACTCGCCTCGGATGCCTCTTTGTCTTCCACTTTTATTAGAGTGATGGATGAGGAGGATAGAGAGGCCCCGTCTCCTCAGAGTCAGAAAACATTCTTGGAGAGGAATCCAGCTGTCTGCTTCGTTTTCTCTTCCCTGCCGGCAGAGAGCAGAATAGTTATCCAGAATGAGGAGCTTCACCTCTTTTAAGTGTTCTTCAATAACGTGTTGCCCTTCTAGGGTTGAAAGATCTGGTATTCATTTTTCCTGGAGGTCAGGGGTGATGATCAGGAGATTCTCTTCTCTCAGAGGTTCAACGGAGCTGCTATTCACAATTCTCGCGAGGCGCTCTTGCATCACGACCAGGGGCTCAACCACCACCTCTTCTTATTAATTGAGGAAGTTGAAAGAAATAAACCTAGAGGAAAAATCTTACTTAACTTTCTAAATTTTTAGTATAAACGAGGGGGTGCACTTTAGTTAGAGGCGAGTGAGATATGCTGATCGACATCTACTCTTCAGGCGGCACCAGAATTTTTATATTAGGAAAGATTGGTTGCGGGGAGAGGATTTGAACCTCTGACCTTCAGGTTATGAGCCTGACGAGCTACCTGGCTGCTCCACCCCGCGGCAAAGAAAAACCGTTGGAAAACTGGTGACTATATATATTAGTTTTTCAGGCACTTCAAGGAAATAAAGTGCCCTTCTCGACTCTTGCACTGAAATAGCCTTTTAAACAGAGAACGTAATGTTGGAAGGCTTAGGATTGGAAGCGTTAACGATATCTTGAGGACTAGAGTTTCCCTGGCTCTTCAAATGTTCTTTTCCCATATCCCGCCAGGCTTTTGCAAACTTTTTTAATCCCTGTTCAATCGCTTCCCCCGTTTCGGCATCATTACGCGCATTCATTCTTACAATAAGATCATTCATTGTTTTATAATAATCTTCAAGAACTTTAGAGGCTTCCTTTTGTTGAGGTGAATTTTTCAGTAAAGTGTCATGCAATCCAGAGAGAATCGTAATAGCTTTTTGACTTTCTTCGGCGCGCTTAGGAATATCATTATTTTGAATGGCTATTTTGGCACTACGAATATTACTAGACGCAGCATCCAAAAGGCTTGCAACTATCTCAAAAATCCCCAGACCGTTAATTTTATTATCTCTATAAGATTTTAATTTATCATAAACCATACGATTTCCTTTTTTCTAAGCTGCAGATGCCGCACCTGGATATAATAATGACGTCAACGTATTCTGCATCGTTAATGCCGCATTAACTGCCATCTGCATTTCTTGCATGCTTTGCAGCAAAGCATCTCTCTTCAAATCGATTTGCTTTTGAATTTGTGTTATTTTCGTTTCCTGTTGAGTCTTTTGATCCGTAAATAAAGATTGTTGCGTAGCAAAATCACCCACTCCTGATGTAGGATCCAAGAGACCATCTAAAGCAAATTTTAATTTATTGGGTTGCCCTTGCGTAGAATTAATACTGGTTTGTCTCGAACTATTATTAGAAATTTGATCAATGTTTTGAATCATAACTTCGATATTTGCAAAGACACTGCCAACGGGACCACTAACGATTGCTGTTTTTGTTGAAAAAGTTTCAATCGTTGCCGCATACTGGATACTGCTAGGATCGTTATCATACCAAAATACTGCACTTAAAGTGCCACTGTTGTCTTTCGCCAAACTGACATGCCAGGTGTTATTCGCCAACTCAGTTGGCAAAGATTCTGGATGTTGCGTCACTGAAAAAGTACTATCTGTCGTTTGATAGGTAAAGCCAAAAAGTTTCTGCACGCCTGTGACATTCGTATTTAATGCATTATTTAAAATGCCATTATCAATAACTAGTCGACCATCGTATACTTTACTTTGCACCCCTGTTGAAGCATCCGTTACAACAGTTGCAGACCCCATCGTAATGCCAATATCTGCCAGCGTTATAATTGAAGTGTTTTTTGCTCCATCAAGACTTGAAGCCAAAGTTGGAGCCAGGACATTCTTAAGTGAATTCAGGATACGGTTACCAAACAAAAAAGCATCGTCAGCTTTCTTATCTCCTGCCTCGTTTAAAGCGGATTGCTTTTTGATCTCATCATAAACATCATTGTAAGCGTTTGTGAAATCAACAATTGCTTGCTTAATGCTAACAACATCTGGCATTAGTTGCACTTGAAATGTAGCATTGGTTACTTGATTTAGCGTTATATTAACCCCAGGAAAGATATTAAAAGTATTTGAAGATGCCTTAGCTGCAATTCCATCAACTGTATATTTTGCTGAAAGTGAGTCCGCGGTTGCTACGGATGAATCAGGCACTAAGTTCGCAGTACCTCCCGTAACATTCTTTGTAAATGTTAGAGGTGTACCATAATTGAGTTCTTTAAATGCAAATTGATAATTACCACTTACTGCTTGTGTTAAAGTCGCTGTAATACCAGTCAGAGATTGGTTCATTTTGATTGTATCAGCTATTTGCTGAGCGCTTTGTCCATCAAGAGTTACTTGCAGTGTTCCATAAACAGGCAGGCCGTTGGAATCATAGGTTGTTGTTTGAAAAGTTAAATTACCGGTTAACCCCATATCTGTTGTAATATCTGCAATCTGCCCCCCTGCAATCACAACATCTTGTGTCGCGAGCTGAGTAATATTTAAATTAAAGTTTTGCGGTGAAGCCGTGTCATCAAGCGATAATGTGACTGCCCCTGAATAGGTTGCATTGGGTACTAAATACCCTAATTTATTAAATATTCCTGCAGATGTAAGACCTTCAGCAGGTCCTCGAAGATTGTCTAAAGCATCTCTCAAGGTGGTTACTTTTGTTTGTAAGGTCGACAGGGCTTTTAATTTAGAATCTATTGTTTCAATAGTTTTTTTGGGAGTATCCAGCTGTTTCTCTAGCGCTGCTTTTACATCATCAACTGTTTTTTTGACATCTAAGCCCATAACTGTACTTTGTAAGCTTATACGCCCATTTTCATCAACATCAGCACCATTAAAAGTCAGTGGGCTACCAATTCCTAGTTGTAAAGACATGATCCAGGATCCTTTAGTCTATAATTCAATATCCGTTTTCTCAGAAAGACCGCTAAAAGCAACGGGTTTCTCAGCTGAGGCTTCTTTGAGTTTCTCATAAAACTCAACAACATTATTCCCAGGAAACTGTTGCACTTTAAGTCCATCTGGGTCCATTTGTTCAGTCACTAAAACGCCAGCCTTTATGTAGGTAATGGTCACTGGTTTTGCAATTGGCGGCACAGTTTTGTCTTCTTTTATTAAAGGCTGATCAGAGTGAGATTGCTTGCTCTCTGATGCTTTTTTATTAGCTAAAACAGGATCGTTTCCAATCCCAGTAATGCTATTTATAGCCATAATTTTCTCCTGTTCAGTTTTGCAACGAAGGCGCCGATCCCTCAATAGGTCCCGGCGCCTTATCTGCGTCTAAAGTATGATCGTTAATTGCTTAAATCATTCTTTAGCTTTTATTCACGAGACCTAACAGTTGTTGCGTTTGTTCTAAGCTCTTTGAAATCGCAACGTTAGCTACTTGAGCCATTGTATTCGAAATCGTAAATTCAGTCAGCGTCTTAGCAATATCAGCGTCAGTATAGTTTGCTTTAGCTGAGAGAAGATTACGTGTTGAAGTTTCAAGGTTCTTAATCGTTGATTCAAGACGACCTTGTTTAGCACCCAACGTTGAATATTCACCACTCACGTCGTCAATCACTCGACCAAGCGTAGACATAGCAACATTGGCGTTAGCGACAGTTGTCACGCTCAAACCATTAATGTTACGACCTACGTTTGTGGCATCTTGGAAATCAACAGAAACAGTATCTCCAGATTGAGAACCAGTTTGGAAAGACACAGACACTGTTCCACCTTTAGCAACGTTAAAAACCATTTGTGCTCCAGCGTTACCAGGTACAAAAGTGCTGTCAACGGTGACTACAAAGCCGTTAACGTTGTATGACGCAGTTGAACCAGCTGTTGGTGCTGCAGCAATCTTCTCAGAGTAAAATGCTTTACCATCAGGTCCACCAGTAACTTTGAACTTACCAATAACGTTATCATAAGATAATGCGTACTCACCAGATGTCAGGTTTGATGTAGCGCTTACGTTTGTTACACCAGTGGTAAGAGCGGCAGAAGTTGATTGGAATTGAGCGTTAGGAGTGTTTGCGGTCAGACCTAAAAAGTTCTGAAACTCCGTTTTTACTGTTGCAACTGAAGTCATTGCTGCAGCAGCACCGGCACCTTGCGTTAGGTTCAAAATGTTCCCTGAATCGGTTGTGCTTGAGAAGAGCATTTCACCAGCGTTGGTTGGAGTAAAAGATTTATTCTCAAACACTTGATTACCAACTTGAAAAGCCACATGATAAACGCCAGTTGCCACTTGATCAACAACAAGAGATCCATCAACAACTGCACCGTTCACATAACCACGGGTAGCAGCACCTATTGCAGTAGCAAAGCTTGTACCTGAAGCATTCAAACCTGTTGCAGCATTAGCAGCCGTAACAGCTGATAATGTTGGTGTAGCAGCAGCACCGCCATTCAACATCTTCAAACCGTTCCAGTTTGTATCTTTAGCAATTTCGTCTGCTTCTGTTAATTGTTGTTGGAATTCCTTGTCGATCAAAAGACGTGTACTGTCTTTCAAGTCTCCGTTGGAAGCCTGAGTAGCCAAGGCCTTGAGGTTAGTATAAATGTCTCTTTGACTAGAAAGAGCTCCTGTAACAACCTGTACCATGCTAATAGCGTTTGATGCGTTAACTTTGCTTTGCATCAAAACTTTTGCTTCTGATCCTAATTGAGCAGCAATAGCCGAAGCAGATGAGTCTTCAGATGCTTTTGTTATTCTTTGACCGCTTGAGAGCTTAGCGATGCTATCTCCTGCCTTTGAAGTATGCATTTGTTGATCGTCAAGTGCTCTTAGTGCGTTCGTATTTGTTAAAGCTGTAACTGACATGTTAATTTCCTTTCGCTTCCTGCGTTAATAAACGGTGCCTACATGGCACCAACTGTTTAGATCCACTGGATCCATGAAGTATATGCAGGTTCCATGCCAAGCATATTGTGAAGAAAAATCGCCCTTTCGAATCAAATAACTGTCACGATAGGAAAAAAATTCCCTTTCCGCTGTTTTTAAGGCGGTAGTTTTTTCCTACTTTCATTCTTTACGAAATATGGAAGAAATATTAGACTGTGTCTTTATTTTCAAGGAAATGCTCATGTCATTCATCAGTCGTCGCTTATCTGAAATCAAACCTTCTCCCACGTTAATGCTTGCTCAAAAAGCTGAAGACCTGAAAACGCAAGGTCGCGATATTATTAATCTGACTGTGGGTGAACCTGATTTTCAGACTCCTTCTCATATATGTGAAGGTGCTCGGGTAGCCATGCTATCAGGCCAAACAAAATATACAGCCGTTGCAGGGACTTTAGCGCTTAGAAAGGCGATTTCAGAAAAATTTAAAAACGATAATAACTTAAAATACGATCCAAATCAGATTCTCGTCAGCAACGGAGGAAAACAAGTTATCTTTAATGCTATGATGGCCACCATTAATCCTGGAGATGAAGTTATTATTCCAGCTCCTTTCTGGGTTTCATATGCTGACATCGTGGCCCTTTTCGAGGGTAAGCCTGTGATTGTTTCCACGAGTCCTAAAAATAACTTTAAGCTTCTATCAGAGGACTTAGATAAAGTTATTACTCCTAAAACTAAATGGCTTTTTTTAAATTCTCCTAGCAACCCCACAGGCTCCATCTACTCTCGAGAAGACCTTCAAAAACTTGCAAAAGTTCTTTTAAAACATCCTCACGTTCATATCCTAACAGACGATATGTATGAGTATTTGATTTATGACAATTTAGAATTCACAACGATAGCATCTGTTGAGCCTCAATTATATGATAGAACTTTAACGGTTAACGGAGTTTCTAAAGCCTATTCTATGACAGGATGGCGTATTGGTTATGCTGGAGGACCAAAAGACCTGATAAAAGCCATGATGACAGTACAATCTCAAAGCACAACTAATCCTTGTTCAATTGCTCAAGCTGCAGCCTTGTGTGCTTTAGAAGGATCAAGAGAATTTTTAAAAAACTGGTTAACTGAATTTACTGAAAGAAGAAACTTGGTTGTTCAACTCTTAGCAAAGATACCTGAATTAAAGCTCATCCCTCCACAAGGTGCCTTTTATGCATTTACGGATTGTCACGGTGTTATCAATAAAACAACTCCCACGGGAAGCAAGATAGAATCGGATAGTGACTTTGCAGCTTATCTTCTGGAAGATCAAGGAGTTGCTCTTGTTCCTGGAAGCAGCTTTGGGTTAGGGCCGTATATAAGAATTTCCTTTGCAACAAACCAAACTGTTCTAAAAGACGCTTGTGAAAGAATCCAACAAGCTGTTCTGAAGCTTAGTGATTAAATTCAGATTTATCCCAAAAAGTTTCCCACCCTCTATAATGGCTTAAGTCAGGGACGGTGAGCGATTGAATATGAGAGACTTTTTTAAAACGTTTGAGATATGACATCCCAACAACGCTTGGAACCACATCATCTTCTGAGCCTATAAAGTGAGTTTGTTTGACCGATTTAAGCTGCATCAAAAAATCAGCGGGATTTAGAGAGCCCCTTAGCGGGGATAAATCAAAATGTTTCACCCACGCATCTGTATCTAATACCCCAGCAAATGTTATAACCTGGTCCACATCCTGTCTGTGGGCTGCCAATAGCAAAGCAAGCGTTCCTCCACCAGAATACCCCATCAAGACCAATCGCTCTGCTCCGATTTGCTTTTTGAGCTGATCCAAAGCCCCCGTATAACTTTCTATGATCTCTGCTGAAAAACGCTTATCTGTCCACAAACTGGGCTCACACTTAGTACTCATTATATATTGGCAGGGACGGGAAAGATAAGAAACTGAATCAGCGCTATGATCAAGAAGAGCAAGACGTAGGGCTAAAGGATCCTTAGGTGTTGGATCGGGCGAAATTTCATCTTCAGAGGCCCACGCTAAACCATCACCTTCTATATAGACACGTAAGGTCTTTGAAACTGCTTTCTTCACATAGGATAGAAGTGTGAACGAGGAAACATTAATCGTTTCCTGGCGAAAATCAGAATTGCGTGTCAATGCATTAGGAAGTTCATGTCGAGAGGGACCACATCCCAAAACCAATAAACATAAAAAAAGAAGGCCCCAATTCAGGGGCCTTCTCAATTTCTTCATACTCTAACTCAGAGCAGAATTAGAAGCGGTAACCTAGACGTGCTGTAGCAGCATGTGTCTGAAGCTTCTTGTTCTGTGAGTATGTGTACTCAAGACCAGCTCTCCAATTATGCGTTGGCTTGAATGCAAGACCGAGACCACCGCCCCATGTATGTTTACCATGAGTTGATTCAGGACTTGGGAATGAACCAATGATAGCGGCTGCATTTCCAACGAACCGAGCAGGTGTTAAGCCTGTATTGTTCTTTGTGAAATCATACGTGTAGATCGCGAAGAGGTATGGCTCAAACATATTATTGACTTCATACCCAGCTTGCAAACGTGAATCCAAGCGATTGAGCTTGTATGTTTGAGATCTATATCTCAAAGTCCTAGACAGGGCTGGATTTCTGAATGCATCTGCAAATGGACCAGTTGATGTCTCATTAAACGCATCTTGCTTGTCCTCAGCATGTTGGTAACCTAGACGAGCCAACAAATTAGTCTTGTGGATCTTATGCATCAAGTTTGCGTAAATTCCAGCATACCAACGTCCTGAATTTGGCTTTCCTGAAGTTGCACCACGATTTGTGTCTTGACGGCTGTAGTCTTTCTTCATCCAGTTATAGGAGAAGAATGCGTCCATCATAAACCACTTTGTGAACTTTGCAGCTGCGTAAGGCACAACACCAAAACCGTTTTCACGCACGCTACCACGGTTGAACTTTGTGCTACCATTGAGGTAGTTGTATGTCAAACCAAGACCTACGAGGAACATTTTATTGATCTTATAGTCTCCACCAAGACCCACCGTGAACATGTTTCCATCCCACTTTACGTTGTTGGACGCATCATCGATATGGTCAAAGTTAAAGGCTGTCCACACATCAAATTTGTCGCCCATGGAGCCAGCATTGGAACCCTTTGTTGGGAGTAAGCTCATTGTGTTTCCACCAACAGCACCGGTATCAAAACGAGTTGCAACTTGTTGACGAATCATTTCAGATGTTTGTTTCAATGAAACTTTCATGACTTGTTCTGTAATGGCTACGGAAGCATGTTGGTTGGTATAATCACCTGCAGCATAGATTGAACCAGGACGAACATAGAGATAGCCATTAAATCCCAAAGCATCATTAAACAAGTCTGTATCATTAGGATTTCCTGTGTAAATCAAACTTCCGATTGGAAAGTGTGTATTTGGATCGCTACCGACGCTTGCGTTTGGAAACACTCCAGCGGCTGGGATATAAACTTGTTCAGTCAACGATGCATTCGCTTGGGACGTCAATCCCAATCCGAGCAAAGCCAATGAAATTTTGGTAATTTTTTTCATTATCTTCTCCAGTTATAAAAATTAACAATAAATTAATACCATGTTCACAGTGATGAGGTCTTTCAGAAAAGTTTGGAGATTTTTTTTTCATAAATCTTGTGATCAAATTGTCACAAACATTATGTCAATGATAAGCTATTCTTGCCCAACAGTCTTTTTACAAAAAACTTCTAACTTGTTAATCTGATCCATCTCGGCTTGAGGAATTGGAACTGTCCTTGTCAGCCCGTTGCGGAAAGCCTGCTTTAAGCGACATACTCCTTTTGTATAAGTAGAAGAATCCGTTAGTTCGACCAATCCTAAAAACCATAAGGCTACAGCGTCTTCTGAATTATAACTCAGAAGCTCTCTTGTAAGATCCCTCACTTTTTCTTGTTCATGATGCACCAAAAGATAATTGAACAAAGGGACGAGAATATCAGAGCGCTTTGGTAAGACCTTTACAAAATATCCTGCCATCTGACCCCAGACTTCTGCCAATTTAGGATTCGCTTCAAAAATGTGTTTTATTTGTGGATTATAGGCAGCCTCACTGAAAATATTCATGGGCACAATCACTGCATAAAAATTCCCACTATGGGTTACTTCATTGAATAGTAATTGAGCAATCGATATGATTTTTATGTGAGTCTGCATTAAAGCTTCAGGAGCTAGATTTTTATTCTTTTTTAAATAAATAAAAAGCTCATTGACCAAGGATCGTCCTAACGCTATGGACCGTCTTCCTCCTATATAATTATCATATTGCAAACCTGGAGAGACCATATACTCATTATAAATTTCATCAAATTTGGTTTGAGGGTCAAGCCTAACATTCTTCCCTAAATTCATCGTAAACCCCAAGTGAAAGAACGACCAAGACATAAGCACAATCCCCCCTACTCCCCCCATAATCTTTAAACTCCTAGGCTTTAATCTAAGAAACTTTAGAATACACCGACGTTGAAAAATCATGGCACTCGCCAATAGGACAAAGGGAAGCGTTAATACCAATTGAAACCAAAAAATTCCAACGATGGTGAGCGTTAACAGAAAGAAAACAGCTAAGCGGTGATGAGCAAAATTCATAGAGCGAATCACAAAGTACTTTACAGTATAAAAAATGGATAACCCCACTCCTCCGAGTGCCAAAAAATGCTCACTGATACTATTGTGACTATGCAAAAGATCGCGCTTTAGAAACTCCCAGTTGGGATCCAATTTTTGTCCATGATACATAAAAATTTCTTTGATCAGAAAAACATTGGCCGCCAAAGCATCAGAGTAACGCCCCCATCCCATCCCAAAAAAGAGCTGTGTTAAAAAATCTACTCCAAAGGGTTGGTAGAAAAAATCAATCAGAACGATCTTGTTCAAATAGGTACGACTTTCAAGCGTCACTTTCAACATTGGGTTCTGAGAAATATAATCCCCAAACACATCGTAAAAAATAAGAAAGAGTGTCAATCCAAGAGTAAGACCAAGAAAACTTAAGAAAAATTTCGTTTCGTACGTAATCTTTTTGAAGACTGGAATTTCAAGGGCCACAACGACCCCCAATGCAATTGCAGCACCATATCCCAAGCTTTTATTCGATGCGTAATAGCTAACAACGGCAATGATTGAAAGCATGATAAAATGATAAGGCCATTTGTGACGAAAATCCTTACGACATACCCAATAAAAAACTATCAAACTGACAGCAAAAAATGCAATCCAGTCTGGAAAAAAAATGGGCGCCCATGTCCAATTTCTATAACTTTCAAAGGGCGATTCAAAAGATCCTATAATCGTTAGAAGACTCATGATTGTTCCTGTAAGAACAGCCATAATCAAAAGAAGCTTACGATAGGATTTGATTTTGATGAGTGCCACAAACACAAAGGTAATAAACATTTCAGAAAGAAATGTCAGAACTCCTTCACCAATCTGCCCCGACCCTGTCCAAGATTGAAGCGGAATGGGCCTAAAAAGACTAGTCACACCCGATAAAACGATAATCGGCAACCACCCCCATACAATTGGCATTGACCATATTTGTGCAGCAAATCGTGGCTTTTGCTTAACAAGAACAAATGTCCAGAGCGCTGATAAACCTCCCATCAACCACAGATAACACATGACTGGTTCAACTTGGACGTAATAGCCAAACCGAAAAGGGGGGATCCCCATCAAAGGGGTTAACAAGATCAATAAACTTAAAAGTAACCCCCAAGTGGCTACGGATTTAAAGTTCAGTTTGAGAGTCTCAGCCATCTGCATCATGTCTTAATTTATAAAAATTTAAGGCTGCACTCTATATCATTTTTAAGATAAGGTGAAGATCTCATATCCCGTAGAAGTTACGGCAACCGTATGCTCAAACTGAGCCGATAAAGACTTATCTTTCGTAACCGCTGTCCAACCATCATTAAGGATTTTCACGTCCGGACGCCCCACATTCACCATGGGTTCAACTGTAAAGAACATACCTTCTTTTAAAATATACCCTTTTCCAGGTCTTCCAAAGTGCAGTACATTTGGTGCATCATGGAAAACGCGCCCTATACCATGACCGCAAAAGTCTTGTACAACTGAAAAGCGATTCTTCTCCACAAAAGACTGTATAGCATATCCAATATCACCCAGCGTTGCGCCTGGTTTAACCGCTTCAATACCACGCATCATAGCTTCATAGGTTACGTCGATGAGTTTTTTGGCAGTAACACCTATTTTTCCCACTGCAAACATACGGCTTGTGTCACCATGCCAACCATCAACAATTACGGTCACATCTATATTAATGATATCCCCTTCAATGAGTATTTTCTCATCACTGGGAATTCCATGACAAACCACATGATTCACCGAAGTACAGATTGATTTGGGAAAACCACGGTAATTAAGAGGTGCCGGAATCGCTCCATGCTGAACAATAAACTCATGACACAGTTTATTCAGTTCGCCAGTCGATACCCCAGGTTTTACAAAAGGTGTTATATAATCAAGTGTTTGAGAAGCAAGTTTTCCAGCCCGTCTCATTCCTTCAAAATCTTTAGCTGAATGTATTTTAATTTTGCGATGGTCGTCAGAAAGTTCTTCTAAACCGTACAATGTATTGACTCCTTAAAGATCCACGATTGGTAAAGGTCGGAAAATTTTAATTTCATCCAGCGCTATCTTACAATGATAACAAAGGCTTTCAACTCCATTTTCTTTAGCATAAGTTGTCATCTCTGCATAGTTCTGATCAATGGAGCTTGCGATGCTAAAGGAAGAACAATCTTCACGTTGTACAACATAGAAAATGATAGCACGTGCCCCTTGTTGAACCATTTTAGCAAGCTCTTTTAAATGTTTCGCCCCCCTTGATGTCACTGCATCGGGGAAAAGAGCAACATTTCCTTGCTTAAGAGTCACACTTTTAACTTCCACATAACAAGGCGCTTCGCTCTCATCATAGAACAAAAAATCAATTCGCGAATTTTCGCCGTATTTCACTTCTCGCTTATAAGCTGTAAACAAAGAAAACTCAGGGATTTTTTTGTTAATAAATGCTTCTTCAACAAGGCTATTGGGTTTACCTGTGTTCACTCCGACAAGTGAACCATCTACTTCGACAAACTCAAGTGTATAACGAAGCTTTCTTTCCAAATGATTCGGCACTTGACTCACCCAAACACCCATGCCTGGATCTTTAAGCCCCAACATTGAACCAGAATTAGGGCAATGAGCTGTTATCTTTTCTCCATTTTCCAATTCAACATCTGCTAAAAATCTCTGATAGCGTTTAAGAAGGCTACCTTTAAGCAACGGCGTTTCAAATTTCATCTTGGCAACTAACTTGTTTTCGTATTCACTAGGACAACTTTGATTATTTTGTTTTATAAGAGATTTCTATGGTCCAAAACAACTCTAAATTACCTTCAACAGCATGTGCTATCATTATTGGCAATGAAATTCTTTCCGGTCAAACACAGGATGCAAATGTCATTTTTATCGCCAAACATATGGCAAAACTTGGTATACTGTTCAAAGAATGTCGTTTCATCCAAGACGATGAGGCGCAAATTATTACAGCGATCACTGAATGTAGTCCAAAGTATAGTTATGTGTTTACAACAGGGGGTATTGGTCCTACCCATGATGATATTACGAGCATGGCTGTTGCAAAGGCTTTTAACCTTCCTTTTACACGCAATAACGAAGCATTTAAACGTATCTTTTCAGTTGTCCCTCAACGAAGTGAAGAAGATTCCCGTCAATTGATGGCCAACATGCCCGAAGGCGCTATCCTGATTGATAACCCCATTAGTCACGCGCCTGGCTTTCAAATCAACAATGTTTTTGTCTTAGCTGGCGTGCCAGATATCATGCAAGCTATGCTTCTAACCCTTACTCCTCGTTTATCAGGTGGCCAGCAAAGACATTCAAAAGCGATTCTTTGTCTCGCTTTTGAAAGTCGGATTGCCAATGATCTAAGAGAGATTCAAAAAGAGCATCCCAACGTCGAAATCGGAAGCTATCCAACATGGCACATATCAAAAGAAAAAGGTGTCAAACTCGTCTTCAAAAGTTTTGATCTGAATGAAATCGAGACTGTGGAACGTAAGGTTATGGCTATGGCTGAAAAACTAGGCTATCAAGCAGAGGAGATTGAAATATAATACCAAGCTTCTACTCACTCTCTTGATTCAGTGCTATAATTAAACGAATAGTAACTAAATGCGAGTTACTTTTTTTTGGTGAGTTTTCCAATGGTAAAATAGGTCCTGCAAGTTATGACGAAATTTACCTTGATTGCGACAATAAAGCACAAAAGAAAAATAGATAAAGGAGCTAACATTGAAAAAAATTCTCGTCGTACTGGATGCGTCAGAAATAGGTCAAGCGACACAGCAATATGCCATAGATCTAGCAAAGCAATTTTCAACTCCCTTAACTGGGTTAGCTATCCTTGACACGCCTTGGATTACAGCTTCTCAGCCTGAACCTTTAGGCGGCGCGAGCTTTAAAATGGTTCGCGATGATGTACTGATTGAAAAATCTCATGCACATTTAAAAGAGCAAATGGACCTTTTCAAAAACAGATGCGCACGAGAAAAAGTTAACAGTATTGTCCTCGAAGCTTCTGGATTTCCTGAAACTGAAATTGAGCGGCTTTCCTATGAACATGATTTAATAGTTATTGGAAGAACGACTGATTTTCATTTTGAACTCGATGATGATTCTGATTTGACAGTGAAACATGTGGTCCGTGATAATCCTCGACCTATCATAACTATTCCCGGTAAAAGTTCTTTAGGAAATAAAGTTCTTGTGGCCTATGATGGCAGTCTGCAAACAGCAAGAGCCCTTCATATGTTTCTTTTGTTGGGATTGGGAATCGATAAAGAACTAAGTATCTTGACCATTAGTCCTACCAAAGAACAAGCCGAAGAAATTGGCAAGAAAGCTAAAAGCATTTCTGAACTTTATGGCGCTCAAGTCAGACTCATTTCTGTTGCCTCTGACGAAAAGCCGGAAGAGATTATTTTAAAAGAATCGCAAAACAATGACTATAGCTTGATTGTCATGGGTGCTTTTCATAAGACAATCATTACTGAAGCTCTTTTTGGCTCATGTACACGTAACATCATGAAAAGAAGCAACCTTCCCCTATTTATTCATCATTAATTAAGGAAAAGAAGAGTAGTGAATAAATAAATGTTATTTTGAGAGAGATCTATGTCAGAAATTAAAAAAAATTGGGCGCTTATTGTTGGTTTGCTATTACCCATCTTAATGGTTGGCGTTTTTTACGCAGTTCCCTACATTACAGGCATTTTTGTTGCGAACCCCCAATATGATTTCCTTTATAGTAACAATGACTATTCTTATGGCGACAATGCCTCCATCAAAGATCTCAAAGTAGTGAATAATTTTTTAGTTTTGAAGATTAAAAACCCTTCTGGTCGTCCTCAGAAAATCCCGTCGATCTATCGCTGTGATGTCAAAACAATGAAATCTCATCAAATAAACTTCACTGATCTTGATGAACTTAAACCCTATGAGAAAAAAGAGTTCATCTTAAAAGAAATTTCTGTCAAAGAACTTAACCAATCAGCAATAGCCCCTGATGGATACGAACTCAAAAAACCGGATAACTTCAGTTTTATGGGGGGCTTATTTTTTTCCGAAAGAAACAAAGCCTTATTTGCTCTCAGCAAAAATGGTCGCGTCATCCCAATTAAAACTTCTTTGCACGCATCGTATTATTCTACGCATTTTTTGGGATGGTTGATACCCTAGGGGAAGCTATGAAAGTCTCACAAAGGAAAGCTCTTAAAGATATCGCCATATTAATGAAAGAACATCATTTAAGTATAACTGATATTCACGATTTCATCAGTATTGGTGACTCAAAAAAAACTCATTCATCTTCGCAAGTAAGCCATTATTTAAGCTACTTAGGTGGTCTTTTTGTCTTTGCTGGCATCATTGTCTTTTTACATATGTACTGGAGCGATATGTCCAGTTTTTTAAGAATTACAATAACTCTCGGATCAGGACTCAGTTGTTATGCGTTCTTTATTCATTATGCTCTTGATGAAAGGAATCTTAAATCCGCCTCTATCCTCTCTGTCCTCTCCGCCATTCTCATCCCTATTGGTCTCTTTGTAACCTTAAGAGAGTTCTTATGAAATTTCCATAGACAACCGTTTGCCAGTGCTTATTGTTTTCGGTCCCATGATCATTCATCAGTTTCTTACTTTTCTAAGATTTAAATTGAACGTCAACCTATGGATGGGATTTTTATTCTTCTTTTTCTTCTTTGTAACTCTTTTCGATTATTTTGACACAGGTCTCACCTTAGGAGGACTCCTAATAGGAACAAGTACAATTTTGATCTCTCATAATATTCCAAAGCTATACAGCGCCAAAGGATTCGGTTTTTGGATGTTTATAGGAGGTCTCTTATTTCTTTTAGGTGCTTTTCGCTTGTTCGAAAAGGAATCCTTTGAACTGTTTTATTTGACCGTTGTTGGTCTAATGGTCTATCTAAGTGTAGTGATAAAAAGCAAAGCGCTTCTTGCTAGTACTACCTTAAGTTTTTTTGCTTTCATTGCCTACTACACCTCAAAATTTACTGATTCCATTGGCTGGCCAATTACTTTAATCGCGCTTGGCGTTCTTTTTATTGCTTTGAGCACTTTAATATTAAAACTCTCTAAGAAATATTTTACTTAAAACTCCTAACACCCTCCAATTAAAACAAACAACAAGATCTCTTCCTTTAGCTAATTTTTAACTATTAAATGCTAGGATTAAACTATAATTACTGTGTATAAACTTTACAGAGGACGCAAACAATGAAAATTAAAACTTTGTCTTTATTAGTTTCTACATCACTTTTACTTTCTGCCTGCGGTACAACAGGGGGACCCAAGCAGACAGCAGGTACATTAATTGGCGCCGTTGGTGGCGCCGTTGTTGGTGCTCAATTTGGTAGTGGGGCTGGTCAAGTCGCTGCTGCTGCAGTCGGTACAGCTGCTGGCGCACTTGCTGGTGGTTATCTTGGTAAAACCATGGATGATAACGATAAAGCTCCTACACGATAAAGGAGCGTTATAAAAGGTAGTAATTAAATTATATTAAGGTGGCTATCATGAAAATGAAATCTTTGTCTCTATTGGTTGCAATGTCTTTTTTATTATCCGCTTGCGGTACAACAGGTGGGCCAAAGCAAACAGCTGGAACTCTGATAGGTGCTGCTGGTGGTGCTCTTATAGGATCACAAATTGGTGGCGGTCGTGGTGCTATTGTCGGTGCTGCAGTGGGTACAGCTGCTGGTGCGCTTGCTGGTGGCTATGTAGGTAAACAGATGGATGATTCAGACAAAAAAACCTCATCAAGACCAACTTACTAACGCAAAAAGCAATATTTTATAAATTCACAACACTAAGAAGGCCAGAACGTTCTGGCCTTCTTTACAACTTTAGAGAGTTTTTAGCGGCTCATATAGTACAAATACTATTCTCTTAAAAGTTATTTTCACATAAGCACAAATTCATATCCTATTTAATCATACAACTTCTTCTCAATAAGAATTTTTCAAAATTTCTTTTTTTAGAAAAACTATCGCGAAAACAAATAAAACATTGATTATTGCCATAAAAGCAATATATAAGATGGAATACTAAAAAATTTGGAGACGATTACATGAAACTACGCAGCTTACTTTTAGCTTCTTCCGCATTTATTTCACTTCACGCAACACTCCCCCTCTCAGCCACAGAAAGCCAATTAGAAGAGTTCTCTCTAGAGAGCATTGGTCAACACACAAGATCTTCTGTTGCTCCTAAAAACACTGGTGAACCAAGCAAAGCTATGCAAGCCTTATCTCGTTCTAGCTTTGATTTGTTGATCACCGATCCTCGTGCGGAAAAATTAACAGCTAGCTTTAAGACTAAAGGCGCGTTTTCTGACGTAGATATCATTCATAAGTTTCGAGAAGAATTAGGTAAATTGCCTAAAAACCAACGTACAAAATATTTATTCAGCCCGAAAGAAGAACTAATTCCTCTTGTGACAGGTTGGATCAGCTTTATGGAAAATTACCCTATAAAAGACGATCAAGTTGATTTTAAAGAGCGTATAGCAAAAGTTGTGAATGAAGCGAAAGAAAAAGTTGAAAAGAAAGATGTTTCTATCGCTTGGTACCTTGTTAACATTTTCAGAATGGCAGCCAGCGTCAGCAACCCAAGCGACGATGAAAAATCTATTTTCAGTCATGTTTTTCAACCTGAAGTTTATATTGGTCTGTCACTTGAAGGAAAAAATTGGTTAGAAGATCTAGCGTCAATTGAAGATAACGCTAATATTTTTACAGCTAATGAACTTAGTAGCTTTTATAAGGCTTCGTCTGATTTAGATTATCGCGGGACTAAAAAAGTTATAAAGTCCACTATTGACCAAGACTTGCCAGCTCAATTGCCTTTGGGCTTCCCCAAAGTGGGCAAAGTAAGCATTATCGAAATGCTTTTCATGACTTTAGACGGTTTGCATATTCACGCTTTCCCTGTTCCCACGCAGAACACGAAGGCTCATGGTGTCACAGAAGACAATAAAACGACAAAGGGACTTACACCTCTTGGGTTTATAGCCCATGATCGTCTTCATTCTGAGCTTTATATGCATACTTTAAAAACAGCTTATTACCACCACATCATGAGAGAAGCTGAACAAATTCGTTTGCAATCGGGTGATGTTCAAGAATTTTTAGAGCAAGCGACTCCTCAGGTCTTTTCAAAACGTGTCACTTTGCTGACAAACTTGCTCAAAGAAATTTCTCTTAAGATTGCGTTGGAAAATGATCAAAAATCTTTAGCAGGTCTATTTTTCATGCTCCGCGAATATCCAGGATGGTCTAAAGAGGCTCTTGAGAAGGAAGATGCAGTAAGCGCTCTATCAGCAATGAAAGATCACACGGAAAAATCTTTAAAGGGTCGCAGTGTTTGGGAGTCTCCTGAAGATGCTTTTCAAACATCCCCCATCACTGGTCAAACAAGCTTGAGTCAAGACGAGCTCATAACTGCATATCATGCAGGGGTTAATGGGGGAACAATTAAACCTACTCCTTACATGCCTTATGTTCAGCGCAATCCAGACGCTCCCAATGAACTCCTACCCCTCACTCAGATTGACTTTAAGCGATCAAAAGTAGCCGTTACACCAGAGGGCCGATTTATTGATTTTAACATTCAACTGAAAAACTTATCTAAATTGAGCTATAGTGTCGCAACACTAAAGCATAAGTGGCTCAATATAAGCGACAGCATTGGTCTTCTTAAATATGCTGGTGTCACTGTAGACGTTGCAAAAGAGCTACCTGAAGATCCCGTTGAAGCCAGAATTCAAGTGATTAAAGATCTGACCACTGTTCAAGAAGCTCTTAATGGTTTGCTCACTTCATTCTTAGAAAAAGCAACAAAGCTTGTTACAGAACAATTTGATACTTCTGAAACGAATGGAATGTCTTTAGATGACGCGTATGCACAGCAACGTTTAACATTGAAAGAAAAGCTTGAAAAGATTACAGTTTCTGTAGTGCCTAGTGTAGCAGAAACTGATGGTGTTGCCCCAGAAGGCGGAACCGAAAAGATTATCGAAACATCAGACGCACAAACTGCGGTCTTTGAAGACGCAAGAGCCTCTGAAGATTCTTCTTCAACACTTAAGACAAAAGCAATCTCTGATATTGATGATCGGAAACAAACTACAAAATCTGGAGCGTCTACGGACTTAGAAAAATAAAATAATTTAGAAAATATTTTATTATTTAAAAACCCTTGGAATTTTTAAATTTCAGGGTTTTTTTTATTGAAATCTTCTTTTAAACACTACTTGCACCTAAAATTTGTTGACAAATTACTTTGGATCTCAATTGCGATAAGAACCACTCCAACGCCTTACTGGTAGAATCTGTACGCCATGCGATTTTCAAACTTGTTTGTGTTTTTAGTTTAGCAACGTTACGAATTACTAATTCTCCTTTTGCCAGAAAATCCTTAATACGATTAAAGGGTACAAATCCCCCCCCTAAACCTGAGACCTGTGCTGCAATCTTTGCATCCATATGAGGGACAATAAAAACTCTTTGTCCAGAAAACGTTCCTGTTGACCGACTTAAAAGCTGTTGAGATGTATCAGAAATTACAACGCTATACGCTTCTCTTAACACTTCTAACGATAAAGGTTCCGGTTCTTTTGCTAAAGAATGAAATGGTGATACCGCAAAAACAAATTCTACTGTTCCTAATTCCATTTGATCAATTGATAGTCCTAAAGGTGGTTCGTTAGTAACGCCTATGACGAGAGTTGCCCTATTTTTTAACAATGCATCCCAAGTCCCATTAAGGACTTCCCTATGGAGACGTACTTCAACACCTGGAGCGTGAACATAAAACTTTTGAATAAGTGGGTAAAGGCATCGATAGTCTAATAGATCATCAAAAGCAATGGAAAACTCTGATTCCCAGCCTTTCTCCACAAGCTTTAAATCTCCCTTTAGCCGCTCCATTTGACGGAGGATATGACGTCCTCTTTCTAATAAAATACGACCTTGAGAAGTAAACTTCGGTCTATAGAACGCTCTATCAAAAATCTGAATTTTTAGCTGATTTTCTAATTTATGAATATGCTGGGTAATTGCTGAGCGTGTTCGTCCTAAAGCATCTGCTGCTGCTGAAAAGCTTCCATGCTGTTCAACTGCCTCTAATAAAGTAAAATCTCGAAAATCTAAGTCCATGTTAATAACACCCTATCAAGTTTAAATAAACTTAACAAAATGTAGATAATTATTCAATTTATTTTAGCTTTAAAAGCCAATACATAGATAAATGAATGAATTAACATTCTAATGAAAGATAAAAAATTATGAACAAATTTTCAAAAATATCCACAGCTCTCGGTGTTGCAATGATTCCAATGACTTCAGCTCACTCTGAGAACGAGACGATGGATAACGTCCATAAAATGATGATTCAAGATACAGCTAAAGCAGCTCAGTTTTTTGAGAATGAACTTAATTTCAAAACCAATCCTCATGGTGTTAAGGCTGTCCTTGACGGTAAAATAAAGAATGTAACGATTGTTGATTTACGTACAGCAAAAGATTTTTCTGAAGGGCATATTCCTGGCGCAGTTAACATTCCTTTCGATGAACATAAAGGATTTGATGGCAATGAAACCTCATTTGAGAAACTCAGAAAAGATGGGTATAACTATGTATATTGCTATCAATTACTCTGTAATCTTGGCCAGAAAGCGGCTAAAAAATTTGCTTCTCTTGGTTATCCTGTAAAAGAAATAGTCGGTGGATATCAATCATGGAAAGAAGCTAATTTACCGATTGAACAATAAAGTTGACGCTCATTTTCTACGTATTCATGTACGCTTTTCTCCTGTAAAATCTTTTATTGGAGCTCCGTCTGTGAATACGTAGAATTTCTCAGTCTCATCGCCAAGAGATTAAAATTTTTTATAAATTAAAGACCATCACTAGAAGTTCTCCTAAACCTTTGATACAGTCCTGAAAGTTTTATAAAGGAGAATTTTCTATGATGAATTTTACGGCCCTTAAATCTTACGATTCTGAAATTTATGAAGCCATCCATGATGAAATCCATCGTCAGAAAAACCAGATTGAATTAATTGCTTCCGAAAATTTTACGTCCCTTCAAGTAATGTTAGCGCAAGGCTCTCCTCTAACTAACAAATATGCAGAAGGCTATCCTGGTCGTCGTTATTACGGGGGTTGCCAGTTTGTTGATCGCGCTGAAACGATTGCTATTGAGCGTGCTAAAAAACTATTTAATTGCCGCTATGCTAATGTCCAGCCTCATTCAGGTTCTCAGGCGAATCAAGAGGTTTTTCTAGCTCTTCTCAATCCTGGCGATACTTTTATGGGGATGGATTTGTGCTGCGGTGGCCATCTGACCCATGGATCTAAAGTTAACCTATCAGGAAAATGGTTTAAAGCAGTCTTTTACGGCGTCAATCGAGAGGACTACACTATCGATATGAACCAAGTATTGGATGTTGCCCTTAAAGAAAAACCAAAACTTATCATTGCCGGTGGTTCTGCCTATCCACGTTTTATCGACTTCAAAGCATTTCGTGAAATTGCCGATAAAGTAGGGGCTTATTTAATGGTGGATATGGCTCATTTTGCAGGCTTAGTTGCCGGGGATGTCTTTCCTACTCCTCTTCCCCATGCCCATGTGGTGACAACAACAACCCACAAGACTTTAAGAGGACCAAGAGGGGGCATGATTCTGAGTGATTGTGAAGAGCTCTTTAAGAAATTTGATTCTGCCGTTTTTCCCGGTGCTCAAGGTGGACCGCTCATGCATGTTATTGCTGCAAAAGCAATTGCGTTCAAAGAAGCGCTTCAAGACGATTTTAAAAACTATGCAGCTCAAATTGTTAGAAATTCAAAAGCCATGGCTAATAGATTGATGGAAAGAGATATAAAAATCACCACGGGCGGGACTGATTGTCATTTGTCCTTAGTAGATTTGCAGACATTGAAAATCACAGGTCAACTAGCCTCTGAAAGCCTTGAGACGATCGGCATTACTTGCAATAAGAATGGTATTCCCTATGATCCCCTTCCTCCCGTTCAAACCTCTGGCATTCGCATTGGTTCTCCAGCATGCACCACGCGTGGGTTTAAAGAGCAAGACTTTTCTCTCATAGGCGATATCATTGCTGATTCTCTCATAGCGCTTAGTAACAACACTTTTTCAGAAACCGTGCAGAAAAAGCTGAAAGAAAAAACAGAGGGCCTCTGTAACCAATACCCCCTTTATCCAAGCTTAGATTAAGGTAAAGAACCTTCAATGAAATGCCCTTTTTGTGGACATGAAAATACGGCGGTAAAAGACTCTCGAGCCATTGAAGGCGATACAGCAATTCGTCGTCGCAGACATTGTCTCGACTGTAGTGCACGCTTTACAACCGTTGAACATATTCAACTTTTGCCCTTAAAAGTTATTAAAAAAGACAAAAGCGTTGAAGCTTTTCAACGAGAGAAGCTCCATAGATCCCTCCACCTCGCACTACACAAGCGTCCCATTGATGAAGAAAAAATTGAAAAAGTAATTAATAGTCTTGTACGTCAATTAGAATCCATGGGAGAAACAGAGATTTCATCAGCAACCATCGGTAGTCTTGTGATGGAATCACTTTATGATCTTGATCCTGTGGCGTATGTGCGCTTTGCATCAGTATATGAAGACTTCACCCATCCCGAAGATTTCAAAGAATTCGTTCGCCAACTTTCAAAACATTAATATCTTTCTGTAATCTCTTGGGCCACTTTTGATGTGTACACAAGCGCAAGACTCGACAGCAAAAATGCCAAGTGAATAACCACTTGGTAAATCACTGCTTTTTCACTTATTTGATCAATGTTAATAAAAGTCTTTAAAAGATGAATGGATGAAATACCTATCAGAGCCAAGGATAATTTTATTTTCATTGTATTTGCATTCACATGAGACAACCACTCTGGACTATCAGGATGTTCATCCATCCTTAAGCGTGACACAAAGGTCTCATACCCGCCAATAATCACCATAATCAACAAATTTGAAATCATCACAACGTCGATCAGCCCCAAAACAATAAGCATAATTTCAGTTTCTTCGATTTTTCTAATATTCAAAAGAAGGTGAGAAAGTTCCCAAATAAACTGATACACATAGATACCTTGTGCAATGATCAACCCTAAATAAAGAGGAGCTTGCAACCATCGACTTGAAAAAATAGTAAGCGCTAGAAATCGATTGGATGAGAGATTTTTTTTATTATTCATGAATACCTTCCTTTATTGCGAAATCATTAAGTTGGCGTTTTACTTCTTCAGGTAAATCAATTTCTTCTATAGGTTTATGAAGCGTTTTTGCATGATTGATTTCTGCTTGCACTCCCTTAGATTCTCTCCAGCCAGAAAGTCTTAAAACCAAGAGCTTATCACATCTCGCTACCATTTCATGATCAAAGTCACGCCATGTAAGCCAATTCCCATGTATTCCTAAGCTATCAATGGGCATGTTGTGTGTTAAAGGAGAATAGATAAAATGTCCTTGCAAAATAAGATAATGGGCTACGCGCCGCGCAGCTTCCACACGCCATGCTTTTACTTTTGGATCAACATGTGTATATGGACAAGCCAAATACGAAATCATTATCTTTTTGTTGCTCATCCGCTCCCCTTTAAAAATTGTTTTTATCTTTTTAGCATGCGGAAAAACTCTTTGTAAGGAAGAAATCTCACTAAAATTAGGGACACTTCTTCTGACAAAAACTCTTCAATATCTTTTTCCATCTACATAAAACAATTTATTACGCTACAATATCTAAAGCTATTAATGGTGTCATAATATTTTTTGAGTTATTTTTTTATGACGAAATCAATCATTCAAAGGCTACAATAATGAAAAAAATTTTTCCCAAACAGATTGCTTTTCTTACCTTCAAATCAATCATCACGTTTATGGTTATTTTAATATGCATGAGCACAAGCAACAGTTCTGCGAGTCTAGATTATGAAGAAGATGATGATGTTTATCTTCAAAGAACAATGATTAATACAAGGATAGATTCTTCAGATCATGCATTCATGACTTTTTTTTCTTCGAGCAGCAGCTTTTTTACAAATTACTTTTTTGGCAATAATCAATCCAATACAGATTTTCTAATTCCCTTAGGGGCGGTGAAAACGATGACGACAAGTTACCTCTTGATGAAAGCAGAACAAGCATCCGAAGGAGAAGCAAGATTTATAGGATTCGTCTCTGGTCTTGGTTCTTATCTTGGGGGATCCATAGGACAATATTTCTTGAATAGCCTTATCGGAGATCATTCCTTGTTTTTTGGTATGTGTGGATCTGTTATTGGATCATTCATTGGCAATACGCTTGCGCGATCCTTAGTAAGAACGAAACGAAACCTCGATATTTTACATTATCAATACAGAACTTGGGAAGAATAATCAAAAGTCAAAGAATCGGTTGCCAGTTTTATGTTCACTGGGTAACCCCAGATACTAAAAAAGGTTGCTTGTGATCCAAGATACGGAGTCGATTTGCTAGCAAAAGAATACTGAGCCCCGTTGAAGGCTTACCATTCAAAAAATAGACGGGTTCAATATTTTCTACATGGACCAAAGGCTTTCTTACATCAAAGCCGCGCGATCTTAAGAACTCAAGGACAATGTCCATATGTGTCCAAAGATCAACTTTATGTAGATTGCGTCTAGAATTTGATCCCCCCTTTCTCATGCTATACTGCACTCTTTTCTGCAGTAATAACCAGATGTCGGGATCTTGTTGCACTTCATATAAGGTTTTTTTATGAATCTTTGTTCGAGATGTGCGACATCTGAAAAATATACCTACTTTTGCTTTTTCTCTTATTTTGCTTCGATCAAGAGCCTTATTGATGCTTTGATACGTGCGTCCAAGAAGTGTACTAATTTCTTTCAAAGAAATTCCAGCTTGGTAGGCAACTTCTAATCGATTCTTGTCAACCTCGTTCCAAAAATTTTTCCCAATTTTTTCCTGAGAATGTAGCATGAATAGAGTCGTCTCCCTCTTAAAAAAGATTGTTAAAAAAAAGCCTTGCCCTGGTATGCGTTTTTAGCATATATCGTATATCAATATTTCATGGCTTTCTTTTTGACAAAAGAGGGTCATTTTGTCAAGTTTTTAAGACTTTTTTTGCCCATGAAATAAATTTTGTTAATCAAATTAATGCTTTGGCTATGAAAACAAAGCTACAGAGAGGCAAAAAATGACAGCAACAAAAATGAAACCCGTACCTGACCTAAAATCTAATATTAAAATTTCGCCAAGAAACCCGAATTATGAAAACGATTTTGACGAAGAAGATATCCAAAACAGTAACTTCGGACCCAATAATCTTATAAGTTTCACCCCCCTTTCTCCAAACAATAAAAATAAAGTTGCTTTAAGAAAGCGCAAAAAATCAAAACATCCTCTTAGAGATTTTCGCATACGTCGGGGGTACACTCTTGAAGAACTCGCTGAATTAACAAGGCTATCGCCTTCTTATCTCTCACGACTCGAAAGTGGGACACGCCGTCTCAATGCGGATGTTTTACACCGTTTAGCCCTTGTTCTTTCTTGTCATCCCGGAGATCTTCTCGTTCACGATTCAAGCAGCACGCGGTTTCTTTCTCAAGCCGCGGCTGGATATGGCGAACAGGGAGCTATTGCTATGCTTCCACAAGATCTACCGCTCTACGATATTCACAATGAAGGTCAAAAGCATCGCATTGATTTTGATGCAGCCTCCGAATGGCTAACGCGCCCTAGTGAACTCTTGGGGGTTCCTGGAGCATTTGCCTTCAAAGTAAAGGATGAATCTTTAGGACAACGTTATCGCAAAGAAGATCAAGTCTTTATCCATCCTAATAAGGCTCTTTCACCTGGGTGTTCTTTACTTGTTATTACCCGCACCGATCAAGCCTTAGTAGGTCAATTTATTCAATGGCGTTCTGACAGCGGGAATATGGCTGATACCCTTGTCGTTCGTTTGATGGAAAAAATAGGCAATGAGTTTTGCACAAAGGATATTTCCATCTCGAAAAGCAACATTAAAGCAACATATCGTATCATTGGATTGATGGAAGCTGCTTAAAAGCCTTACAACCAGTGATCACTCATGAGAAGGGAGGAGAAATCCTCCCTTTCCTTTACTTTTTCAACAACATTCTTGAATGTCGGAAGAGGAATCACCACTATGACTCAAAATTTTAAACCACAAAACATGCCAACTCTCATTCCTTATTTAACGGTTTCTCAGGCAGAAGAATCCATTCGTTTTTATGAAAAGGCTTTTGGCTTTAAGCTCACCAATCCACCCGCCAAAAACGATAAAGGGCAAATCAGTCATGTGGAAATGAGTTATTTGGATATACAAATCATGTTTACGCCAGAAGGTGTGTGGGACTCTATTCACAAAACCCCGAATAATTTAGGCATCATCATGCCAATCAGTCTTTACCTCTATACACTTGATGTCGACAAACTTTATGAACAAGCTCTAGCCCATGGAGCCATCTCTATAAGAGAGCCAGCGGATGAATTCTGGGGAGATCGCTTCTGTCAGCTCAAGGATATTGATGGATATCTTTGGTCCTTTGCAACCCATGTTAATAAAGCTTAGGAACGCGCTTGAAGCTTCAGAGTGTCAATAAGATCCCCATCTTCAGAATAGAATCTTAAACACATAAATATTTCATTTGCTTCAACCAATAAAGCGCCATGCTCTTTATTAAAACGCACCCTAGATCCGGGATAAATTTTTGGGAAACCATAGCGTAGATTTTTTCCTCCAAGCCCATTAATGATATAAGGAAGGCCTCTCACTTCCAACCTTTCATAGGTATGATCGTGACCTGAAAGAACAACGCTGGCCCCCCATTCCCTAAAGGGCCATTGCATGCGTTTAGTAGGACCATGGTGTCCCGATGAATACGGGGCATGATGGAAATAAACTACGTTAAAGGGGTCATTTGATTCTTTAAGTTTTTCTTTCAACCAGCGCGCTTGTTTTGAGTGTTCTGTAACACCATCAGGTTCGTGCACATCACTATTGAGAACGAAAAAATGCACAGACCCTTTTACAAAGTCGTAGTAACGACCGTTCCCTGGCAGTTGAAAATAAGCTAAATAAGGGTCTGCAGTTGGGCTCTTATGATAATCATGATTGCCTAACGATGGGAAAAATCTATTCGTATCAGCCCCTCTCCCATAATGTCCCCGATAGGGAGCAATATAGGCGTGATAATATTGTCCAATATTGGCGTCGATCGTAGAGGCGTCTCCATCGGGATAATTATTATCTCCAAGGGTGATAATGAAATCCGGATCCCAAGATTTCACAAGTTCAGCGACATTTTTTTCTTCTTCACCAGCCTCTCCAAAATCACCAATAGCTGCGAAGCGCACTTCATGGGTTTGGACACATCCCTGCAGAACAAGAACGATTCCCCATAAAAACCAATACTTTACAAATTTCTTCACAACGCCTCCGATTGCTTAACAGCTCTTAAATTTTGCCTTAATTTTTATTCAATTTTTTCAAAGACTTTTAATTGGTTTTGTTAATATTTTTTTTACGATTTACCGAATAGTCTAAACGCGTTTTGTAAATAATCCAAGGATGGAGGATATGATGAATTTAAAAGCAAGCAAAGTGAATCTTCGCTTAAATGCTTATTCTTCATTCCAATTATCGGTTGGCCTTCATCATCCTTTGACTTCTCTTAAAGTTCCCCCTCGTGATGGTCATGAAATTGGTGCTCATTTATTCAACGAAGGATATCACGCTCAACGCAACTACCTTAAAAAGCGCTACGCTGCCGATTAATT